>JAMWCT010000114.1 GCA_023819525.1 Candidatus Omnitrophota bacterium
CAATTTTTTGATATTTAGATTTGAGATTTGAGATTTGAGATTTGAGTTTATCTTCTAGTTTTTCCACCCAATTATCTTTGGTGTCAACCAAAAACCCAAAAGCATTACCATCGCCTAAAACTAAAATTCGAAAGGTATCTTTCGGTTTTTTAACCTGATAGTTAAAACGCTCATTAAAACCATTGTTATTAAAAGTGTACGTGGCCTTAATTAGCAGATCTTCACTTCTTTCTTTTGTATTTGGTTTAGGATGGTAATAAAAAACCATCTCTCCCAAAACCTTTTGACAATCTTTGTCATCAAAAACACACCAATTTTTATAAATATTTTTTATTGCTTTTTTATCTTGGTTATTTTTGAAATTTATTTTTTTTAACAAATATGATTTTCTTAATTGTTGATAAGCAAAATCTTCTCCATGGCAATTTTCAAAAGTGTTAAACACCTCTCTCAACCGAAAAAAATAAGGCAAAGAATAGTAATTTAAAGCCTTTTCTGAATGCTTAATTGCTTGTTGACAGTCACCAACTGTATCATAAAAATGAGCTAACCAATCATGTGCTATTGGAAAGAAGCGTTCATAGTTTTTTATATAAAAAAAAGCGTCATTATATTTCTTTTCTTTTAATAATTGATTGATTGATTTAACATAAAAATCTTCATTCAAAAAATAAATATTTGCGGCTAAATTAAAGTTCCCTTTAAGATAAAAAAATCTACCAACAAAATATGAAAAAGCAAAAAAAATAACAAAAACAATCTGAGTAATAAATATCTTTTTGTCTAATATAAAGAATCTTTTTTTCTGTGTCGGTAAACTATCAATCAAAATAATAAAAAAGAAAATTAAAAAGAAAAAAATATTATAAACGTAATCAAAACTAAATATTATTAATAAATAAACAACCATAAAAAATCTCCTTTTGTCCTTTCGATAAATTTCTTTTATAAAAAAAAATAAAAACAAAGAAAAAAAGATACAAGACATTACCCCACCACCTAAAATAATTTCCAGAAGTAAGTTATGAATTTCGCTGCTGAAACTTCCAATTAAATTTTCTACTCCACTTAAGGCCCCAAAATTAAAAAAACCTATCCCAAATGGATGATTAATTATTCCTTTTATTGAAGTTGCAAAATAAATAAACCTTGGCTCGAAAAAGCGATTTGTTTTATTAATCAATATCCCTGTTTTAATAAGAAAAAAAAATGTGGAGAAAAAAAATATTCCTAACGAAAGTAATAAATCAACGATTTTATTCTTTCTATAATCTTTATAATTTTTAAATAGTTGAAAAGCGATATAAACAATAAAAACACTAATTATTGCTAACATAGCGCTTCGACTGAAAGAAAAAAGAAAAAAAGGTAAGAAAAATAGTGCTTGCTTTATTTTCTTAGAGAAAAAGGAATAAATTATTGCCAATCCAAGCAAATCTCCCAAGTGATTATGTTTATTATAAAAAGAAAAGAAAAAATTATATTCTGTAAAACCAAGATTTTTTGGCCACTGATTAAAAATAACCGTTGATATAAAAAGAATAATAAAAAAAGGAGGGGTAAATTTTATAATTAAATAGATTATTCTTCCTGATAAAGTTTGATTATTTAAAAAGAAAATAATTAATATTAATATATTTAGATAGAAAAAAAAACCCTCAATTGATAAACCAAGATTATATTGATTGTGAAAATTGGCGGGAATAGCAGAAATTAAAAAAAGAAGATAAAATAAACCCTCAAAAGGAAAAAAAATTTTTTTTGAGTTAAAGACAATCAACAATAAAAAAATAACATTTGGGATAAAAGTGATGAAAAAAATATCATTTTGGGAAAAAATTCCTAAACCATTAAGAAGAAAAAAAATAAAATAAAAAAATAACAAAATATTAAAACAAATTCTTTTCAATTTAATCTTTTTTCGTATTGACATTAATAAGAAACTTAATTAATATAATTTTATGACACATTTGAGAAAAAGCGTTATTTTTTCTTTAATTCTTTTAGTCATTTTTTTTATTATATCAAACAAACCTATCTACGCTTTATATGGTGCTGGTCCTAATTGTAAAGTTGTAGCTGTTGGTAATTGTCAAAATGGTATCTGGTCAGCTACCTGCCAAGGTTGTGAATGTGATATTATAGATTCTAGCGCTTGCCAATCAGCTAATAAATCATCATGTTTAAGTTGCACATTTTCTTGTAGTGTCCGAAATGAACCTGCGGGACAATGTAATAATCCTCCAACTACCGGAATATGTCAACCATGCGGAGCCCCACCACCTCCCCCACCTCGAACTCCAACCTCAACCCCAACTCCAACCCCAACTCCCTATCCAACAGTAGTTATTTATGGCCTATTAAAAGAATATTCTGAGGCAATGTGTTATAATAATATTTCATCTGATAATCTTTCAATTACAATTGAACCCTCTTTCCCAAATGGAATTATCCATAACTGCGGTATCACTCCTCCGACAGAAAAAACTAAATCATCTTATCGATGCACCATTATTTTTAACAATCAAAATGCAGCCCCTACACCAATTCAAGATTTTTTCCTAAAAGCCTCTGCTAACGAATATCAATCAGCATATTGGACTGATAACAATGTATGTAATTCAATTGCTAACAATAAAATATCTGTCAATGTAGCTGTAGAAAACCCTCCTACTGCTTTTAATAAAGATATCTTCTTTCAAATAGCCTCTTGGATAAAATTAAAAAACGCTAGTTTTATTAGTTCTGCAAATTTCATTAATATTATCCCTTTAAATATTTCTCCTTATGATAATGATGATACAACCAACCGTTATTTTATTATAGGTGAAACAGGCCTAGTCGCTGCTAATGGTCTTAATATGGGCACGGCTAATATTTCTTCGAAAAAATGGTTAACCACCGGTTACAGTAAACAAACAATTTTATCTACCACCAACTTTTTAGAATATGTTCGCTCTAGAAAAAAATATCAAGAGATTACTGACATTACTCAAATAAAAGAGGGAATTAATTTATACCAAGGAGATTTAACTATTAACATTAATAACCAAGTTAATTTTAATGACAAAAAAACTCTTTTAATTGTTACCGGCACCACTACTATCGACATTGACAATTTTCAACCAAATAACGGCTCCGTCGCTATTATTGCTTCTAATATTAACTTTACCAACGATACTAAGTCGGCCAAAGGAATTTTTATTGGGCAGACTATTAATACGGGGACAACAACCAATGATGGCTTAAAAATTATCGGTAATTTAATCGCTAATGCAGGTTTCTTTAATGGGAGAAAATGGGAAAATTATTTTAAACCTTCTCTTTTTATTGTCTTTGAACCAAAAATTTATCTAGATCTTTTACCTTATTTATCTATTTCCAAATATGATTGGCAACAAATACAATAAACAAAAAGGACAGGTTTTATTAATAACTGTTATGCTTTTAGCCACCATTTTGACAGTTGTTTTGTCTTTGTCTTTTAAATCAACCGGCGAAACCCAAATAACTAAATTGGAAGAGGAGTCACAAAAAGCGCTAGCGGCCGCTGAGGCAGGAATTGAAGCTGCTTTAAAACAAGGAGCTATTGCCAACATCAGCTCTTTACCCGGGCTTGAAAGCTTCACCGGCTCGGTAAATATTGAAACCACAAAAAATAACGCTTTTATCAGTCCTCTTCTTCAAAAAGATGAACAATACACTTTTTATTTAAGTCAACCGGGTTCTAACGCTCCCGAACAAACTGATTTTACCAATCTAATTTCTCAGTATAATAACAACGCCTTAACTGTTTGTTCTACCTCAAACTCTATCGCTTTAGAATTAACCTTGATTAAAGCGGGTTCTTCTCCCAGTACAAAAAGGTTTTCCATCAATCCCCCCACAACTACTATAATTCAAAATGCTGAAGATGCTAATCAATTAGGCGCTTGCCCATCTGGGGAGAATTTTTCTTACAAGCATCAACTCTCAGCAGAAGATATCGGAAGCAATAATCTTATTTTAATTGTTAGAATAATTAATGGTACGGGAAAAGTTGGTTTTACTGCTCCATCGGGTATTAACCTCCCGCTCCAAGGAAAAAGTATTATTTCTGAAGCTAAGTCTAAAACTGGAGTAAATAAAAAAGTATCGCTTTTCCAATCTTACCCCCAAATCCCCTCTGACTTTTTTGTCACCAGTTTCTAAAATTTACTTAGAAATTATTTTCTTTTTTAAAAGCTCCTCCACCAGTTGTTTAAAATCTTCTCTTACTCTCTCTTCTCTTACTTGGTATTTTTTAACTAGACTACTGACAATTTTATCTTCATCCCAGCCCCTTTTTAATTTTTGAAAAATAAACGAGGCGGTTTCGTTGAAAGTGTAAAGAACTGACGCTTCTCCATCAAAAATCACCGTTT
The DNA here is from genome assembly GCA_023819525.1 of Candidatus Omnitrophota bacterium. Classification (GTDB taxonomy): domain Bacteria; phylum Omnitrophota; class Gorgyraeia; order Duberdicusellales; family 4484-171; genus JAMWCT01. The sequence continues at coordinate 4,404 of JAMWCT010000114.1, forward strand.
TGTCATCTAATTTTTGG
>JAMWCT010000011.1 GCA_023819525.1 Candidatus Omnitrophota bacterium
AGGTGAATTTTCAAATAAAGATACTGCTAAAAAGCATCAACAAGTATTACAAAAAATTTATTCTGATTGTTTATTGAGAACTTTATAGTTGTTTTCAAAGGAGGGAACAAAAATGAGTTTGCATACTTCTTTAAAACGCGCTGAAAAAATCACAAAGTTTCGTTCTGTTATGAAAAGAACAGAGAGACTAAAATGGCTTAAAGAGAAAGGCCTTTGGAAGGAAAGCGATGCTGTTTTGGGCCTTCCTAAAATAAAAGCTGTGAGGGTAAAGGCAGTCAAGAAAGAAAAGCAAAAAGAAGAAGCAGCTGCACAAGCAACAACACAAACTACAACAGGAACTGAAACAAAAACTACACAAACTCCAACAACTCAAGCAAAATAAAAATTTTTATGAAATATATTCTCTTGCTTATCATTTACCTCCTTATATCTAATTTTGCAACATATTCTAAAGAAACTTATACCGCTATAAAGGATGATATAAATATACGGCTCGATTCAACACCATTCTCAGAAGTAATAGGAAAATTAAAGAAAGACGATATAGTAGAGGCAATAGAAGAAAAATATGATTGGTATAAGATAAAACTTCCAAAAGATTTTAATTGTTATGTGAAAAGTGAATTTGTAAAAAAAATTGACAAGAATAAAGCAGAAGTTATTGCTTCAGTCTTAAATTTACGCAGTAGCCCTTCAATGGAGTCGTTTATAATTGGAAAGGTAAAAAAAGGAAATATTTTACATATAATTGAGGAGGGAGAAGGGTGGATAAAAGTCAAAGGATATCCATATGCGAGGGGGTGGATCCATAAGCAATTTCTAAAAAAGATAGAAGAAAAAGAATTTGTTGAAAGCGGAAGGATTGTGCAAGTTAGCCAACCTGTCTGTAACACAAATTATCTTTTTAAGTCTAAACAAACCTATCCAATAGTAATTTCTTTATTAAAGTGCGCAAAATTTTTAGACAGAAATGTAAAAATTGTAGCAAAAAAGAGGTCCGGTGCCTGTAGTTATTTGGTATTGCAAAAACTTCAGTTTCTTCCTAAAAAATGAGTTTTTTTATTTTTTTTATTTTTTTTATTTTTTCAATTACCTTCCATCAATATCTTCATTGTTTTGTGGCTTATCGTTTCGGAGATGTTAATTTAAAATTTTCAGGACGTTTAACACTAAATCCGCTTAAGCATATTGATTTTTTTGGAACAATAATATTACCCTTAATACTAATTTTAGCAACAAAAAATGTATTTTTTGGATACGCAAAACCTCTTATAATAAATCACTATTATTTTAAAAACCAAAAAAAACAGACAGTATTATTAGCTTTAGTTGGTCCTTTAGGGAATCTAGCAATTTCTTTTTTTTTAGTTCTAATTTCATATTTTTTTAAAGAAATTTTAATTTTACAGATTTTATCTACTTTAGCATACGCTAATCTTTTATTATTTATAATTAACTTAATTCCTTTACCTCCATTCGATGGTTCAAAAATTTTAAGTGCATTATTTTCAGCCAAATTTTTATACTTTTGTAGAAAATTTCCATATTTTGGATTATATGTAATTTTATTTTTACTTTGGGATAACTTTTTTACCTTAATTTTAAAATTATTTATAAAGTTTCTATGAGAATAATTAGGGTTAACTTAAAAGATGACGCCTACAATATATACATAAAATACAACTTGTTTACTGATATTGCTAAATATATAAAAAATTTAAATATAGGTAATTTTGCCTACATCCTTACTTCTAAAAAAATCTATAATTTATATAAAAGGGAGATTGCAAAATCATTTGATACCATATCGCATAAGATAATAACAGTTCCTGATGGCGAAAAAGCGAAATCAAAATATTGGCTCTTTTATGTTATTGATTTTTTATCTAAAAATGAAGAACTTCGCAAAAAAATATATATTATATGTTTAGGCGGAGGAAGCGTGGGGGACTTAGGAGGATTTATTGCCTCAATATACAAAAGGGGCATACCCTATATACAAGTTCCAACTACTCTTTTAAGCCAAATTGATGCTAGTATTGGCGGTAAAACTGCAATAAATCTAAAATACGCAAAAAATATCTTAGGAACATTTTATCAACCAAAAGCTGTTTTTATAGACCCACTATTTTTGCAAACGTTAAGTAAAGAACAACTTATAGACGGCATTTCTGAAGCAATAAAATATGCTGTAATAAAAAATAAGAAATTATTCAATTTTCTTTGCAAAAACTATCAAAAAATTTTAGATCTTAACCCAGAATATATTGTGCAATTAATATCAGAATGCGTAAAGATTAAAGCAAAAGTTGTAGAACTTGACGAGAAAGAAAAAAAAGGCATACGAACAATCTTAAATTTTGGGCACACTTTTGCTCATGCATTGGAATCTTCTTTTAGCTATAAAAAAATTTCACACGGAAAGGCAGTTGCAATAGGAATGGTTTTTGCAGCAAAACTTTCGTATCTTTTAAAGAAATGCACTATAGATACTTTAAGGCAACTTTTATATGTCATAAAACTTTATAATTTGCCAACTAGAATAAAATTTAACTTTTCAAGTGTTTATAAATCATTGGTATGTTATGATAAAAAATTTATTTCAGGAAATATACGAATGGTGCTTATTAACAAAATTGGCAAAGTGCAGATAATGGAAAGCGTTTCGCCTTCTAAAATAAAACAATGTTTAATAGATTTTTAGATTAATTGTTTCAATATTAATATTTTTTGATACCTGCCCATTTTAAAATTGATGAACTTTAAAACTATTGATAATTCTATTTTAATTGATTTGCATAATTTTTAGCATATTATCTTGGTGAAAAAATATTTTAAAAAAATTAAATTGTGTTATAATTATGCAATTATAAAATCGGTGTAATTTAATAAAACTGATTTTCACAAAAAATAATATAAATGAAAGGAGATGATATGGATAATATTTTAATAAAGCTACGGGAGGAAGCAAAAAAAAATCCTCAACATATAGTTTTCCCGGAGAGTAATGACGAGAGAGTGATAGAAGCAGTAAAATATATTGAAAAAGAAAAAATTGCATATCCATTACTTTTAACACATGATAATTTAGAACCAACTAAACAAGAAGAATTTGCAAATATGATTTATGAACGAAAACAATTTAGAGGTATGACTTTTGAGGAAGCACGGGAACTTGTAGAAAATCCATTAATTTATTCAGCAATGCTTGTAAAACATAACTATGCAGATGGATTTGTAGCTGGTGCAAGTTATACTAGTTCAGCTGTAATTAGGGCAGCACTTAATTGCTTTGATATTGACAGAGAATATGGTATAATTTCGAGTTGTTTTATTATGGTTGTTCCAAATTGTAATTATGGAGAAAATGGTGTTTTTGTCTATGCTGATTGTGGCGTTATACCGTACCCCACAAGTGAACAACTTGCATCAATTGCAATATCTTCAGCAAAATTTGCACAGGAAATTTTGGGATTTTTGCCACGAGTTGCACTTTTAAGTTTTTCTACTAAAGGGAGTGCGGAAGGAAGGTGGGTTGATAAGATAAAAGAAGCCGTCCAGATTGCTAATGCAAGAAATACCTCATTTTTAATTGATGGAGAACTGCAAGCTGACGCAGCTTTAGTTGCGGATGTTGCAAAAAGAAAATTGCGAGATAGCCCTGTAGCTGGTAAAGCTAATGTCTTAATTTTTCCAAATTTAGATGCCGGCAATATATGTTATAAGTTAACTCAACGCCTTGCGAATGCAAGAGCAGTTGGTCCAATTATTTTAGGAACATTACAGTTATGTAGTGATTTATCTAGGGGTTGTAGTGTAGATGATATTATTGATTGCACCGCTGTTACCGTAGTCCGTTCTCAAAAAAAGAAAGCAAAAAATGAAGTCGTTAGCTAAACGGATAACAAAAATTACACCTTCTGCTACTTTGTCTATTTCAGCTAAAGCAAAGGAACTGAAAAAGAAAGGCATAGATATTATTGACTTTGGAGTTGGAGAGCCTGATTTTGATACCCCTTCCTTTATAAAAAACGCAGCAATTTGTGCGATAAAAGAAGGTTTTACAAAATATACACCTCCTTCCGGAATAAGAGAACTTAAAGAGGCGGTGGTAGAAAAATTTAAAAAGGACAACAATCTTGATTACACAGTAGAGCAAATAGCCATTTCTTGCGGTGCAAAACATGCTCTATACAATTGTATTCTTGCACTATGTAACCCAAAAGATGAAGTAATCGTTTTCTCACCTTACTGGGTAAGTTATCTAGAAATGATAAAACTTGTAGATGCCATACCGGTAATAGTAAAGACAAAAGAGGCGGATAATTTTTTACCAAATATAAAAACTATTGAAAGTGTTATTACGAAAAGAACAAAGGCAATAATAATAAACAGCCCCTCTAACCCTACAGGTTGTGTATTTAGTGAAAAAATTTTAAAAGAGATTGCTGAGATCGCTATAAAATATGATTTATGGATAATTTCCGATGAAGTTTATGAAAAAATAATTTTTGATTCGGCAAACCATATCAGCATTGCGTCTTTAGATAAAAAAATAAAATCTCAAACCGTTGTTGTAAATGCAGTTTCAAAGACGTATTCTATGACAGGCTGGCGAATAGGTTATATTGCAGGACCGTCTGAATTAATAAAAGCTATCGATAATATCCAGTCTCATTCAACTTCAAATCCAACATCAATCTCTCAAAAAGCAGCGTTAGCCGCATTAAATGGACCGGGTGAAGAAATTTACAAAATGCGAAAAGAATTTCAGATACGACGAGATTTTTTAGTTTCGCAATTACAGGATTTTAAAGATGTAAGTTTTCTAAAACCACAAGGTGCATTTTATCTGTTTTTAAATATTTCAAAATTTTTTGGGAAAAAAGCAAAAAATAAAATATTAAAAAATTCTTTAGATGTAACTGAATATCTTTTAGAAGAGGCGAAGGTTGCAGTCGTGCCGGGTAGCGCTTTTGGTGATGAGAATTATATAAGGATTTCTTTTGCTACCTCTTTAGAAAAAATAAAGAAAGGAGTTGAAAATATAAAAACCTTATTAAGCACAATTTTTTAATTTAAAAAGGGGAGGTAATGATGAATAAAATTTATATCATTGATGTAACTAACAGAGATGGGGTACAGACTTCAAGAATTTGTCTTTCAAAGTTGCAAAAGACGATGGTAAATATTTATTTAAACAAATTTGGGGTTTTTCAAAGTGAGTTTGGTTTCCCTTTTACAAACCATGAGATTAATTACCTAAATGCAAATTTAGAATTAGCAGAAAAGGGTATATTAACCCCTATCAGACTAAGTGGGTGGCTAAGAGCTATCACTTCAGATGTAGAACTAGCATTTAAAAATGTTCCGAAACTAAAACATCTAAATTTATCAATTTCTACTTCAAAGCAAATGATTAAATATAAATTTCAAGGTAAATTAGATTATGCTTCAATTATAAAAAGCATGAAGGAGTCAGTTATATTAGCAAAACAAAAAGGTGCTGAAACAATAGGGGTAAACGCAGAAGATGCTTCAAGGACAGATCTTAATTATTTAATTGAATTTTCTTTAGCAGCAAAAGAAGCAGGTGCAAATAGAATTAGATATTGCGATACTTTAGGTTATGATTCTCCTTTTTCTATATATGAAAGAGTAAAAAAATTAGCCCAAGCCATAAAAATACCAATAGAAATACATTGTCATAATGATTTGGGTATGGCTGTAGCAAATTCTGTAGCCGGAGCAAAAGCTTGCATTGACTGTGGAGTAGATGCGTATATTAATACTTGTATAAATGGGATAGGTGAACGCGCAGGAAATGCCGATTTAGTATCGGTTGTACTGGCAATAAAATTTGCACAAGGTATAGAAGATAAATATAAACTTGATAGCAGAATAAAATTAAATGTTGCATGGTCAATGTGTAAATATACTTCATATGCTTTAGGCATACCGATACCGATAAATCAGCCAGGGATAGGCGCTAATGCATTCGCACACGAGTCAGGTATACATGCCGATGGGGCATTAAAAAATAGAAGAAACTATGAACTATACGATTTTGAAGAATTAGGTAGAGGCGAACCAGAAATTATAGAAACTGGCAGACAAATAACTTTAGGTGAATATTCTGGAATAAAAGGTTTTAGAAACGTTTATGAAAAACTTGAAATAAAATTTAAAGACGATAAAGAGGCAACAAAAATTTTAGAATTAGCTAGATATGCTAACGTTCATAATCAAAAACCTTTAGTTGAAGAAGAACTACGTTTTATTGCACAATATCCAGATATTGCAAAAAAGATTTTTACTATGTCACCTTAAAAAGTAATGGATGGATTGTATGAAATTTAAAAAAATAAAAATCCCTCATACTGGTCAAAAAATAGAAATTGAAAATAACAAATTATCTATTCCGTCAAAGCCAATTATACCATTTATCGAAGGTGATGGAATAGGAGCTGATATTACAAAAGCTGCCCTAAAAGTCTGGAATGCAGCTATTGAATCTATCTATGGGAGCAAAAGAAAAATTGTTTGGTTTGAAGTTTATGCCGGTCAAAAGGCACTTAAGTTATACAAAGAGATTTTACCGCTAGATACATTAGAAGCGATTAAAAATTTTATCGTTGCTATTAAAGGGCCTTTAATTACCCCTGTTGGTGGAGGGTGGCGCAGTTTAAATGTTACTTTACGACAGAAATTAGATTTATACGCATGTGTGCGACCAATTTTTTATTTTGAAGGTGTACCCTCACCGGTAAAGCGTCCACAAGATATTGATATAGTAATATTTAGGGAAAATACCGAAGATGTATATGCTGGAATTGAATGGCCAGCAAAAAGTCTAGCTGCAAAAAAAGTAATTAATTTTTTAAAAAGAAATTTTAATATCACTATAGGAGTTGACGCAGGTATTGGCATAAAACCAATTAGTGAAGCTGCAACGAAACGACTTGTAAAAAAAGCAATTATTTATGCTATAGAAAATAACCGTAAAAGCGTAACAATAGTACATAAGGGAAATATAATGAAATTTACTGAAGGAGCTTTTAGGGACTGGGGATATGAGGTTGCCAAAAAAGAATTTGCTGATTGTATTATTACTGAAGAGGAGTTATTAAATCAAAAGCAAACTGAAAACAATTGTCAAAAACTTATAATAAAAGATAGAATTGCAGATTCAATGTTTCAACAAATTCTAACTAGACCTTCCGAATACGATGTGATTGCATTGCCGAATTTAAACGGAGATTATTTTTCCGATGCTTGCGCAGCGCAAATCGGAGGTCTAGGCATGGCACCGGGCGCAAATATCGGAGATTTTATTGCATTATTTGAACCGACACATGGAGCTGCTTTAAAATATGCAAATTTAGATGTGGCTAATCCAACTGCGCTTATTTTATCTGGGGCAATGATGTTTGAATATTTAGGCTGGAAAGAGGTATCGATGTTGATTAAGAAAGCGATACAAAAAACAATAAAGCAAAAAAAAATCACCTATGATCTGGCACGTCTTATAAAAAATGTAAAGCCAATAAAAACTTCTGAATTTGCTTCTGAAATTATAAAAAATTTAAAATAATTCTTATGCAAAATAAAGTTTCAATAATTGGCGCAGGAAATGTAGGGTCAGCTTTAGCATTTTTGCTCGCACAAAAAGAATTAGCTAAAATCGTATTAATAGATATTGATAAAGATATGGCTATTGGCAAAACTTTAGACATTTATCAGGCTTGCAGTGCCTTAGGGATTGATTGCAAAATTTATGGAAGTAATGCGTATGAAGATGTTTCTAACTCAGCAGTAGTTGTAATAACAGCCGGTTTTCCACGAAAAGCTGGTATGGATAGAGCTGAACTTTTAGCCAAAAATGCTTCTATAATAAAAGATATCGTAAAAAATATTGTTAAATACGCTCCTAACTCAATTATTCTGATGGTCACAAACCCTTTAGATGTAATGACATATTATGCATTTAAATTAAGCGGTTTTGATAGAACAAAAGTGTTGGGCGAGGCTGGGATGTTGGATACTAGTAGATTTGCAACATTTATTTCACAAAAACTAAATTTCTCTATTCAAAACATAAATTCTCTAATATTCGGGACTCATAATGATAAAATGTTTACAATTAATAGATATATCAATATCGGCGGTTTCCCAATTTCATTATTTATGAAGACAAAAGAAATTAAAAAACTGATTGAGCGAACTAAAAAGGGAGGGGAAGAAATCATAAAATTACTTAAAACCTCAAGCGCTTCATATGCACCTGCGGCAAGTTGCTTTCGTATGATAGAAGCTATACTAAAAGATAAAAAATATATATGTTGTAGTTCTATATATTTAGATGGAGAATATGGGATAAAAGATGTCTGTATTGGTCTGCCTGTAAAATTAGGCAAAAACGGGGTAGAAGAGATCATAAAGCTTCCTCTTACTGCTAAAGAAAAAAAGTATCTTTTAGATGCAGCTTCAAATTGCAAAGAACTAATAAAACAGTTGCCTTTTTAATTTGTTCTTATACAATTTTTAACTCATATTATAAATAAAAAATACTTGCTATCTCAAACATCAATTGCTATAATCGTTCTTTAAATAGAATTGGGCCCGTAGCTCAGTCTGGTTAGAGCAGTTGACTCATAATCAATTGGTCCGGGGTTCAAATCCCTGCGGGCCCACAAAGAATGGGCGTGTAGCTCAGGGGTAGAGCACTACACTCACATTGTAGAAGTCATAGGTTCAAATCCTATCACGCCCATAAAAAGGGAATTGTATGGATTTAAAAATAGAACTCACAAAGTTAGTTCATCTGCAAGAACTTGATTTAGAAATTTATAAGTTAAAAAACGAAAAAGAAAACGAAATTCCAGAGCAATTAAAACAATTACAATCACAATTGGAAAAAGAAAAACAAAAGGTTGTATCTTTCGAGCAAAATCTAAAGGCTCTACAAGTTAAAAGGAAAGATAAAGAGATTGATTTAGCTTCTAAAGAAGAGGCAATAAAAAAAGCACAAACACAACTTTACCAACTTAAAACAAATAAAGAATATCAAGCAAAATTAGCTGAAATTGCATCAATAAAGGCAGATATATCTGTGTTAGAAGAGGAGGTTTTAAAAATTTTGGATGATATAGAAAAAGAAGAAAAAAAATATAATGAAGAGAAAGAAAAATTTTTAAAAGAAGAAAAAAAAATAAAGGACGAACAAGACAAACTTAAGGAAAAGATAAAAGAAATAGATAACAAAATTTTGCAACTAACTCAACAGCGTCAAGCAAAAATAAAAGAAATAGATTTAGATATATTAGCAAAATATGAGAAGCTTTTAAATACACGACAAGGAATAGCAATGGCTGCGGTAGATATAGAAAACGAAAATTGTAAAGTTTGTAATATGCGTGTAACAGCGCAAAAAATAAATGAAATTAAAATGTATAAAGAATTAATTCTTTGCGAAAATTGTGTTAGAATTCTTTATATTCATGAAGATCTTACGGCGCAATGATTAAAGTATATATTGATGGAGCCTCACAAGGAAATCCTGGTAGAGCGGGAATCGGATATTTAATTTTTCATAATGATGCATTGATAAAAAAAGAAAGTATTTATCTGGGAATACAAACAAATAATTTTGCTGAATATATGGCGTTAATTTTTGCTTTAATAGATATTTTTAATCTGAAGAGTGAAAAGGTAGAGGTTTTTTCAGATAGTTTATTGTTATGTGAGCAAATTAATGGCAACTTTAAAATAAAAAACAAAAATCTTTATCCTTTATATATCTTGGCAAAAAAAGTGATTTCTAATTTTAAAAATTTTTCTCTTTTTCATATAGATAGAGAAAATAACAACCCAGCAGACAGATTAGCCAAAAATGCGATCGAATTTTATTAATTTAGTAAAATAAATTCTTAAATAAAAGTAATTGGAGGGTGATATGAGTGGTCATTCAAAATGGGCAAGTATTAAGCATAAAAAAGGTGTAGCTGATGCAAAAAGAGGACAATTATTTACAAAACTTATACGTGAAATAACTGTTGCAGCCCGTGAAGGTGGAGGAAATCCTGATACTAATCCAAGATTGCGAACAGCTATAGAAAGAGCAAGGGGTGCAAATATGCCACAAGACAATATTGAAAAGGCTATAAAAAAAGGGACAGGAGAATTGGAAGGGGTTAATTATGAAACTTGCACATTTGAAGGATATGGACCGGGAGGCGTAGCGTTGTTGATTGAGGCACTTACAGATAATAAGAATAGAACTTCTGCTGAAATTAGAAATGTTTTTTCAAAAAAAGGTGGGAATATGGCTGGGGCCGGAAGTGTAGGGTGGATTTTTCAGAAAAAAGGTTATTTTTTCATTGATAAAACACAGGCAAGTGAAGATGAAATATACTCAATAAGTATTGATGCTGGCGCAGAAGATGTTTTGATTCAGGAAAAAAATTATGAAATTATTTGTGATCCAAAAGATTTTGAGAAGATAAAAGAGGCATTTAATGCAAAAGGCATAAAGCCTCAAACAGCAGAGATAACCCTTATACCCACCTCAAAAGTGCCTGTAACAGAGGAAACCGCAAAAGAGCTCCTTGCATTAATTGAAGCATTAGAAGAACACGAGGATGTGCAAAAGGTTTATGCAAATTTTGATATTCCAGATGATATTTTAGAAAAAATTGCAACAGAAATACCTTAAAATAAATGCGGATTTTAAGTGTTGATATTGGATTATATGTAACAGGCTATGTAATTTGTGAAGTTGATAATCTAAAAATTTCATTAATTAAAGAGGATGAAATTAAAACGGCTCGTTATGATACCTTTTCTAAAAAGCTTAATTATATTTTTGAATGTTTAGAAAATCAAATACAAATTTTTAAACCAGAGGCGGTTTTACTAGAAAGGCTCTATTCGCATTATAGACACCCTATAACTTTTGGGATTTTAGCTCAAATACGAGGGGTTGTTGTATTGTTAACTGAACGAAAAAATCTTAAATTATTTGAGTTTTCACCTACGAAGGCAAAAAAATCTATTTTAGGCAAAGGTAATTCTAAATCTTTTCAGGTTAAAAAAATGGCAGAAAATATTACAGGACACACTTTTAAATCTAATCATACTGCTGATGCTTTTTCTCTGGTTATAGCTTTTTCACATATGCAAAAGATAAATAAATTAGAAATCTTTTTTAAATATGATTTCAAAAATTAAAGGAAAATTAATAAAAAAAGAGGAAAACCGCTTACTTATAGATGTAGGTGGAGTATGTTATGAAGTTGATATCCCCAAAACCGTATATGCGAATTTGCGTTCTGGCATAAATGATGAAGTTGAGTTGGTCGTCTATCATTATTTTAGCATGGAAAAAAGCAAGGCTATACCGGTAATGATAGGTTTTTGCGATGAACTTGAAAAAGATTTTTTTGAAAAATTCATAAGTGTTTCAGGAATAGGTCCAAAAGGTGCATTAAAAGCCTTTGATAAACCTATACCGCAGATTGCACAAGCCATAGAAGAAGGCGATATAGATTTTTTAACAACATTGGATGGGATTGGCAAACAAAAAGCTAAACAAATTATCGCATACTTACAAGGGAAGGTTGGGCGCTTCGTTTTAATAAAAGTCCCACAAGAGCCATTAAAACTTCCAAAAAAAGAAATTTTAGAAGAAGCAAAACAGATATTAAAAAGATTACAATATCAAACAAAAGAAATTGAAGATATGATTAAAAAAGCAGTTGAGGCTAAACCTGCTATTGATTCCGTTGAAGAATTGTTAAATGAAATTTATCGACAAAGAAAATATTAAAACATGAAGACAAAAACTATTATTGAATCATTACTTTTTGTAAATGAAAAACCACTTACGGTAGAAGAAATATCAGAAATTTTAGGTTTAGATAAAAACGTGATTATGGAAAATATCGAAATGTTAATTAAAGAATATAATGAACGTGAAAGTGGAATATGTATTATTAAAGTAGCCGGTGGCTATCAGATGTGTTCTCATCCAGAGAATGAGGTCTGGGTTAAAAAAATGTATAATCAAAGATATAAACAAAAACTTTCTACCGCCGCATTAGAGACGCTGGCGATAATTGCCTATAAACAACCTGTAACGCGTTTTGAAATAGAAGCCATTAGAGGAGTAAACGTTGATGGAGTAATTCATCACCTTTTAGATTTAGGATTGATTAAAACAGCGGGGAGAAAAGAGGTGGTTGGCAGGCCTTTTTTATATGTGACTACAAGAAAATTTTTAGAATATTTCGGGCTTAATAGTTTAAATGAGTTACCAAAGATAGAGGAATTCATAACAAATTCTACCCAACAATTATTATTTCAACAACAAAATCAAACAAATGTGCAATCAGAAGAAGATAAAAATATTACCATATCATTAGCAAATAATACTAAAAAAGGAGGATGACAATGAAGTATTTTTTAACTGCGGAATCGGTAGCAGAAGGGCATCCTGATAAAATTTGCGATCAGATATCAGATGGAATATTAGATGATGTTTTGCGTCAAGATCCACAAGGAAGAGTTGCTTGTGAAACATTTGTGACGATGGGGCTTTTAATTGTTGGCGGTGAAATTACTACTTCTGGTTACGTTGATGTTCACACCCTTGTGAGAAACATACTAAAAGAAATCGGATATACCGATCCAAAATATGGTTTTGATTATCACACTTGTGCAATTATAAACGCTATACACAATCAATCACCAGATATTGCACAAGGCGTAGACAAAGGGGGAGCAGGAGATCAAGGTTTTATGGTTGGTTATGCTTGTAAAGAAACTGAAGAGTATATGCCATTACCGATTATGTTAGCACATAGACTTGTTTATCGTATGGCAGAAGTGAGGAAAAAAGGTATTCTTAAGTATTTAGGCCCAGATGGAAAATCTCAAGTTACAGTTGAATATAATAATGATATTCCAAAACGCATAGATTCTGTAGTTTTAGCCTGTCAACATACAGAAGATGTTTTAGATACAAGTGGTAAGCGTATAACTAAAAAAGCGCGTCAAGAATTAATTGAGGTTATAGCAAAACCAATTTTAAAAGAATATATAGATAAAAATACAAAATATTATGTAAATGAGACAGGGAAGTTTACAATTGGAGGACCCCAATCTGATACTGGTATGACAGGAAGAAAAATAATCGTTGATACATATGGGGGTGTGGTTTCTCCCGGAGGCGGAGCATTTTCAGGAAAAGATCCAACAAAAGTTGATCGTTCAGCCGCCTATATGGCGCGATATATCGCAAAAAATATTGTAGCTGCAGATTTAGCCGAAAAATGTTTAGTTAATCTGGCTTATGTTATTGGGAGAGCTCAACCATTGGCTGTAATGGTTGATACCTATGGAACAGGAAAAATTTCTGATGAAGCACTTTCACAACTTATTTTAAAAAAATTCGATCTTACTCCAAGAGGTATAATTAAAGAACTCAACCTTTTGCGTCCAATATACAGAAAAACTGCTTGTTATGGGCATTTTGGGAGAAGTGAACCTGAATTTAGTTGGGAAAAACTTGATAAGGTAGAATTTTTGCAAAAGGAAGCAAAAAAAATTTAAATTATGAATTATCAAATTAAAGATATAAAATTAGCAAAAAAAGGTTTACTAAGAATTGAGTGGGCTAAAAAAAATATGCCTGTATTAGTTTATATTATGAAATATTTTAAAAAAGAAAAACCACTTAAAAACTTAAAAATTGCATGCTGTCTGCATGTTACAACAGAAACAGCTGTGTTAACAGAAACACTACTTTGTGGTGGTGCCCAAGTATATTTATGTGCCTCTAATCCATTATCTACTCAGGATGATGTTGCGGCTGCATTAGTCAAATATTTTGGTATTAGTGTTTATGCACAAAAAGGCGAAGATACTAAGAGATATTATGAACATATAAAAGCCGTATTATCTATAAAACCTGACATTACCATGGATGATGGTGCTGATTTGGTTTCATCTATTCATAATTTACCTTTTGATAAACATAAAAATATAATTGGAGGGACAGAAGAGACAACAACAGGTGTAATACGACTAAAAGCACTGGCAGCCGCAAATAAATTAAGATATCCAATTATTGCTGTAAACGAAGCAAAAACAAAACATTTCTTTGATAACCGTTATGGAACAGGACAATCCACAATCGATGGAATTATACGTGCTACTAACAAATTAATTGCAGGAACAAATTTTGTTGTATGTGGCTATGGTTGGTGTGGTAGAGGTGTGGCGATGCGAGCAAAAGGATTTGGGGCAAATGTAATCATTGTTGAAGTAGATCCCCTAAAAGCTTTAGAAGCATGTATGGATGGTTATAAGGTTCTAAATATGAAAGAAGCTTCTAAAATTGGTGATATTTTTGTAACTGTTACTGGCAATACAAAGGTTATCCGCAAAGAACATTTTAAAAACATGAAAGATGGCGCTATAGTTGCAAATGCAGGACATTTTAATGTAGAAATAGATATACAAGGTTTACAAAGCTTAAGTAAACAAAAAAAAATAATCCGTGATTTTGTAGAAGAATATACACTATACAATGGCAGAAAAATTTATCTTTTGGCAGAAGGTCGTCTCGTTAATTTGGCTTCGGCAGAAGGACATCCCGCTGAAGTTATGGATTTAAGTTTTGCAAATCAAGCTTTAAGCGTTGAATATTTAAAAAATAACTATCAAAAACTTAAAAAGCAAGTATATCTTGTTCCTCATGATATTGATAATACAATTGCTATACTTAAACTTAAGACAATTGGAATTAAATTAGAAAACTTAACAGTTGAACAAAAAAAATATCTTTCCAGTTGGCAGTTAGGTACTTAATTTATTTAAATAAATGAGACGCATTGGTATATTAACAAGAGACTGTGCAGGAATAAATGCTTGTATACGTGCAGTAGTTCGCACAGCCAATATTTATGGAATCCAAACGATAGGTATATTTAGAGGTTACGAGGGTTTAATTAATTCTGAAATGAAATTGTTAGATAGACGTTCTGTTTCAGGGATAATTAATTTAGGCGGCACAATTTTAAAAACTAGTCGTTCTCAGTTTTTTATGACAGAAGAAGGTCAAATGAGAGCGGTTGAAACAATTAAAAAAAATAATATTGACGGTTTAATTATTATTGGAGGAAATGGCTCGTTAACTGGGGCACATTTATTAGCCTCTAAATATAAGATACCTGTTGTGGGTATTCCTGCCACTATAGATAATGATGTAAATGGCGTCGACTTATGTATTGGAGTAGATACAGCGGTAAACGTAGCTTTAGATGCATTAGATAAAATACGAGATACTGCTACTTCATTAGAGCGTATATTTGTTGTAGAAGTAATGGGCAGAAATTGTGGTTATATCGCGCTACAGGTCGCTTTGGCTGGTGGCTGCGAAGAGGTTTTGTTGCCTGAAAAAGAATTTGATATAGAAAAAATGTGTGAGGAAATATCTTTAGGTGCAAAAAAAGGAAAAATAAGTTGGATAATAATAGTTGCGGAAGGAAAAGCAAAAGCTTCTGACATTGCAAAAAAGATAAATGAAATTACTGGACTAGAAACGCGAGAAGTTGTATTAGGTCATATTCAACGAGGAGGTAGACCCACATCGTTAGATAGAATACTTGCTGCCCGCTACGGTTCTTTTGCCGTTGAGGTTTTAAAAAACGGCAAAACAAATGTATGTGTGTGCATAAAAAATAATCGATTGGATTTAGTTGAATTAAAAGAAGCGATCAAACCAAAAAATATTGAAGTCGAAAATTATTATCGCTTGATTAAAATTCTTACTTAAAAAGGAGGGAAAACCTATGGTGTATACAAACCAATCCCAAATATTTGGAGATATCATAAAAACGGAAAATGATAATATAGTTATTAAATATTTTAAAGAATTTCAAGAACAAATAACCGATAATTTAGTCGACACAATAATTTTAGGAGAGTCAGAATATTTAAAAAAAATTTGCTATTGGATAGTCTATAATGCGGCAATTCAATTTGGAGTAATTCCTTCTTCTATCCACGGTTTATATGAAGCACGTGGTCAAGGATTATGCGGTGGTTTTTCTGTTCCAGCGATAAACTTACGTACTCTAACCTATGATCTTGCAAGAGCTATTTTTAGAGTGGCAAAAAATCTAAACGCTGCTGCATTTATATTTGAAATAGCCAAAAGTGAAATCGGTTATACCGATCAAAGACCACAAGAATACAGCTCAGTAATAATGTTGGCAGCAATAAAAGAAAATTATAAAGGGCCTATATTTATTCAAGCAGATCATTTTCAGGTAAAGGCTTCAAATTTTTTTAATAATAAAGATGCTGAGATAAGTTCTTTAAAAAATCTAATAAAAGAAGCGATAGATGCTTGCTTTTACAATATTGATATTGACTCATCAACATTAGTCGATTTATCAAAATCAGATATACCAGAACAACAAAAACTAAATTATCAAATTTGTGCTCATTTTACAGAGTTCATACGCAAAATACAACCAAAGGACATACAAATTTCAATCGGAGGAGAAATAGGAGAGGTTGGTGGTAAAAACTCAACGCCAGAGGAATTGCATGCATTTATGAACGGCTATCTTGCGCAAATTGACGGTTTAAAAGGAATTTCAAAAATTAGTATACAAACCGGCACCACTCACGGTGGAGTAGTTCTCCCAGACGGTTCAATAGCAAAAGTAAATATTGATTTTGATACATTGAAAAAATTGTCTGAAATTGCACAGAAAGAATATAAATTAGCCGGTGCAGTTCAACATGGCGCCTCAACATTACCTAATGAGGCTTTTAATAATTTTCCAAAAGTTGGATGTGCGGAAATTCATTTAGCAACACAATTCCAAAATATTGTATATGATTATTTGCCCCTGCAATTAAAAGAAAAAATATATTCGTGGCTACACCAAAATTTTGCTAATGAAAAGAAACCAAATATTACTGATGATCAGTTTATTTACAAGGTACGAAAAAATGCTTTAGGACCTTTTAAAAAAGAAATTTATTCTTTGCCACGCGAATGGAAAACCAAAATTTCCTCTGTTTTAGAAGAAGAATTTGCTTTTCTTTTTGAACAACTAAATATTAAAGAAACAAAGACTTTAGTTGATAAATATATAAAACCCGTTGTGGTTAAAAAAGATAAAGATTCTTTTTTAAAAGAAACAACAAAATTAACAGATTTAGAAGGTGCTGATTAATTAATGCTACCACTTTTCTAATAAGAGGAGGTACGATATGTCAAAGATAAAAAAAATTATTGCACGTGAAATTTTTGACTCAAGAGGCAATCCAACAGTGGAGGTGGATGTAATACTAAATAACAATATAATAGGACGTGCAGCTGTCCCTTCCGGTGCTTCAACCGGCGAACATGAAGCTTTAGAGTTAAGAGATAATGATAAAACTAGATTGTTAGGCAAAGGTGTCTTAAAAGCCGTTAACAATGTAAATGAAATAATTTTTCCATATTTAAAGAATAAAGAAGCTGATTTTAAAAAAATTGATAAATTTTTAATTAAACTTGATGGAACCCAAAATAAATCAAAATTAGGAGCAAATGCTATTTTAGGTGTATCATTAGCTACTGCTAAAGCGGTTGCTTTAGCTAAAAGATTGCCTTTGTATAAATATCTTGGTGGCAGAAAAGCAAATTTATTACCTGTCCCATTTATGAACATAATAAATGGTGGCTTACATGCAGATAATAATTTAGATATTCAAGAATTTATGATTGTGCCTTTTGGCTTTGATAATTTTAGACGTGCTTTAGAAGCCGCAGTAGAAACTTTTCATACATTAAAATCAATTTTAAAAAAACGTAATCTTTCAACTTCTGTGGGTGATGAAGGAGGTTTTGCACCAAAGTTAAATAACAACAGCGAAGCAATACAATTGATATTGGAAGCAATTGAAACTGCTGGTTATAAAGCGGGTAAACAAATCGCGTTAGCGCTAGATATAGCAGCAAGTTCATTTTTTAAGGATGGTTATTATCTTTATGAAAATAATAAATATACATCTACAGATATGATTAATGTTTATTCTGCACTTATAAATAAATACCCAATTGTTTCATTAGAAGATGGTTTAGCTGAAGACGATTGGGATGGATGGAAAGACTTAACCGCTAAATTAAAGAATAAAGTGCAATTGGTAGGAGATGATTTATTTGTTACTAATGCACAACGTATACAGAGAGGAATTAAAGAAAAGGTAGCAAATTCAGTGCTTATAAAAGTTAATCAAATTGGCACCTTATCTCAAACAATAGAGGCTATTAAACTCGCTATTTCAAATAACTATACTACAATTGTTTCCCATCGCTCAGGTGAAACCGAAGATACAAGTATAGCACATATTGCAGTAGGATTAAATTGCGGACAGATTAAAACAGGTTCGTTATCTAGAACTGAAAGGGTAGCAAAATATAATGAATTATTACGTATAGAAGAGGAATTAGGAAAACGTGCAGAATATGCTGGTAAAATTTTTAAATATAAATCTTAGAAAAATATTGCTTGCTTTATTTTTTATTTTTTTATTTTTTTTAACCTTTATGATTTTCTATTTTCCTAACTATGCAAAATTAAAGGAATTACGATATACAAATAGCCAATTACTAAAAAAAATTGAAGAGTTAAAAAAAGAAATCGCAAATTTAGATGCAAAAAATAAAAATTTAAATTCACAAAAATTCCTTTATGAAAAATTAGCAAGAGAAGATTTAGGATTAATAAGAGAAAATGAAATAGTGATTGACACCAAAGAATAAAATGATATAATTTGTCGCAATATTTTTTAAAATGCCATAGCGGGGTGGAGCAGCCAGGTAGCTCGCAAGGCTCATAACCTTGAGGTCGGCCGTTCAAATCGGCCCCCCGCAACGTTTTTTTAAATAAAATATAAGATCCTATAAAAAAATTCGCAGAGCAAAAGTATTTTACATTTTTTAAACTAAATAATGAAAACAATTTATGAAGCAAAAAGAAACCTTTGGAATAACTTTATTTGGTGTTATTTTTATATTAATTGGTGTAATTTTATTTAATGTCGCAATTGAAAATGCAAAGCTTTATTTTCCCACCAATAAATTATTAGCCTACACTTATACTATCACATCTTCGGAGATTCAAAAACTGCAAGATTATGTAAATAATAATGTATCCGACAAATCATTAGCTTTAAAATTTAAAATAGAAAAATTGAAGCTTCAAAGTTACCTAGAAACATTTAAAAGGCGTTATTTAATACAAAAAGTTTTTCCGCTTTCAACCTTATTTTATGTTATCTTTAATTTCATTACATCTATTTTATATTTAGCTGCTGGTTTTTTTATTTTAAGGCTTTATAGGTTTACGTATAGATTAATGTTTTGGTCAATATTTTTTGGGTTTTGTTTATTTTTTTTGTTATTTTGTAACAGCTATGAAATCTTAAAGCAGATGATTATCCTTACTCAAAAAACTGTAAATTTATCTAATATAGTTTCACAAAAGCTAGAAGGTATACAATTTGAGCTTCCCTTGAAAATCATTTTAAAAAGCAAACAGACATTTATTGTATTCTTGTTGTTAACATTTTATGTATTCTTTTCAATTTTTGTTTCTTGTTTTTTCAATAAAAAGACTATCAAAAAACAATTTAACGAAATATCAAAAAATGCTTGAGAATGAAAAAGTTTTAGAAGAAAAAGCGCATCAATCTTTACAACAGCAAAACTGGAAAGAAGCTTACGAGTTATTTAAAAAAGCAGCAAATATTTATAGAGAAAAAAACAACCATTCACAGGCTGCGGTTTGCTTTGCATCTGCAGCTAGTTGTTGGAATATAAAAGTTGGTGAAAAAACTTTTTTTAATGCAGCAGAGGCTTATGAGCTTGCAGCAAAAGAAGCCTACCAAGCACAAGATTATGAATATGCGTCGCTACTTTATAAATACGCAGCTATAAACTATGAACGAGATGGTGAATTTTTAAATTTTTCTGACGCAATTTATAATTCAAAAGATGCATACAGGAAATATTTATTATATTTTTTGATAAAGCCCAAAAAGGTAAAATATGTCATTGAAAAACAACACATTTTTAGCCTCAAAACTTTAATAAAACACATTTTCCATTTTATCCTCTTATTTTTTTCATATTTAATATGGGGGTATGGAGAAAAACCATCAAGAACAATTTTTTTTGGAATATTTGTAATTTTGGTTGCAAGCGTTGCTTATATGTTTGGTAATTTTATATATGATAATAGTGTAATTTCTCCAACTTTTTTTAATGCTTTATATTTCAGTATAATCACTTTTACAACTGTTGGATATGGGGATATTGTACCTATCGGTTTTAATAAAATAATTGCAATATGCGAAGCTTTTCTTGGGATTTTTATCACCCCAATTTTTATTATAGGATTTTCACGAAAATATTTAAGATTTTAGTTAAATGAAAACAAAAATAAAAAAACGTCAGAGGTGGAGTTCTAATCTTGGTATTATACTTGCGGTTGCTGGCTCGGCGATTGGACTTGGTAATTTTTTAAGATTTCCAGCAAAAGTCGCTTCAAACGGTGGAGGAGCATTTATGATTCCTTATTTTATTTCACTGCTTTTGCTCGGCATACCTCTTATGTGGATAGAATGGACGTTGGGACGTTATGGTGGTGGCTTTGAACATAGTACTGCACCTGGAATTTTTCATAGCGTTTGGCAAAAAAATCGCTTTATTAAATATTTCGGTATAATTGGCATATTCGGACCATTAATTATTTTTATTTATTACACTTATATAGTTTCATGGAGCCTAGCGTATAGTTTTTTTTCTTTAATAGGTAAATATTCAAAATTAACAGATCAGTTTTCAATGCAAAGTTTTCTTAAAAGTTTTCAAGGAT
This sequence comes from Candidatus Omnitrophota bacterium, assembly GCA_023819525.1. Lineage (GTDB taxonomy): Bacteria > Omnitrophota > Gorgyraeia > Duberdicusellales > 4484-171 > JAMWCT01. The sequence goes on from JAMWCT010000011.1 coordinate 20,946, forward strand.
TAGAAAAAAATCAATTTTTTACAAATTTAGGATGGGCTTATTTTTTCTTTTGTGTTACTTTTTTTATAAATATTTGGGTTGTTTATTATGGCATAAGAGGCGGAATAGAAAAAGTATGCAATTTTGCATTACCTATTTTGCTTCTTTTTGCTATAATTTTACTTTTCCGGGTTTTTACATTAGGCACCCCTGACAAAACTAAACCTACATGGAATGTTTTAGAAGGTTTAGGATACTTATGGAATCCAAATTTTAAAATTCTACTTTCTGGAAAGGTTTGGCTTGAGGCTGCCGGACAAATATTTTTTACATTAAGCGTTGGAATAGGAGTAATTTTAACATACGCAAGTTATCTAACAGAAAGCGACGATGTGGTTTTATCTGGATTAACTGCGGTAACTACTAATGAAATTGCCGAAGTAATTTTAGGTGGTAGTATTATAATTCCCGCAGCATTTGTATTTTTTGGTCCACAACAAATGCAAGCAATTGTAAGTTCCGGAGTATTTAATTTAGGGTTTGTCACTATGCCTTTAGTAGTGAATAAATTGCTATTTTCCGAAATATTTGGATTTTGTTGGTTTTTTTTGTTATTTTTAGCAGGTGTAACTTCTTCTGTTTCTTTGGCCCAGCCAGCGATAGCTTTTCTTGAAGACGAATTTGATATAAATAGAAAAAAGGCAGTTATAATATTTGGGATCGTTTCTTTTATACTGTGTCAACCTGCAATTTTCCTGTCAAAATACAATGTAATTAATGAACTTGATTTCTGGGGTGGAACATTTTTTTTAGTTTTGTTTGCCACAATTGAAACAATTTTATTTGGTTGGATATTTGGTATGGAAAACGCTTGGGATCAAATACATAAAGGTGCGCTTATGAAAGTTCCAAAAATTTATAAATTCATAATTAAATACATCACACCCTTGTTTTTGATTTCTATTTTAGTCGTGTGGCTAATACAAGATTGGCTGCCAATTATATATATGAAAAACGTAGAAACGCAAAATAAACCATTTATTTTTGCAACAAGAATAGGTCTATTTTTTATATTTTTCCTTCTAGCGATATTGGTAAAGTTCGCATGGGAGAGAAGACAGCACAAATCCGTGTAAATAAACTTACTTTTAAATTACTTTTTTCGTTCGTATTAATTTTTTTTATTTCTATCTTAAATACAATCCCTATCAACTCCAAATTCATAAATTTAAAACAAAAAGATAAAATATATAAAAGATTAAAAATACACATCAATAAAAAAATATCTCATATTGATTTTGAAATTGCATATTTGATAAAAGATTTAGATTTTCCAAAACTAAAAATTGCTAAGAACGAAAATAAACTTTTTCCAGCCGCAAGCTTAATTAAATTGCCCATATTAGCCACCTCTTTTTTTGCAATAGAGGAGGGAAAAATCTCCCTCCGAACAATTATAGTTATACAACATAAAGATATTGCCGGCGGTTCTGGAATACTCAAAACACAATCTTTACCTATAAAATTAACTTTTGAAGAACTGCTAAAGAATATGATTCTATATAGTGACAATACCGCTACAAATAAAATTATTGATATTTTAGGGATTGATTATCTAAACAATGTTTTTAAAAAAATAGGATTAAAACACACCTATTTAAAAAGAAAAATGATGGATTTTTCAAAAAGAAAAGGAGGTATTGAAAACTATACTTCTATATCTGATATAACATATCTTTTTGAACAAATTTATAATAAAAAACTTTTTAATGAAAAGTATTCAAAACTTGCTTTACGTTTTTTATTAGAGCAAAAAATTAATGATCGCCTGCCTAAATACTTACCAGAAACAGTAAAGGTAGCACACAAAACTGGACTTGAAAAGGGAATTGTTCATGATGCAGGGATTGTCTTTACGCCAAAAGGGAATTATATA
>JAMWCT010000115.1 GCA_023819525.1 Candidatus Omnitrophota bacterium
TACCAACTTCGTTTGAAACAACGATTACAGGAAAGTCACATTTTTTTATTTGCGCCAACACTTTATACAATTTTTTCTCTATTGATTTATCGTCTAATTTTTTTTCAATAAGATTAAAAATAAAAAGCCCTAAACAATCAATCAAAAGAGCATCGTAATTTTTTTTTAAATTTGCTATAGCAATATCAATATCAACTGCATTCTCGATCAGGTGCCAGGTGGCTGGTCTAGTTTTTTTATGCAAATTTATTCTTTTCTTCATCTCACCATCAGAAGCAACACCTGTTGCAATAAAAACTATTCTTTTCCCAAAAGACTTTGCAAGCTCAACTGCGTATCTACTTTTTCCACTACGCACTCCACCTAATATAAAAATTAATTTTTTTATCATTTTTTAAATTTTTTACGGATTATCTAAAATGTAAAATGCCGCATTATTTGGATTAATTTCCCAAAATTTTTCCAATTTATACCCAAATGCTTTACACAATATTATTTTTATTGGACCACTATGAGTAACAACTGCGACTGTTTTATTTTTATTTAAAGAAACAATTGTATCTAACGCATTAATAACTCTTTTTTTAAACTGCAAAAATCTTTCAGCTTTAGGTATAGAAACATTAAAAGGTTCATTTATAAAATCTTGATAAAGTTTTGGATATTTTTTACTAATTTGCTCATAACTTAAGCCTTCAAAAATGCCAAAATTAATCTCTCTTAAATCAGCAAGTTTTTTTATTTTATGATTAGGAAAAAGAATTTTTGCTGTTTGAATTGCCCTTAAAAGAGTGCTTGAATAAACAAAAGCAACATTAAAATCTTTAAGTTGCTTTGCTAAATTATTGGCTTCTGCTATACCAAAATCATTTAAAGGTGGGTTACTAAAACCGCAATAAAGTTTTTTTAGATTATAATCTGTCTGGGCATGCCTTATTAGTAATAGCTTTGCCATAAATACCATTAAAAATAAAAAATCCTTAAGCTCTATCTTTAGAACTTAAGGATTGCACCCTGATTTACTTCATCCTTCCGCGAGGATTTATAAGCTTTTACCTTTGTATATAGGCAGGTCTTCTGGCTCCCAGATCGTCCTACTTGTCAAGCCTTCCCATCTGCACAAGACAGACAGTGGCATTTTCTGACTTTCGTCCCTGGCTACAGCGGCGGGACCGCATCCGCTTTTCACGGATTTCCCTTTCGCCTATATACCTAAATTTTGCTTTTTTATACCACACTCTTGCAAATTTGTCAAATATATTTTTTTAAGTTTGTTATTGTTTTTCCACTTCGTAAGTGGAATGAGACTACAAATTTTAAGCGTCACTTGTTTTGTGTAAATTGATCTGTGTTAACAGTTTTTCACTTTGTAAACACAAAATGATCAATTGTAAGTGGAAAACTTTTCTCTATTTTTTCTTCAAAATAGAAGGTGTTCTTTTAATAAATGAAAAACTTACAATTTTTGCTTTATAAAATTTATCTCTTATTTTTATCTCAACTTTACTATCTAATTCTATTTCTTTCTCAACAAATGCCATACCTATAAATTTATCTAAATTTGGCGAATAAGTTCCACTTGAAACCCAACCTATCATTTTTTGAGAGTTAAAAATTTTATAATCCTGACGTGCCAATCCCGGCTCTTCCATCAAAAAACCTACCCGTTTATATTTTATCTTTTCTTTTATCTCTAATAACTTTTCCTTTCCTATAAAATCTTTATCAAGCTTCACCACCCATTCTAAACTTGCGCTGAAAGGGTCTATTTTGTCAGAAATCTCATGCCCATACAAAGGGTAACCTGCTTCAATTCTTAAAATATCTCTTGCGCCTAAACCACAAAGTTTTAAATTATATTTTTTTCCTTTTTCTAAAATTAAATCCCACAAATTTATTGCATCCTCCCATCTACAATATAACTCAAATCCATCCTCTCCAGTATAACCACTTCTAGAAATTATGATTTTTTTATTCTCAAAAAATGTCTCAACAAAATGCATATAAGTAAGCTCTTGAATTTGTTTGCCAAAAATTTCTCCTAAAACCAAAAATGCTTTTGGTCCTTGCAATGAAAGAAGGCTAGTATCTAAACTTTCATCTATAATTTCTACATTTTTTATAGAATTAGAAGAGAGCCACTTATAATCTTTTTGTATATTTGAAGCATTAACAACACATAAAAAACTTTCCCCAAAATTATAAAGCATAAAATCATCGATAATACCACCTTCGTTATTAATAAAAAGATTATATTGTAGTTGACCTTTTTTTGTCAAAGATATATCATTTGAAGTAAGTCTTTGTAAAAATCTAAAAGCACCTTCACCGATTATTCTAATCTCTCCCATATGAGAAGCATCAAAAAGACCACAACTTAACCGCGTTGATTTTGCCTCTCTTAATGAACTATCGTATTCTAAAGGTAAAGCCCAACCAGCAAAGTCAATAATTTTTGCTTTATTCTCTATGTGTTTATTATATAAAGAGGTCTTTAACTGCATAATTTATTTTTTTACAATAAAAGAAAGTGTGCGATAATTTGTTTTGTCACGCCTGAAAGAATAAAATTTATATGGAAAACAAAAACTACAAATACCTATATCAAAAAAATTTTCTTTTCTTAAGCCTCTTGCGACAAGCTCTGTAAACAAAAATCTAATAGGGTCAAAATACAAAAAGTTATTTTTTTTTATCAAAAATGGTTTAATTTTTTTATAATTTAAAAATTCCTTACCCACCTCATAACAACAACTACGCAAACCTACGCCTGCAACAACTTTAAACAAAGAAAGTTTATATGGTAGATTATCTAATATCCCTTTAACTGCCCCCTGCCACCCCATATGAATTAAACCAATTATCCCTTTAGATTTATTATAGAAAAAAATTGGAAGACAATCGGCTGTTTTCACTAAAAGCGCTATATTTTTTTTATCTGTAAATAGCCCATCACCTATGTATAATCCACTCTTTTTAATAATATTAATCTTTGATGAATGGAGTTGAATTAAGGAGGCTAATTTTACAGAACTACTTAAATCTAAAATTACTTTTTTAATACAGCTTGGTGTCTTTACTTTTAGATTTGGTTTAGTAAAACCTGCTATGATATCTGAAGAAAAATCTTCTATGCTAAAAAAATAACTTCTCTCAAGAAGCTTCATATTATTTAAAAATTTTTATTCTACATCTAAAGAGCTCTTGGCTACCTTATATGCATCAACTATACTTAAAAGACTTATCAAACAGAGAATAAATCCAGAAAAAGTAAACAAAATCACTCCTTTTAAAAGAAGTTTTTTATCAAAAATTCCTTCAATAGCGTCTATAAAATTTTGATAAAGTAAAACTATACTCACTACAAATATGCAGATAAAAATAATTGAGCAAACAATATAAATTATTGCTTTCTTTACTTGGCCATTATAAAATTGACCCAATCCATTTAGCAAAAAAGAAAGTAATGGAGCAACAAATACTTTCATAAATCCTCTCTAACTATATTAGCAATCTTGCCGGATAAGATCTCAACCTTTTTTCTAACCTCCTCATACTTTAAAGAAGCATTTCGCAAATGTGTTCCAAGTATTACATAATCTTGAAATAACCTCACAACCTCATCATTTAATCTAGCTAAATTATTATAAATCTCCTTTGCCTTCTCCTCTATCTTTAAAGCCTCAAATCCAATTAGAATAGTTTTTAAATATGCATAAAAAGTATTTGGGCCAACTATAAAAACTTTCTTTTTCTGTGCATATTCTAATAAAGAGGTCTCAGTAATAATAAAATAATATAATGCTTCTGAAGGAAGATACATTAATGAAAAATCTAAAGTTTTTTCATCCGGCAAAATATAATTAGAAGTCTCATCTATTCTTGCTTTAAGACTATCTATGAATATTTTCTTATACTTTTCTTTTTCGCTCTCCGCGGCTTCTAGATAATTTTTAAATACATCTAATGAGAATTTTGCATCTATCGGAATAATGCCCTCTTTTAATTTAATGGCGAAATCTACTTTTTTTCCGTTTCTGAAAGTATACTGGGGAAAAATAACCTCTTGTGGTAAAACATCTTTAATTAAATTTTCCAATATAGACTCACCTAAAATACCCCTCCTCTTATTTGGTTTAAAAATATCATAAAAAGATCTTGTAAGATTAAGAATCTCATTGCTTTCTCTGTCCAAACTACCAATTTTTTCATAGAGTTTAGAAAATTCTGAAAGTAAATTTTTTGAAACTTCTGTTTGATTTAAAAAAATGCTTTTTGTAAAGTTATCTTTTAAATCATCAATTTTTTGGTGTAGTAAAAGATCGTGTTTTGTATTTGATAATCTAAAAACTAAAAATAAGTTAGTAATGAGAAGTGAAATTAAGATTAAAATTATAA
>JAMWCT010000012.1 GCA_023819525.1 Candidatus Omnitrophota bacterium
ATCCATATCATCTAAGAGATCTCTGTAATATTCCTTTACCCTTCTCCAAGCCCAGAATAGAGAATCACGGGTATTAATAATATTGGTTGGCTCAAAACAAGGGTATAGATGATCATTGCCTTTATGGAAATTGTCATTTTTAGGGCATACTAAGGGCTGTTTTTTAGCAACTAATCTAGTTCTTGGCGATTTTTTAAAAAACTTGTGCGTCCTTTTTAAAAAACAAACCCTTAAAAACTTTAAAAACTTAAACTCTTCTTTACTTAAATAAATTAAAGGCTTGAGGTGGATACCATGTGCCTGTATAGTTCTAATTATCATTGTGGGATAGGTTTAAACACATGGTATCCATTTTTGGTTTCATCTTTATTAAATCAATTAAAGTTTTAAGTCTTCTGGTCTTTATCTTGTAGAATTTCTTTAATATTTTTTAAAAAAATATACAAAGAAAACCACCACCACAGTAGATAGTTCTCGTAAAAATCAAAGCCTAAAAAAGCTTTAAAAAATTTAAACTTTTTTAGTTAAATAAATTAATCTCTTAAAAATCGAATACCTTCTTGACTGTACCTACCTATTCTTTTGTTTAAGCAAGTTTAGAATATAAAAACGTTGGTTGATTTAGTTTGGACTGAATACAAATTACAAATAAAAAATAATTAATCCTCTGGGATGATGCGGGCAATTGAGGAAAGTTTATCGCTTTCTTCTAAATTTATTATACGAACCCCTTGTGTTGAACGGCCAGAACAACGTATGTCTTTAACTTTTATCCGAATAAGGATTCCTTTTTGTGTTATACACATAACCTCATCATCTTCTTTTACTAAAGCAACGCTTTTTGCATTGCCAATTTTTAAAGAAAGCTTTATGTTAATAATCCCCTTGCCTCCCCTTGACTGCATTCTATAGTCTTCTATAGATGTGCGCTTTGCAAAACCATTTTCTGTGGCGGTAAGTATGTAAAAATCTTCTTTTTTTAAACTTCCTTCTAAAAGAACCATGCCAATAACAATATCATCTTTGGCTAATTTTATTCCTCTAACACCTTGCGCCTGCCTTCCTGTTGGTCTTATCTGGCTTACCTGAAAACGAATAGATTTTCCTTTTGCTGTTACTAAAATAACCTCATCTTTCTCTTGGCATATACCTGCCCCAACAAGATGATCGTCTTTTTCTAAAGTTATAGCAAATATTCCACTTTTTCTTAAATTTGCAAATAATTCTAAACTAGAACGCTTAACAGTTCCATTTTGTGTTGCCAAAAATATAAATTTCTTTGGATCAAATTCTTTAATCGCTAAAACCTGTGTTACTTTTTCTCCACTACCTAAATTTAAAAGATTTATAATAGCTCTTCCTTTGGCAGTGCGACTACCTAAAGGAACCTCATATGTCTTTATAGGATATACCTTTCCTTCGTCGGTAAAGACTAATAATGTATCTTTACTTGAAGCAACAAAAAGATGTTCCACAAAATCTTCTTCAGTTGTTGCCATAGCAGTAACCCCCCTCCCTCCGCGCTTCTGTTGTCTATAGCTACTTAAGGGCTGTCTTTTTATATAGCCTGAACCACTTATGGTGATAACCATTTCTTCTTCAACAATTAAATCTTCAACGTCTATCTCTTCTTTTTGAGCCACAATTTCAGTTTGTCTTTCATCCGCAAAATTTTCTTTTAACTCTTTTAGCTCTTCTTTTATTAACTCCTCCTGCTTTTTCTCGGATGATAAAATAATATTATAATATTCAATCTTTTTAATAAGCTCTAGATATTCTTGGTCTATCTTTTTTCTTTCAAGGGCGCATAAACGCACCAGTTGCATCTCTAAAATTGCTTGGGCCTGCATAGGGGTTAAAGAAAATTGTTTTATTAAAGACTCTTTTGCTTCGTTTGGGTCTTTTGATTTTTTTATAAGTTCTACTATTTTATCTAAAAACTTTAATGCAATTTTTAAGCCTTCTAAGATGTGAGCTCTCTTTTGGGCTTTGTCTAACTCAAATTTTGTTCTTCTTACTATAACTTCTTTTCTAAAATTAATATGGTGTATGAGTAGTTCTTTTAAGTTTAAAATCCTTGGGGTGCGATTTACTAAAGTTAAAAATATCGCTCCAAATGTGGTCTCTAAATTTGTATGTTTATAAAGTTGATTATGAACAATTTCTGCTTGGGCATCACGTTTTAGTTCTAAAACAATTCTAATTCCTTCTTTGCTTGACTCATCTCTTAAATCTGAAATACCTTCTATTTTCTTTTCATTTATCAATGTGGCTAAAGATTCTAAAAGTGTTGTCTTGTTTAGTTGATATGGGATTTGAGTAATTACAATTTGATCTTTCCCTTTTTGGTGTTCTATAGTTGAGCGCGCTCTAACTGTAATTTTACCCTTCCCGTCTTCATACATTTTTAAGATATCAGCCCTGCCACAAATAATTCCACCTGTTGGAAAATCTGGACCTTTTATAATTTTGTTTAAATCTTTAATTGAACAATTAGGATTATCTAAAAGATAAATTATTGCATCTGCCACCTCCCCTAAATTATGTGGTGGAATATTTGTTGCCATACCAACAGCTATGCCACTTGCTCCGTTTACTAAAAGATTTGGGAGGATTGATGGTAAAACTTCTGGCTCTGTTAATGAATTATCAAAGTTTGGGAAGAAGTTGACGGTATTTTTATCAATATCAGCTAACATGAATTCTGCAATATTAGAAAGACGGGCTTCTGAATAACGCATGGCTGCTGGTGGATCCCCATCTATTGAACCAAAATTTCCTTGTCCATCTATTAAAGGGTATCGCAAAGAAAAGTCCTGCGCCATACGCACAAGTGCATCATAAACAGCTATATCTCCATGTGGGTGGTATTTACCTAAACATTCTCCAACAATTCTTGCGCTTTTTTTATGTGGCTGGTTATGCGCAAGATGTAGTTCTCTCATTGTATAAAGAATTCTACGCTGAACTGGTTTAAGACCGTCTCTCACATCAGGAAGTGCTCTGCCAGCAATAACACTCATTGCATATGAAAGATAAGAATCTTTCATCTCTTCCTCAAGGTAGCGCTCAACTGTTTTTTCTTTTAGCGTATATTCTTTCATGCTTAAATATCTAAATTTTTAACTTGATGAGCGAATTCAGAAATAAATTCTTTTCTTGGTTCTACTTGTTCTCCCATAAGAATTGTAAAAATTCTATCTGCCTCAACAGCGTCTTCTAAAGTTATTTTTAGTAGTGTGCGTTTATTTGGGTCCATGGTGCTTTCCCACAATTGTTCTGGGTTCATCTCTCCTAAACCTTTATAACGCTGAATATGCATACCTGCTGTTGCGATTTTTTTTAGTTCTTCAAAGGCTGTTTTTAAACTATTACATTCTATTTTTTCTTTGGTTTCATTATTTTCTACAATAAATATGTTTTTTGGCTGTGGCAAATATTCTTTTATTGATATTTCTAATTTATTAAGTTGCCCATTTATTTCTTTTAGTTCATTGGATTCAAAAATTTCCACTACATCTAACTCATCAAGATCGCCATAAGTAGAAAGCCTGTCTTCATCATATACAAAAATACTTTTATTATTTACAACAATTTTGTATAGAGGATAAAGCTTCTTTTTCTCATCTATCGCATCTAAATAATTTTTAAAAGAAATTCCTTTTCTTTCTAAAACATTGCTTAATTTTTCTAATTCAATTAAATTGTTTATAATTATTTCTAAGTCTTTTCTTTGATATTGGCACTTTGGCTTTATTTTAATTAAATTAGCTGTTTTAGTGCATAATGATAAAATTATATCGTTCATTTCTTTTTCTGTATGTATATATTCTTCCCAATCTTTTCTTTTTATTCTATATAGTGGCGGTTGAGCGATATATATATAATTATCCTCAATTAATTTTGGAAATTGTCTATAAAAAAATGTTAAAAGTAGAGTCCTAATATGTGAACCGTCCACATCGGCATCTGCCATAATTATTATTTTATGATAACGTAATTTTGCAATATCAAATTCATCACCAATGCCTGTCCCTAAAGCTGCTATAATTGTCCTAATTTCTTCATTGCTTAAAACTTTATCTAATCTAGCCTTTTCAACATTTAAAATTTTTCCTTTAATTGGAAGAATTGCTTGAAAATTTCTATCTCTAGCTTGCTTTGCGCTTCCGCCAGCGCTTTCACCTTCAACGATAAATAATTCACATAAAGATGGGTCTTTTTCTGAGCAATCCGCTAATTTTCCAGGCAAATTAGCAGTATCCAAAGCCCCCTTTCTTCTTGTAAGCTCTCTTGCTTTTCTTGCTGCCTCTCTTGCTTGTGCTGCAAGAATTGTTTTTTCTACTATAGTGTTCGCTATTGAAGGTGTCTCTTCAAAAAAGTTAGTAAGTGCTTCAAAAACTACAGAGCTAACTAAACCTTCTACTTCAGAATTGCCTAACTTTGTTTTTGTTTGTCCTTCAAATTGTGGATTAGGTATTTTAACACTTATAATTGCACATAAACCTTCGCGTGCATCTTCTCCTTCTATACCATCAATATCTTTAAGTAGATTTTTATTTTTTGCATATTGATTGATTGCTCTTGTTAAAGCAGTTTTAAAACCTGTTAAATGTGTTCCGCCCTCAACTGTATTTATATTATTTACAAAAGAAAATATTGCCTCTTTGTATCCATCATTATATTGTAATGCACCTTCTATAATAATTTCATCTTTTTCTTTATAAAAATGAATTATTTTTTTATGCAGAACATTTTTATTTCTATTTAAATATTCTACAAAAGATACTACTCCTCCTTTAAATTTAAAATTAACTTCTTTATTATCTCGTTCATCTAAAAGCGTAATCTCTACATTCGGGTTTAAAAATGCAAGTTCTCTTAATCTCTGTGAAAGGATATCAAAAGAAAAATTTATATTTGAAAAAATTTCTCTGTCTGGTTTGAAAGTTATTTTTGTCCCTGTGGTCTTTGCTTTACCAATTACTTTTAGTTCTGTTTTAGTAACACCCCTCTCATACCTTTGATGATAAACCTTACCATCACGCCTAACCTCAGCCTCAAGCCATTCAGAAAGAGCATTTACAACACTCACCCCAACACCATGTAACCCACCGCTTACTTTATAAACTCTATGGTCAAATTTTCCGCCCGCATGTAGAGTTGTCAAAACCACTTCGAGTGCTGCCTTTTTCATCCCCTTATGCATGTCTACCGGAATACCCCTTCCGTTATCATCTACAGAGATGCTATTATCTGCATGAATAATCACTTTTATTTTATCAGCAAAACCGGCTGTCGCCTCATCAATACTGTTGTCAACAACTTCATAAACTAAATGATGCAGACCTCTTGCTGTAACATCTCCAATATACATAGCTGGTCTTTTTCTAACAGCTTCTATTCCACCTAGAACCTGAATAGTCGTAGCATCATACTTTTGTATTTGTTGTTGTTTATTATCCATAGTTACTTAATTTAAATTTCACATTTTTTATCTTTAAAAATTCTTTTTGGATAGCTTCTAATATCTGTTTTTTTTGCAAATTTAGTTCGTATAAACAACTTGCGTTTAAGGAAAAAATGTATAGTGTATTTCTATAAATTTTTATATTTTGTATATCTTTTAAAATTTTTTTATCTAATATTTTTTTTAGAATATTAAGTATTTTTTCATTTTTTATAAACAATTCATCTTCTTTTTTTATAATATTTTTTAAAACTTCTTTAATATGAATTGCCATAAGGCAAGCTTTTAAAAAAGCTAAATTCTTAAAGGAAGAATAAAATGAATAAAATTTTCTTTCCTTAGCACTGCTAGTTGCCTTTCAGCTTCAACAAATTCAAAATTAACATATTCGTCCTCTAAATTTTTTAAAACATCTATTAAGAATTTAGGATTAAACCCAATCTGTAATGGATTACCGCTATATTGAGAACTTATAATTTCTTTTACCTCACCTAATTGTGGAGTTTGTTTTAAGATAACCAATTCGTTTTTTTTTAGCTCTAATTTTACCCCTTGATAATCTGGTAAAGATAAAATATCTGCCCTTCTTAATGCTGATAAAAACTGAAGTCTATTGATTGTAAGTTTATTTTTACTTTCTTTTGGGATATATTGAGAATAGTTTGGAAATTCACCTTCTATGGGTCTTGCTATAAATTGAGTATTTTTAAAATCAAAAATAACTTTGTTTCCCTCAATCGCAAATAAAACCTCTTCTTCTGTGTTTTTTATTAACTTCTCAACCTCATTAACTGCTTTTATTGGTAAAATAAAAGATATTTTATTTTTTATATTTGGTTGGGTTTTTGGTAATTTTTGTGTTATAAAAGATAATCTTCTACCGTCTGTTGAGACTAAATTTATATTATCTTCAAAAATTTCAAAAAATATTCCGTTTAATATATAATTTGTATCTTCATATCCTACACAAAAACTTGTTAATTGTATCATTTTTTCTAACTCTGGTGGATTTATTTTTATAAATGTTATGTTTTTTGCTTCATCTATTTTTGGAAATTCCTCTTCATTTAAAGTATTCAACTTAAACTCAATTTGTTCACAGGTTATTAAGAGGTTATTTTTTTGTTTTTCAATTGTTATATCTTTATTTGGAAACTCTCTTATTATACCAATAAAACGTTTCATTGGTATAACACTAACTCCTTCATTAAGTATATTTGATTTTTCTGTAGATATAATTGTTATATCTAGATCTGTTGTAATAAGTTTTAAGTTTTTTTGCGCAGAAATATAAATAGAGTTTAAAATAGGAAAATTTTGTTTGGTAGTAGTTGGGTAAATTAATTTCTCTAACTGCTTTAATAAAACTTCTTTATTAATAATAAATTTCATAGTAATAGTATTAGTAAGTTTGTGAATATTGTTAGTAATTTATTTTATCAAAAAAAACAATAAAAATCACTAAAAATTATTCACAAAAAATTTTTTATAAGTTCTTAATTTCCTGTAAAATAATGTCTATGATACTATCAAGTTTTTTATTATTTGTTAAGTCTTTCTTTATTTTTTTATGTGCGTAAAGAATGGTTGTGTGATGTTTTGCTCCAAAAATACCACCAATTTCAGGCAAGGACATATCAGTTAATTCTCTTATTAAATACATAGCAATTTGTCTAGGCAATACTAAATTTTTACTTCTTTTATTCTTTTTCAAATCCTCTTTTGTAACATTGAAATAATTTTCAACTTTTTCTAAAATAATATCAGGGGTAATTCTTTTATGTATTTCTTTTACCATATCTTTTAAAATTTCTTTTGTTAGATCTAATGTAATTTGTTTATTCTCAATTAAAGAATACGCAATTAGCCTTACCAAAGCCCCCTCTAATTCTCTTATATTTGTGGTAATATTTTTTGCTATAAAATTAATAACATCATCATCTATTTTAATAGGTTCGTTTTCTATTTTTTTCTTTAAAATCGCTACCCTTGTTTCAAAATCTGGGAGTTGTATGTCCACAACCAATCCCCAACTAAATCTTGAAATGAGTCTTTCTTCTAGTTTTGGTATTTCTTTAGGAGCTCTATCTGAAGATATCACTATTTGCTTATGGTAGTCATATAAAACATTAAAGGTATGGAAAAATTCCTCTTGAGATGCTTCTTTACCTGCTAAAAATTGAATATCATCTATCAATAATATGTCAGTATTTCTATATTTTTCTCTAAACTTATCTGTTGAGCGATTTTGTATAGAAAATATAAGTTCATTTGTGAATTTTTCTGAGGATAGATACGCTACTTTTGCATGAGGATTTTTTTCTATGATATAGTGTGCTATGGCTTGCATAAGGTGAGTTTTACCTAACCCAACCCCACCATATATAAACAAAGGATTATATGTCTTTCCAGGAGCATTTGCTACAGCCAATGAGGCAGCATGCGCCAGTCTATTTGATGCTCCTATAATAAAATTTTGAAAATTAAAGCGTGGATTTAATTTTAAAGAATCCTGTGGTTCATTTTGGAAATTTTTTTGGATTGTTTTAAAAATTTTATTTGCTGGCCTTTTAAAAAGAAGTGGATTTATTATGAATTGTATATTAAGTTCATTTTTATAAATTTCCGTTAAAACAGCCTTTATTTTTGGCAAGTAATTATTTTCAAGCCAATTTTTAAAGAATTCATCTGGAACCTCTAAAAATAAAGAGTTTTCTTCTATCTTTTTAAATCGAAGAGGGGCGATCCAGGTATCAAAAGAGGTTTCACCAAGCAAATTTTTTAATTTTTCTTTACACTCTTGCCAAATATTCTCCATAAAACAAGCTTAATTCACAGTTTTCACAGGTTATTCACAGCTAAAAATTTTATCCTTAAAATACTTTATTGTTTTTAAAAGACCTGTCTTTAACTCTACTTTTGGCTTCCAGTTTAAAATTTTCTTAGCAACTGTTATATCTGGTTGCCTCCTCTTTGGATCGTCTTCCATAAGTGGAAGATACTTTATTTTCGAAGAAGAATTTGCTAGTTTTATTATAATCTTTGCAAGTTCTATTATTTTATATTCCCTTGGGTTACCAAGATTAACAGGTAAATAATACTCTACTTTTATCAATTTTTCAATACCTTTTATTAGATCCTCAATATAGCAAAAAGAACGGCTTTGTTTGCCTTCCCCATATACAGTTATAGGCTTTCCTTGTAGTGCTTGCACAATAAAATTAGAAATTACTCTACCATCATCTGGTTGCATACCTGGCCCATAAGTATTAAAAATTCTAACAACTCTTACAGATACTTTATGTTGTCTATAATAAGCATAAGTTAATGCCTCTGCAGCGCGCTTGCTTTCATCATAACAGGAACGCAACCCAATAGGATTTACATTTCCCCAATAGCTTTCAGGTTGTGGATGAACTTGGGGATCGCCATAAATCTCACTCGTTGATGCTAATAAAAATTTTGCACCCTTGTTTCTGGCTATACCTAAACAATTGTGAGTTCCCAAAAGTCCTGATTTCAAAGTCTTTATAGGCTCAGCTATATAATTTTTTGGTGATGCTATTGAAGCGAAATGTAAAACCCAATCTAAAGGTTGGTCAATAAAAAGTGGTTTAGATATATCATGTTCAATTAATTTAAATTTACTATTTTTTAATAGGTGTTTTATGTTATCTTTTGAGCTAGTTATAAAATTATCAACGCAAATAACTAAACAGTTTTTTTTAATAAAAAAATCACACAACCAGGAGCCAATAAAACCAGCCCCACCACTAATAAGGATATTCATTGTTTTTTTTATAAGAAAACCAATCTACAGTCTTTTTTAAACCAGTAAAGAAATCTATTTTTGGTTGCCATTTTAGAAGTTTTTTAGCTTTACTAATATCTGCATGGGTTTTTCTCACATCTCCGGCCCTTTTCGGGAGAAAAATTGCTTCAATGTTTTTCTTCATAATTTTGTTTAATATTTTTGCTAAATTATTTATAGATTGAGGCTTTCCTTGCCCAATATTAAAAACCTCCCCTTCAATACCTTTCTTAATCAAAGCTAAAATGTTTGCCTCAACCACATTGTCAATATATGTAAAATCTCTTTCTTGATAACCATCTCCGTATATCGGGGTGGGTTGATTATTTAGTAGACAATTTATAAATTTTGGTATAACAACTGCATACTCATCATCCAAAGACTGTCTTGGTCCAAAAACATTAAAATAACGAAGACAAACAACTTCTAAATTATATAATTTACTAAAAACATAGGCATAATATTCAGCCAAAAGTTTAGTTGCTGCGTATGGTGAAATTGGCTTTGGTAGATCAGTTTCTTTTTGGGGAAAAGTAGTTCTTTCTCCATAAACCGAGCTAGATGAGGCAAACACAATTCTTTTTACATCCATTTTTTTTGCTTTCAAAAATAATTTTAAAGTAGCAGTTACATTAACTTGATGATAGATAAAAGGTTTTTCCACAGACTTTGGGACACTACGCAATGCTGCCTGATGTGAGATAAGTTCAACCCCTTCTAAAGCTTCCTCCAAAGCTTCATCTTCTCTTATATCTTTTTTGATAAATTTTATTTTATCTAAATTGTGTTTGATATTTTCTATTTTTCCAGAAATTAAATTATCCAAAACTATAACCCTTGCGCCTTCTTTTACTAATCTATCTACAATATGCGAACCAATAAAACCAGCCCCACCTGTAACAAGAATTTTTTTATTTTTTAAGCCCCCCATTTTAAATCCTTTGTTAAATAATTTTCTATATAATGCTTTACAGATACTTTCCAGTGCGGTAAATAGTGCCCAACCAAAGAATAAAATTTTTCGTTTGAGAGCACTGAATTTTTCGGCCTCTTTGCTTCTCTTTTTAATTTTTTTAAACTAACAGGCACAATTTTTATATCAAGATTTAATAATTTCATTACAAATTTCGCCAATTCAAACCAACTACAACTGCCTCTTCCAGTAATATGATAAATGCCATAAGGTAATTTATTTTTAAAATATAAATTTAAAAGTTCCTTTATTGCTTTAGAAAAATCTATAGTGTAGGTTGGTGAACCTATTTGCTCATTTACTACTTCAATTACTTTTTTTTCTTTTGTAAGTTTTGCAATAGTTTCTATAAAATTTTTTCCTTTAGGTCCATAAAGCCAACTCGTTCTTATAATTATATATTTTTTTAATTTTAATATCTCTTTTTCAGCTTCTAATTTAGTTTTGCCATAAATATTTATAGGAGAAGGTTTGTCTTTTTCAGTATAAGGTGTTCTTTTTTTTCCATTAAATACATAATCTGTGCTAATATATATAAAAAGAGGATCTTTACTTTTTAAATCTTGCGCAAGATTTCTTGTTCCATAAACATTTACTTTATAAGCAACCTCTTTTTCTATCTGGGCTTTATCTACATTAGTATAAGCTGCGCAATGGATGATTACATCTGGATTTATTTTTTTTAGTTTATATTTTACAATATATTTATCCGTGATATCAAAATTTTTTTTGCAAATACCTATTATGTTATAGTAAGGTTTTAGTATTTTTGATAAAGCATTCCCAAGTAAACCAGTTGCACCTGTGATTAAAATTTTTTTCTTTTTAGTCTTTTCCACAAATCTATATTTTTTTTATACCAATATATCGTAGCCTCTAAAGATTTTTCAAAATCATAAATAGGTTTCCAACCTAAAGAACGCAATTTAGTTGAATCTATAGAATAACGTCTATCGTGCCCAGCCCTGTCTTTTACATATTTTATCCAACTGGAATCTAAATTAAATTTTTTTAAAATCATTTCAGTTATAAAAAGATTTGTAAGTTCCTCGTCACTAGAAACATTATAAATCTCTCCAGCTTGGCCTTTATGAATTAAAAAATCTATTGCCCTTACATTGTCTAAAACATAAATCCAATTTCTTGTATTTAATCCATCGCCATACAAAGGAAGTTTTTTGTTTTCTAAAATGTTTGTTATAAAAAGTGGAATTATTTTTTCAGGAAACTGATGTGGCCCAAAATTGTTTGTTGAGCGAATTATAATTGTCGGTACTTTATATGTTACAAAATAAGCATTACATAAAAGATCAGCCGCTGCCTTAGAAGCAGCATAAGGGCTTGAGGGATTTAATGGATCGGTTTCTATGAATGAGCCTTCTTGTATACTTCCATAAACTTCATCTGTACTTATTTGAACAAAAAGCTTTAAATTTTTTGTAAGCCTAGCTACTTCTAAAAGTGCCCAAGTTCCTTCTATATTTGTTTTAATAAATTCTTTTGAATTTTTAATAGACCTATCCACATGTGTTTGGGCTGCAAAGTTTACCAAAATATCTATTTTTTTGATAAGTTTTTTTAAAAGAGTAATATTTCTGATATCACCTTTTATAAACTTATAATTTTTATTTTTTTCTACATCTTTTAGATTTTTTAAATTACCTGCATAAGTTAAACAATCAAGGTTTATTACTTTATAATTTGGATAAAGTTGCAATATATACCTTATAAAATTTGAACCAATAAAACCAGCCCCACCAGTTACTAAAAATCTCATTGGATTTCTTTTAAATTAATTTTCAATTTTTTTGCAACTAAAATATTTGCACAAAGTAAAGATGTAAAAGTGCCACAATCTGTCCAGAAACCTTCTAATATATCATAAGTAAGTAAATTTGCTTTTAAATACATATTGTTTACATCTGTAATTTCATACTCCCCTCTTTTTGATTTTTTTAACTTTCTTATAAAATCAAAAACTCTGTAGTCATACATATATATGCCAGTTACTATATAATTTGATTTTGGTTTTTTTGGCTTCTCTTCTATAGAGACAATTTTATTATTTTTTATTTCAACTACACCAAATTTTTCTGGATTTTTTACTTTTTTTATAAGAATTTTTGCCCCTTCTTTTTGTTTTAAAAATTTTTCTATGTATTTTTTTATAGAGGTGCTAAAAATATTATCCCCTAAAATTACAACTATTCTGTCTCTGTCTGCAAAATCTTCTGCAAGTCTTAATGCATCTGCAATCCCAGCCTCTCCGACCTGATATGTATAATGTATCTCTTTTAAGCCAAATTCAGCTCCATTACCTAAAAGTCTTAAAAACTCACCTGCATAATTTCCACCGGTGACAATTAAAATATCTTTTATTCCAACTTCTACTAAGGCTTGGAGAGGATAATAAATCATTGGTTTATTAAAGACAGGTAAAAGATGTTTATTGGTTACCCTTGTTAATGGATAAAGTCTTGAGCCCAAACCACCTGCTAATATTACCCCTTTCATCTTACTATAATTTATTCCAGTTATAAGGGATGTCCTTTATAAAAGGATCTACCCTATATTCGTCAGGTTTTTTATGATTATAAGGTTTAGTGGGTATATTTATTACAATTGCTTCTTTTTTTGAAAGACCTTTAAAACCATGATAGACGCCTTTTGGTATTTTTATAAGTTTTGGCTCCTCTAAACTTAAAACCCAATCCATAATTTGACCAAAAGTTTTTGAAGTTTTTCTTGCATCATATAAAGCTAAAAGTATTTTGCCAAAAATACAGCAGAAATAGTCATCTTGCAATTTATGATAATGCCAAGCTTTTATTATACCAAATTTTGCGGTAGTAATATATACCTGACCAAATTTTTTAAAAATTTTATCATCGCAGCGAAGGATTTCTACTAAATGCCCCCTTTGGTCATAAATAACTTTTAAATCTTTTATTGCAACCCCCTCGATCATAATCGCATTATATTTGGATAATCTTTTTTGTATACATTTCTTGTATCAAAGATAAATTTTGAATGTTTTTTTATAAACTGATAATCTAATTTTGAATGATCTGTTACAATTACTACACAGTCATAATTTTTTAAAGAAGTAGCAGCTAAATTTATTCCTTTTTTATTTATATTATTAATTTTTAAATATGAAATTAAAGGGTCAAAAAAATCCACACGCTTACATTTTTTATCTAATAACTCAATTATTTCTAAGGCCGGGGATTCTCTTAAGTCTTTTACATCCTTTTTGTATGTAACACCTATTATTAATATTTTTGCATCTTCCAAATCTAATTTTTTTCTTACTAAAGCATTTTTTATTCTTTGAACAATATAATTTGGCATAAACTGATTTATATATGAGGCTAAATCAATCATCTTTGTTTTAAATCCAATTCTTTTTGCTTTCCAGGACAAATACAGTGGATCTACTGGAATACAATGTCCGCCAAGCCCAGGTCCGGGATAAAAAGGCATAAAGCCAAAAGGCTTAGTTTTAGCTGCCTCAATTACTTCCCATATATCTATTTTTAATTTGTTTGCAAATATTGCAAATTCATTTACTAACGCTATGTTTACTAATCTAAAAGTATTTTCTAAGAGTTTTGCTGTTTCAGCAACCTCTGGGCAGGATACACAAAATACAGCTGGAATAATTTTTTGATAAAGATTTTTTGCTAAATTAGTAGATTTTTTAGAAAGCCCACCAACTATTTTTGTAATTTTTGTTAGAGGAAATTTTTTATCGCCAGGATTTACTCTTTCTGGGGAAAAGCAGACAAAAAAGTCTTTTTCTTCTTCTAATTTAGATTTTTTTAAAATAGGCAACAAGATCTCTCTTGTAGTTTTTGGATATGAGGTGCTTTCTAAAATTATAAGTTGAGGGGCTCTTAAATATTTTTTGATAGTTTTAGCAGCAAGTATTATATATGAAACATCTGGAGTTTTTACCTTTCTTAAAGGCGTTGGTACACAAATAATTATAACATCAGCATCTTTTAAAATTTTTTCATTATTGGCAGGAAAAAATTTATTTTTATTTATCAGGTTTAAAACTTCTTTTGGGTTGACATCTGATATGTAAGGTTGAGCGCTCTTTAACCGCCTGATACGTTTTGCATTTGTATCAAATCCGTAAACAAAGTAACCGGCTTTAGCAAAAGCCACAGCTAACGGAAGCCCAACATAACCTAATCCAACCACACAGATTTTAGCTTCTTTGTTTTCTATTTTTTTTAATAATAAATCAAAATAAGACATCTAAACTCCAAGGCCTATATAATCAAAGCCAATTTTTTGCAGTTTTTCTTTATCTAAAAAATTTCTACCATCAGCAATTAAGGCTGTATTCATAAGTTTTTTTATTTTTTTAAAATCTAAATTTTTAAATTCTTCCCACTCAGTTAATAAACATAAACAATCGCAATTTTTTACAGCATCATAGGGATTAGTCGCAAAATAGATATTATCTTTTTTTGAAAAAATTTTTTTTGCTTGGCCTATTGCCTTTGGATCATAAGCCTTAATTATTGAGCCTTCAGATAAAAAAGCGCCTATTATATCAATAGATGGAGCAAAACGCATATCATCTGTTTGGGGTTTAAAAGAAAGACCTAAAATTGCAATTTTTTTATTTTTTAAAACCCAAAGTTTTTCTTTTATTTTTTCTACAAAATATAATTTTTGTTCCTCATTTATTCGTTTTACTTCTTTAAGTAAAGCGAAGTCATAACCTAACTTTTTAGATATATAAATAAATGCTTCTAAGTCTTTTGGGAAACAAAACCCACCATACCCTACCCCTGCATCTAAAAAGCTTTTTCCAATTCTTTTATCTAGCCCTAAAGCATCTGCAACCTTTTTTACATTTGCACCGCACAAATCACATATTTTTGATATTGCATTAATAAAAGAAATCTTTGTTGCTAAAAAAGAATTTGAGGCATGTTTTATGAGTTCAGCAGTATTTATATTTGTAACAACAATAGGGGCTTTAAATGGTGCATAAATGTTTTTTAAAATTTTTTCGGCGCATTTTGTTTCAACACCTATTACAATTCTATCCGGATTAAAAAAATCATATATAGCTTTTCCTTCCCTTAAAAACTCTGGATTAGAAGCAACATCAAATGCTAAATCATTTTTTTTATATTTAGTTATTGTCTCTTTTATTTTTTTACCCGTATGTACTGGAACTGTAGATTTTTCTACAATTAATTTATAAGAATTTAAGTTAGAAGCAATTATAGTTGCAATATTTTCAATTGAAGTTAGATCTGCAGAACCATCAGGCAAAGGAGGGGTGCCTACAGCTATAAAAATTATTTCTGCTTCTTTTATGTTTTTTTCTAATGAAGAAGAGAAAAAAAGTCTTTTTTTAAAATTTTTTATAACAAGACGGTCTAATTGTGGTTCATAAAAAGGAAGTTTTAATTTGTTTAGATGTTTTATTTTTTGCCTGTCATTATCTACACATATAACATTATGTCCTAATTCTGCAAAACAAGCCGCTGTTACAAGACCAACATGTCCAGCACCAATAACTAAAATATTATAATTTTTTTTATTAATAAGAATCTCTTGCTCCATGGAAGGTTTTATCAAAACCAATATGGATATCAGGGAAATCTTTTAATACAAATGCAAACCAGAAAGTAAAATCCTTTTCTCTATTAATATTTAAACCTAAATCAAGCCACCAACAATGCAGATCGGTCCTTAAAGCATATTGTTGTTCTTTAAACTCTTGTTCTTTATATTCATAGCGTAAATAATTTTTAAATTGTAATTTTTGCGTAATTTGATAAGTAAAACTACTTGTTGCTTGAAAACTATCATTTCGTAAATATCTATGGCCTATAGATACAGAATATTTTTTATTTTTTGCATCAGTAAGTGTTGTATCAACGTTTAATTCCAAAAGAGCTCTATCGCGGCAATCGTATTTACTTTCGGCAGAAAAAGAAAGCCCTTCTTTTGGATATATTTCTAAATCAGAATTAATTTTTTCAAAATAACTCCCTTTGCCTTGACTTTTTAAATTGTATTCAACAGATGGGCTAAAATATAAAAAATCCCATATCCGACTTTTATTTTTTGCTGCAAATTTATTTTCCAAAGTAAAAACAATCTTTTGGTTTCTTGATAGGTCATCAATAGCATCAAATTGATAGATATAATTTTTTGCAACTGTTGGAGGGAAAATATAACTATATGCTACAATAGGCGTTACAATATGTCGTAATCGCTCAAACTGGATCCCTAAAGTATCAATATTTATATCAAAAGTTCTATACAATTTAGTGCTTAAAGTTAAACCAACTTCAGGAGCAACTCGCCAGAAGTCTTCTTTGTCAAAAGGATTTTTTGAATAAAAAGTTGTATATGAGCCAACATATGGATTTATATAAAGCCATTTTATTTTATCTGTACAACTTAAGACATTATGTGAGTGTATACGTAAAGCATCAAATTTTTGGTCTGTATATCCATAACGATAAGCTAAATTACCAAAAGTAGATTTTGATTCAAAATAAAAATTAGAACTGCCAATATTTTTTTTATAAACATTATATTCTAATTGTGGTAAATATTCAACTTCTTCAAAAAAAGGATTAAAACGCTTCTGCGCAAATAAAGAAAGCGATGAGTAAGAAAAAGCATAGTCAACTGCAAGGTAAGAGTATGGATGCGGTTGGATTTCGTATTCCCGATAGAAGAAATCCCTATTAAAAAACTCATCAGAAAATTTATTAAATTCGCTTTTTATGGATAAATTAGGAAATGGTTGCCAATCATAAGCAAATTGTCCTCTGTAGCGATTATTTTCTAAAAACTTTTGGTCTAAATTTTGTCTTTGGGGATACTCACTAAAAAGAGAGCTACGTTTTTCTAATTTATAAAGTGCATCTTCTATATTATAATAGTTGATTAAAGCCTGCCCAAAATTTTTACTTTCAAATTTATGTTGAATACCTTTTCCAAGCCCTCTATCTTCATACCAGTCTAAAATAACTTTTCCTTTATTTTGGTCATTTAAGTTGTAGCGATATCGGCTTAATATGTAATAACCCCATTCATCATCTTTACCTGGAACTATTTGAAAAGGAAAAGAGGTATCCTTTAGAGAATGGACATAGTAAGGAAAATAAAATACAGGCACCTCCCCAACTTTCAAAAGCATATTTTTAGCCACTACCTTTATTTTTGGAAAAACAGTTATATTTTTTGCTTCTAATCTATAATGCGGTTTTTCTAAATTACAAGTAGTTACATAACCTTTATGTAAGATATATTTTGTAATCCCAATTTTATCGGCATTTTCTGCTCTGCCATATAAGGGGCTAGATTCCATTTTTATATTTAACATTTTGGCATTTTGAGTGTTGAAATCATAAGTTATATCTTGGGTATAAACTATAGTTTCTTCTTTTTCAATTTTAATTTCACCTTTTAAATTTGCTATATTATTTTTTGCATCATATTCAGCCTCGTCACAAAAAACAGTTATTTCTTTATAGGTCATTTTTACATTACCTTTTGCAATTACTTTTGAAGCCTCCTGTAGATAATTTATTTGGTCAGCATGTATATCAACCGGGGAGATTTTTTCTTCTTTACCAAATACAGTTACTGTAATTAACCCACTTAATAAGATAAAAAAGAAAGTCTTTTTCATTTTTTAATCTTGCTTTTGCTAATAATATTTGTTTTCTTTAAAGTCCCCCAGTCTTCTAAAAATCTTTTTATTCCAATATCTGTTAAAGGATGAAGCAAGAGTTTTTCAATAACATAAAACGGAACAGTAGCAATATCAGCACCTATTTTTGCTGCTTCAACAAAATGTATTGGGTGCCTAATTGATGCAACAATTATCTGTGTTGAAATTTTATAATTTTGATAAACAAGTTTTATATCTTTTATTAATTGCATTCCATCAAAAGAAATATCATCTAGCCTTCCAACAAAAGGCGAGACAAAATTTGCGCCAGCCTTTGCAACTAAAAGTGCTTGAGATACTGAAAAACATAAAGTTAAATTTGTCTTTATATTTTGGCTTGAAAGTTCTTTTGTTGCTTTCAAGCCCTCAGATGTCGTTGGGATTTTTATAACTATATTTGGGGCAATTTTTGCTAATTCTTTTGCCTCTAAGACTATACCTTTTGCATCTTGACTTATTACTTCAGCGCTCACAGGGCCTTTAACTAAAGAACAAATTTTTTTAAGTTGAGCAATTGGGTCAACTTTTTCTTTTGCTAAAAGCGTAGGATTTGTTGTTACTCCATCAAGGATACCTAAATTATTGGCTTTTTTTATTTCTTCTAAATTTGCTGTATCAATAAATAATTTCATACTCCCACCTCTTTTATTGACTCTTTTGCTAAAATTGCTGCTCCAATTATACCTGCATTTTTTAATTTTGCTTTAACTATTTTTAAACCTCCTAGATTCGGCCACATCACTTGTTTTTTTAGTGCCTGCCAAAGATAAGGTTTAAATATTTTTAAGGCACCAGCCACACCTCCACCTAAAACAATTTTTTGGGGATTAAAGATATTCACCATACCGGCTAAAAATTTTCCTAAAATGCTACCAAATTCTTCCCAAACAAAAAGAGCTTCTTTTTCTTTTTTTTGCGCTGATATAAAAATTTCTTTTACTTCTTTTACATCTTTTTTTGTTAACTCTTTATATCTTAAAATCAAATATTTTGCTCCAATAAATGTTTCAATACAACCACTTCCACCGCAATTACATTTTTTTTCTTCTAAACTTATTGGTATATGACCTAATTCAGCAGCGCTTGTCATATTTTTTAAAATCTTTTTATTTACTAAAACAGCTCCGCCCAAACCTGTTCCTAAAGTTAAAAATATTGCAAAGTCAACATCTTTCGCCGCTCCAACTCTTGATTCAGCTAATGCAAAAACATTTGCATCATTGTCAATATATACAGGTATTTTTGTTTTTTTCTCTAACTTTTCTTTTAGAGGATAATTTTTCCATCCCTCTATATTTGGAAGGTAATATATAAAACCTTTTTTAACATCAATTATTCCGGGTGCTCCTATACCTACAGCCTTTATGTTTTTGAATTCTTTAGTTAAATTATATAGTGTATCAATAAATACTTCTTTTTTCTGCAATTCTAAAGAGCTATAAACTAATTTTTTTAAAATTTTGTTATTTTCAGTTACTAAACCTGATTTTATATAAGTTCCACCCCAGTCAATTCCCAAATAATTTTGCATAAAAATATTGTATCTACTATTTAAGTATTTTCAACAAAAATATATAAAAATTAGATGAAATATTTAATTCTATATGTGCAGTAATTGCGCTTTCAATTTGCCTTGATTTTTCTTTCAAAATAAGTTTAAATATAGCAAATAATATGTTTTAAAAACTTTAAATTTATTATTATAGAAGGCGCAAAAATGCTTTATGTATAAAAAAGATAAAATAAAAAAGAGTTTGAAATTTTCCTTATTGGATGGAATTTTTGCTTCTATAATGACTGGTTTTATCACTGATTACATAACCCCTTACGCACTTATACTAAAAGCAAAAATTGCAGAAATAGGAACACTTAATGCCCTCCCTAATTTTATTTCTTCCTTTGTGCAGTTAAAAGCCGCTGATTTAACTCAAAAGTTGGGAGGTAGGAAAAAAATAATTAATATTTTTATATTTTTACATACATTGATTGGAATCCCCATAATTTTAATCCCTTATTTATTTAAAAAAAATCATCAGGTATTATTCTTAATAATTTTTGTTACTTTGTTTAATAGTCTAAATGCTATGGCTATGCCTGCCTGGTCTTCTCTTATTGCTGATCATATTCCAGCAAATAAAAGAGGTAAATACTTTGGTTGGCGTAACAAAATTTTAGTCATAGTTACAATTATTTCATCATTTATTGCAGGTTCTATATTACATATATTTCGCAATAACATACTAAAAGGATTTTTAGTTATTTTTACTATTGCTTTTTCCGCTCGTTTTATTTCTTGGTATTTTTTAACCCGTATGTATGAACCACCTTTACGTTTAGATAAAAATTCTTATTTTACTTTTTTTGAATTTATTAAAAGATTAAAAGAATCAAATTTTGTAAAGTTTGTATTATTTGTAGCTTCATTTAATTTTTGTGTAAATTTAGCCGCACCGTTTTTTTCAGTCTTTATGTTAAGGGATTTAAAATTCAATTACTTTACTTATACAATTTTGGTTACAACTGTTCCGCTAACAAACATTTTCTTTATTGATAGGTGGGGTAAAATTGCTGATAAAATTGGAAATTTGAAAATAATTCAACTTAATTCTATAATTATTTCAAGTTTACCATTTTTATGGATTCTTAACCAAAACGCTATTTATCTTATATTTATCCAAATCCTTTCTGGTTTTGCATGGTCAGGTTTTGGATTGTGCACTAATAACTTTATTTATGATACTGTCACTTCTTCTAAAAGAGTTCGCTGTATCGCCTATTTTAATGCTTTAGTTGGATTTGCAACTTGTTGCGGTTCACTTGTTGGTGGTTTTTTAGTAAATAGGTTACCGCCTCTTTTTAGTTATAAGATATTAACCTTATTTTTTATTTCCAGTAGTTTAAGATTTTTAGTTGCGCTTTTACTGTCAAAAGAAATAAAAGAGGTGCGAAAAACAAAAGAAATTTCTAATAAAGAAGTATTTTATGATATTTTAGGAATAAATTCTTTCAAATAGATAGTTTAACTCAACTTTAATTATTACAAAAACTATGTTATCAACCAATCTCTAATCTTTTCTTTACAAATAGCTTTAGAAAATAAACTTTTTGTTATATTATTAGAAGACTGTTTATATAAGATCTTTATAGGTTTATCATCTACACTATCACAGTAACGTGCAAGTATGCTAGCGGCAATATAAATTAAATCTGAACTGAATTCCCCTCTACCTATAGCAACAGGTCCTTTTAGATCTTTAGGATAAAAACATAAATCTTGTGGTTTTGCTAAACTTAATAATTTTTGATTTTCTTGTTCGTTTCTTCCAACGATCAGTTTTGTATTTGGGGAAAATCGAAAATGCCTACCTACTTTTAACAATTGAACATCATTGAGTTCGAAATTTGGATTATGTTCCATTAAATCCCGTAACCTTTTTGAAAAACCTGGATCAGTTAAAAGACACCCCCCTGCTGGGCAAGGGTAATCATTTATACTAAACTGTCTTGCCAATTGTATTTGAGGCCTACGACACCTACCTTGGATAGCCAATAATTTTTCTCTGGCAACCCAACCTTTTTTTTCAGGGATAGTGGGTTTTAGAAGTTTTGCAGAAAGAGGCCTTAAGATAAGACCTTCTAAACTTGCTTCCTTTTCTATAATCATTAGTGCATCTTTTCTTTGTGAAAAAGGTCTTTCTCCTAAAACTTCTCCTGTAATTAAAAAAGAGGCATCTCTTTCTTTCATATATTCTTTTGCTTTTTTAAATATAAATATTCTACAGTCTATGCATGCATTCATTTGGCTTCCATAGCCATGTTTTGGCTTTTTTATTATCTCCAAATACTCCTTACTTACTTCAAATACTTTTAAAGGTATTCCCAATTTATCTGCCGCAGATTTTGAAGCGAGGCAACTTGCATTTTTTCTGCTACAAGTACAAAATATTGTAAAAAAATTAATAGCTTCAATTTTTATACCTTGTTCTAAAATAAGTTTTGTAGCCAGTATACTATCTAAACCACCTGAAAGTAATGCTATTGCTTTAATCATTTTTGCTATCTGTTATTTTTAAGAAGCCTATTTAAGCTTCCTGTTTTATATCCTTCAAGATCAAGCACAACAAAGTTAAAACCTTTCTTTTTTATATATTTTATTATTTTTTCTTTATGCCTTATAACCTTTTTAAAATCTTCTTCTAAAACATCAATTTTTGCAATATTAGAAAAATCTCTAACTCTTATTTGTTTTATTCCAAAATTCATAATGTATTCTTCTATTGTATTTATTTTAATAAGTTTCTCTTTCGTTATCCTACTTCCATAAGGAAATCTAGATGCCAAACAAGCAAAAGAAGGTTTGTTCCAAGTAGGAAGTTTGAGCGCTTTTGAAATTTGGCGGATCTCTTTCTTTTTTAACTTTGCTTCTAAAAGAGGTTTTCGTATATTTAGTTTCTTTGCGGCTAAAAAACCTGCCCTATAATCAAATAAGTCATCATAATTTGAGCCGTCAACAATTGAAGTTATTTTATTTTTCTTTGCTATTTTTTTAATTTCTGAAAATAATTGATGTTTGCACCAATAGCATCTTTTAGAAGAATTATTAATAAAATTTTTATTTTTAAGTTCATCTGTCTTTATCAAAAAATATTTAACACCTAATTTTTTTGCCATATAAACTGCATAATTTATTTCCCTTTCTGGGAAAGTTTGCGAAACCCCTATAACTGCTAAAACTTTATCTCCCAAAACATCTTTACATACTTTTAAAAGTAAACTGCTATCAACACCTCCTGAATAAGCTACAGCGACAGAGCCCATTTTTTGAATAATCTCTTT
>JAMWCT010000013.1 GCA_023819525.1 Candidatus Omnitrophota bacterium
AAAACAAACCCTTAAAAACTTTAAAAACTTAAACTCTTCTTTACTTAAATAAATTAAAGGCTTGAGGTGGATACCATGTGCCTGTATAGTTCTTGTTTTGCCTCGATAAGGACTTATCAGCAAATAGACACTATTAACATAAATGAAAATATTCATTTCTAACTATCAGGTCTTCGTCATCCCAAATAAAAAAATTACTGTGTAGACTATTTGAAAATACTAAAGCTGATACAATTATAAGTAAAATGCAGGAAATAAAATGTTTATTAAAAATTAAGTTTTTCATATTTTACACATTTTAAGCGACGCTTGTTTTGTGTAATCTCTCATATTTTACACATTTTAAGCGACGCTTTTTTGTGTAATTTAATATCTTTGGGTTGAAATAAAATGTTTAGAAATTACTTTTTGATATAAGTTTTAAGAAATTGAGTTATTGCAATTGAATCTAAAGAGACCAAAAAGCAAAAAATTACCCAATCATAACCAGCGGTATTGTATTTTAATATAAATCGTAAAATCAAAAATAAAAGTGTCCCCATATTTGTCCTCCATTTTTATATTTATTAACCTATCCTCATTAACTCTTGTATTGCGTATTTGGCTAATGTTGTATTTAAATTCTGTGCGATTTCTTTTGAAAAATTATAAACATAATATGGGCGTAGATATACTTTCTTTTTTACCCATTTAAGTGCTTTCTTTAAATCTTCATAAGACCTAGTCCATGCTAATTTTACCCACGGCGTAAACTTATACTCTAACGACCAATCGCCCATTAAACTCTTAGTTGCTTTTGCTTCCTCATAAACGCTAGTTCCTGGATAAGGCACAAGAATATTTATACTTGCTGTTGTTGGTTTTATTTTTAAAATTAATTTTGCTGTTTCTTTTATGGTTTCTTCTGTCTCACCTAAAAATCCAATAATCCAACCGGTATTTAATTTTAAACCAACTTTTTTTATCAACTCGCAACTGTTAATAGCTTGTTCTATTTTGATGCCTTTATTCATCCTTTTTAATATGTGATTAGAACCAGACTCTATACCTAAAGAAATTAGATACGCTCCTGCCTTTTTTGCTTCTATTACCAATTCTTTATCTATACTATCAGCCCTACTTTTAAATCTAAATTTGATATTTAATTTCTCTTTTTGAATTAGTTTAAAAATACGCATAACCCTATCTCTATCAAATGTAAAATTTGCATCAGCGATATCTATATTAGTTATACCTTTATTATAAATTTCTATGAGCTCTTTTAAAACATTTTCAGCCGATAAAGCCCTATAATTTTTACTCATTATAGAACAAAATCTGCACCCAAAAGGACAACCCCTACTTGTAACTATTGTATCTATAGGTCTTTCTTTTACCAATACTAAATAATATTTTTTATCTTTATAAAGTTCTTTAAGTAAATATTTTGCCGGCGGTGGAAGCTTGTCTAAATTTTTTGAATTGTCGTTTTCTTTATTTGATAAAATTTTATCATCTTCTCTAAAATAGAGTCCAGGAACCTCTAAAACATTTAATTTCCCCTCCAAAAAATGGCAAAATTTAACAATACTTTCTTCAGCCTCACCTTTTAAAATATAATCTACCTCTCTTATTTCCTCTAATACTCTTTGAGGCAAAGCGCTCGCATGAGGTCCACCTAAAAGAATTTTTATCTGTGGATAATTTGTTTTTATTAACTTAATAATTGATATAGTTTTAAAAAATATATCAGAAAATAATGGAATACCTATTAAATCTGGATTTAGCTCCTTTATTTTCTTTAGTGTCTCTTCCTCTTTTAAACCCAAAGCGTTTACATCTAAAACAGTTGTTTGATAACCCACCTCAAGTAAAGAAGAAGCTAAATATAAAAGACTTATCGGCACAAAACATTTCTGCTGTATCTTGCCAAAATCTTTAGAAGGTGGATTTATTAACAAGACCCTCATATTAGTTTTCTTATAAAAAATAAACCAAATACAACTGGCAAAATATGTTCAATTAAAGAAATTAACAGCCCTCCCCCTAATAGAGAACTAATTGGTCCAAATTTAGAAAATAAAAAAACCAAAAGTGCCTCTCTTGTTCCTAAACCTAAAATACTAATTGGCAACTGATTTACTATCATTACTATAGGTGTATAGAGTAAAATCGCTAAAATTGGTATCCTTACACCAACAGCCAAAAATAAAATATAAGTATTTAAAAATTCTGAAAATTGGTAGATAATCGAATAAAATAGTAACAATATTTTCTCTTTCAAAGATGTTTCATTAAAACTACTAAATAATTGTTCAACAAACTCATATAGTTTTAGATGAATTTTTTTGACAATATTTAAGATTGCATCTCGTAGTCTGTTGAATAACAAAAAACTTACCATCCCGAAAAATAAAAAAAATATAAAAAAATAAGAAATCTGAAGTCGTGTTAAAACCAAAGCTATTAAAAATATTCCAATAGTTACCAATAAGTTTAATATTCTATCAAATAAAAGTGAACTTAAAGCTTTGCCAAACTCAATATCTTTTTTTTTGTTAAGCCAGAAGGCTTTAATTAGTTCTGAAGATTTTAAAGGAGAAATTATTTTAAATGGTAAAAATCCACTTCTTATAATTAGAGCCTCCCAATAAGATAGCCGATAATCTAAAACACAAAGAATTTTTCTCCATTTATACGCACCAAAAAATATATTAATAGATAAAGAAATGGCTATTGCCAAAAAAATTAACGTTAAGTTGCTTTTTGAAAGAACTTCAATTATTTTTTTAACATCTATTTTGTAAAATAAAAAAACTAATAAAAATAATGAAACAAAAAATGCAATAAAATTTTTAAAATAATTTTTAGCTTGAAGTTTCATTTATTAGCTTCAACTAAAATATAATTAAGACCAAAATATCTTAAAGGCAACCCAAAAGTAGCATCAAAAGGGCAAAGTTTTATATTTTTATCTTTAAGATGTGTAAAAACTATATTTTTAAAACCGCAATAACTTAAAATTTCTTTTATTTGATAAAATGAAAAGTAGTAAATCAGTGGTTTATTAAAAATTTTAACAATCTTAAAATATATCTTATATAAGGAACTTTCCATTTTTTCAATCAATCTATTACAAAAAGCCTCAACAATAAAAACCTTACCTCCTTCTTTAAGCACGCGTTTTGTCTCAACAAAACAATTCAATAAATTTTCTTTTGTTTCTTCCAAACTATCGCCTGCAAAATGGTGTAAAACATTTGTTAATACAACGCAATCAAAAAGGCTCTCATTAAATGCAAGTTGATATGCACTACAAGCTATATAATAGAATTTATCTATCTTTTTTGCTTTGGCTAATGACAAATAGGATATATCTATGCCTATAACTTTTTTAACATTTTCTGTAGAGTAATAAAAACTTCCTCCAATGCCAATACCAATATCTAAAACTACGCCATATAATTTGTTTTCAATCGCCCACTTTACCGTTTTAACTAAATTATTTTGCTTTTCTATTTTTATTTTTTCTAATTTTTCTGACTTCCTATCAAAATATTCTTTTGTTTTCCTTATATTATCACCCATACAACCTACTTACCTTTACACATTTTAAGCGACGCTTGTTTTGTGTAATCTACACATTTTAAGCGACGCTTGTTTTGTGTAATTTATTTTGTTCGGATTTAACTTTTAAAGTATTATAAACAGTTTTTCTAGAAATTTTTAATTTCTTTGCTATATCGTTAATCTTAAAACCCCTTGCTAGCAACTGTTGGATAAGATACTTTCGTTTTAGTATTCCTTGTTGTTGCGGTCTCTTTAAAAAATTCTCAAGTTCCTCTTCTATTGCATCGTCCGTTTTGATTAACCGCAGTTTTTTAAAAATATTTCTTATTTTATCTTTAAAAAAATCTATAAAATTTGGATATTCTATAATATTTTTAAACTCAATCTCTGCAGCATCAAAAATTAATTTAATATAAGAATTTTTTGCCTTTACATTATCCGTCTCGTCTAAAATTTTCAATATAAATCCTGAATCGATAAAGCTACTTTTTTTATCACTAATGTATAGGTCTAAAGAATTCCATTTATAATCTTTCAATTTTTTACATAGCTTTGCTTTAAAGGGGTTAAGGTGTATGTATATTGATGCGCTAACTAAATACATATCATCTACGCATAAAGCAGCTCTATAGGGTCTTGAAAAAACGGGTCCTTTCCTCTCGTATTTTCTATTAAAATATTTAGCATAGCGTTCACATAAATTCTTCATACCACTAGAGAGGTTAGCTTCAGAAATTTTAAGTAAAATATGAATATGATTAGGCATAAAAGCAAAAGAATAAATACTCCATTTAAATTTTTTAGAAATTTCTTTTAAAAGAGAAAGCATATGCAAATAATCTTTTTCCTCCACAAATAAAATCTCTCTACCTGGAGCACGGTGGGTAACATGATAAATTGCACCAGGATAAATTATTTTGTTTCGAGCGCAAAGATATCTTTTAACTTTATTTTTATCTATTAGTTCTAATATACCCATATCTTATATTCATCTTATGCTCTATAAATTTAAACTACATTACACATTTTAAGCGTCGCTTGTTTTGTGTAATCAATTACACATTTTAAGCGACGCTTGTTTTGTGTAAATAAATTATTGAAAACTTAATAAGATTTTACGTAAGTAAAGTCTTAAATAAATTAAAAAACGTCTATCTTTATTTTTTATGGCCACAAGAAACATACAAATTAAAATCAAAATATTTGGAAAATAAGTAAATATTTTCAGTCGATTTTTTTTCAAAATAAATAAATTGATTTTTTTAGGAAGTAGCGGTAAGACTTTGAAATACTTAATAAAAATTTTATTAATATTTATTATATTCTTTTCACCTGAAAGTATAGAGAAGAAATCTGCCTGATAATTCTTATTGTTTTTAATATACTGTGGTGCAAAATTATATATTTGGGCTTGAGGATAAAAAGTAAGATTGTGTGTCTTTATTCTGTTTAAAAATTTTAAATTCATATAAATTCTTGCTGCTTCAATATGGTCTTTAACACTTTCTGTGGGTATGCCAAATAAATGGTCAACGTCATAAGGTAAGTTGTATCTATCGCAAATTTTAAATGCAGCCAATAACTGTTGATTACTTTCATTGCGCAAAAGAATCTCTTTTTTTATTTTTTCATTAAATGTCTGAACCCCAAATTCTACACAATAACAACCGCTTTTTTTAAGCAAATTAGCTATCTCTTCATCAAATACCTCTGCTTTTGCAAAACACTTATATGGCAAATTTATTTTTTCCCTATATAAAGTTAGGTATTCTTTTAACCATTCTTTATCAAAAGTAAATACAGAATCTTTATAAATGATCTCTCTAATATCGAAATCTTTTTTTGCTTTTTCTAATTCTGAAATAACATTTTTGGGGCTTCTTCTTCTAAAATAAGCACCTCCAAATTCATTTTTATAAATTGTCTCTTCGCAATATGAGCAGTTATAAAGACAACCTTTACTTGTATAAAGCATATAACTTAGTTTAAAATCTATATATTTAGAAAATAAAAATTTATCTGCCAAAGGCAACATATCTAAATTCGCTAATCCACTAAATGAATAGATGCCATCTTTAGAATTAAAAATTTTATCTTTTAAAAACTTATCAAATGTATATTCTGCTTCGCCTATAAGTGTATAATTATAATCTAAGTTTATGCTTTCTTTTTTTATGGATAAAATGTTAATAGTGCGAATTTTATTCTTTATCTGCTTTATTTTTTTATTGATAGCCTCATTCCACTTTGTTCTATTGAAACCGTCTAAAAAAACTACAAAATCTGGATTTTCCTTTATAATTTTTTTTGCTATATCCTCTTGTCTTGAAGTTAATCTATTTAATAAAGGGAAATAAAAAACATTATCAGTGATACCAAATGTATCCTGATCGTATACTAAAGCCGTTTTACAGTTGTACTGCTTAGCTATTGAAGAAAGATACTCAATTGTTATGCTATCGCGAACCTGATATCTACCTTTATAAACAAATAAAATTTTCATATTTTTCTCTTATAAAATATTACCTTCTTTGGTTCTTCGCAATAAGCCACGAAATTTTTATCTTCACAAGATACTTTTTCTTGAGAAAATAACATATCTAAATATGCAAAAAGTTTGCGCTTAAATTCCTTAAAGGAACGAACATTTAAAACTGCACGTAACAAAAATGAAGGTCTTGTGTGATAGCTTATATAAGCCCATCGAGCTAATCTATCTATTTGCTCATTTGTTAACTCTGTCCAAGGCCTTGGCAGATTTCTATCAATTTCTTTACCTAATATCCAATCACGCCAATAGTCTTTACCAGTTCTTTCCACCAATTGTCTCCATAAAGGTGTAAGTGGTTTTGCTAAACATTTTGAAAATTGAACATAGTCTAAATTAAGTTCTTTTGCAAATTTCACTGTTTGTTTAACTGTTTTATATGTCTCTTTAGGTGCTCCTATCAAAAAGAAACCTAAAGCTTTTATGCCTAAATCTTTGGTTATCTTAATTGTTTCTCTTATCTGTTTTATAGTAATTCCTTTATTAACTATGTCTAAAATTTC
Source organism: Candidatus Omnitrophota bacterium (assembly GCA_023819525.1). Taxonomy (GTDB): domain Bacteria; phylum Omnitrophota; class Gorgyraeia; order Duberdicusellales; family 4484-171; genus JAMWCT01. The sequence goes on from JAMWCT010000013.1 coordinate 6,601, forward strand.
CTGCACCCCAGACTCAATACCATAATAAATCCTTCGGCATCCGGCTTCTTTCATCTCTTTTAAAATCTCTTTATCTATATCAATTCTTGATCTGCAGGCCCAAATCAAATCAAGTTTTTTTTCTTTCAGCAATCTACAAATTTCAATTACTCTTTTTTTATCGGCAGTAAAATCGTAATCAAAAATATCTATCTCACGGATATTGTATTTTTTGTAACAATCCTCAATTTCCTTTACCACAGTTTCTGGTTTTCTTGGATTATAAATGGTTCTGCCTGCTTCACAAAACAAACACCCCCTTGGACAACCTAAACTTGTAACCATCACTGTAAAATTTTTTCGCTCAGTTGGAAACTCTGCATAAAGTTCATTCGGTAAAAGATCTCTTGCCGGAAAGGGAAAGCTTTCAAAAACTACAGGCTTTGGAGGATTAACTATAATTTCATTATTTTTTTTATAAACTAACCCAACAACATCTTCCAATCTTCTTTTACCTTCTAAAGCATCAAAAAGCTGCGGTATAGTATCTAAAGCGTGTTCTACTACGCCAAAATCTATTTCTAGATGGCTAATTGACTCTTTTGGATAAACTCTTAAATTATAACCTCCAACAACAACAGGAACATTTAAATTTTTTTTTAGATATTTTATCCACTCTAATGTATCTAAAAACATATATGTTGTCATCATAAATCCCAAAATATCTGGTTTAAATTCTTTAAGTCTACATAAAACTTCTTCTTTGCTTAAACGTAAAGTTCTAGCATCAATTATAGTTACAGTATGCCCTGCCTCTCTTGCAATTGAAGCAACCCAAGCTAAACTTAAAGGTGGGAACATCCCAAAATATTTTTGCACAATCCGCAAATTCTCCTCATGAACTTTATATTTAAATGGATTAAAAATTAAGGCGAATCTCATAAATTTATAGTAGCTCTTTTATTTTTTGGTAAACTTCATTAACACCTATACTTTTAAGACACAAAGGATTATTACATAAGGAATGTTTTTGGTTATAAACATTTATACAAGGACTACAAATTAGCTGTTTGTAGATAATAATTTTATTTTTTGAGATAGGTTCATAAAGAAAAGGTGTCTCTGGACCAAAAAGAACTACTGTCTTAATAGGTGTCAAACTTGAAAAATGTGCAGGACCACTATCGGTCGTTATTAAAATATCAGCTAAATAATATAATAAAAGGAGTTCTTTTAAAGTAGTTTTACCAGCTAAAGATACGGCATTATCAATCTGTTTTGCCATATCTAAACACTCTTTTTCTTCCTTATCTGTTCCTGTAATAATAATTGTAGATTTTGGAAATTCTTTTTTTAAAAGCGAACCCAAACTTATAAAATTTTTAAAAGGCCATCTCCTTTGAGGAACAGGATCAGAAAAATTTGGATGGAAAATAAAAATTGGTTTAGCTAAAGACGCTCTTAGTAAATTTTCAATTTTTTGTTTTAATTTTATTTTTTCGCCTTCATCTGGATAAAAAATTGGCAAATCGAATCTTTCAGAAGATGGAATTTCAAAAATTAAAGGTTTATTTAAATTTGTTTTTTTCTCTATAGCCTCAACTAAACTCAAAAAGAAAACTTTTGTATTTAAGTAAGGATTATATAAAAGTTTATGAGTAAATAGATTACCCCTATAGCCTCCTTCAGAATTAAACTGATGTAAACCTACCCGTATCGGTGCACCAGAACAATAAGATAAAATTGCGGAAAACCGCATAAAAAATTCCATATCTATGCAAATATCTATTTTTTCTTTTCTAATTCTATGCAGCGCTTTCAAGGTTGAAAAAAAAAGAACCAAAACGTTATCCATTTTAATTTCTATTATATTCTTTGCTTCTGCTACATCTAAAATATCTAATATTGGTCTGTTCTGTGAAAAAACTAAAAAATAAATATTTTCTTTCCCAACATAAGTAATTGCTTTTTTGAAGGCAAAATAACCTAAAACAGAAGAACCTTGTTCGGTTAGTTTAATAAAAAGAATCTTAGAAATTTTTTTATTAAAAGCTGGCTTTAAAAAAAAATCAAAAATTTTACACTTGACTGTTAAAATAAAACAGACAAATTTCCCAATATTTTTATCGCACCATCTTGCAAATATTGTATTCATTTTATGGAAGTCTTAAATTCAGTCTCTTTCTTATATTATCTAACCAAAAAATAAAATTTATAAACTTATCGCCAGAAATGGGTCTTAAAATGTAAAACGAATGTTGCATCAATTTACAAAACCATTTTGGAAATCTTCTGTTCGGACGAGTCCAAAAAAGCATCCAATAAGTTTTTGAAACTAAATATGCTAAACGTTTATTTGATACATCTTGTGTTAAATTTATAAGTGCATTGGCTCTTGTTGCTTTCCACCAGGTTGTATTTTTATTAATTTTTCCAGCTTTAACTGCCAAATCAAATAAAACAGTATTTGCTATAGGTGTTACAACTGTTATTGTGGCTACCTCTGTTTTAGTCTCTATGGCAAACTTAATTGTTTTTTTAATCTGTTCTTCTGTCTCATCTAACATCCCTAACATATAACCAGCAATTACCCGTAAACCTGCAGAATGCGCTATATCTATTGCTTTTTTTATTTGTTCTATAGTGGTTTTTTTGTTAGCTTTTTCTAACATCTCATTTGTCCCAAATTCTACTCCATAAAAAATATAACAACAACCCACTTCTTTCATTGCTTTATAAAGATGATAATCTGAATGATTTACCCTTGAGCTACAACCCCAATACATATTTACATTTCTTTTCTTAAGTTCTTCAATAAAACTATAAACCCATTTTTTGTTCACATCAAAAATATCATCTAAAAACATTATGGCTTCAATTTTGTAGTTTTCTTTTAAAAAAAGCATTTCATCCACTATATTTTTTGGATCTCGTGGTCGCCAGACTTGCCCAAAAACATTTTTATCGCAAAAAACACAAGAATAGGGACACCCTCTTTGAGGAACAATATTCAGCATTTTTAGATTTTCTATTCCAAACCAATTATCATTTCTACTAATATATGTTGGTACATCAATTTCTTCCCAGGCTGGTATGGGTATTAAATTTATATCTAAAATTTCTCTTTTTTGTGTATAAAAAAGCTTTCCATCCTTTCTAAAAACAATTCCTTTTATATCTTCTAATTTAGTCTTTCCATCTAAAAAACCTAATAAATCTTGTATGGTTAGTTCCCCCTCGCATAAAGAAACTAAATCAATATTTTTGTCTTGTAAAATTTCTTTAAGCAAAGCTGTGGTTAACGGCCCTCCAACAACTACTATTGTTTTCGGTAAAGTCTCTCTTGTAACCTTTGCTATCTGTCTTATCTCTTCAAATTCACAATACATACCACCTACCCCTACAATTGAAGGTTTTAGATTTAGAAGTTGTTTCCTTAAAAAATAAAAAGGTTTTTTTTCTAACGATAAATCAAGTATTTTGACCTTCGCTCCAACATTTTTCGCAGCCTTTGCAACATACATAAGTCCCATAGGAAGCCATCTATATTTAATATGATGTGTTTTAATTAAAAGTAAATCTACCATACTAAATTTTTTTAAAAATTAAAAGTTGTGTTGAACTTAAAGGTGAAAAAAAATTAATATAAACCTGCAGTTGGCTTCGAATGAATTTCCCAAACCATCCAAATTTATATAAAAGTTTTATTATACCCCTATCTGAGGGTGTCAGTGCAATAAATTTTTTATAATTTCTGATAAAATTTTTAATAAAAATTTTATATTCTTGCTTTCTCAACTCAATAAAGTGATACTTTTTAACCAAATCTAACCAAAAACTTTTTGGATGCACATTAATATGAGTAACATCATTAACAGCATCCCAACTACCAGGAGTTGGAGTAGTAAAAAACAAATATCCATTAGTTTTTAAAACTCTATAACACTCCTTTAAGAGATTATCAAAACTATCCAAATGTTCTATAACTTCAAGTCCAACAATTAAATCAAAATAGTTATCGCAAAATGGTAATTTATCATTTACAATATCAACTACACTTAGCTTATTTTTTATATTTTCTGGAGAGTTCTCTATCGCATATTCACTTATATCTATACCATAGCAGTCAATCCCATGATTATTAAATAAATATACCAAAAAACCTTTGGCACAGCCTACATCTAAAACTCTTTTTGGTCTTAGATACATAAAAGTGTTTACTATAATTTCAAAATGATACCGTTTTGCTTGGAAATTATGAGGCAAACCTAAACTTTTCTCTTTTGTCTCAAAATAATCTTTATTATAAATTTTTCTTCTCTCCATTGCTAAACTATAAATAAAGTTCTAAAATTTTCCTCGCAATATCAACCCAACTATAATTTTTTCTAACCAATTCTAATCCTTTCTTACCCATCTGCTCTGCTAAAATTTCGTCAGAAAGTATCTGAATAATTGCTTCTGCTAGTTCTTTTATATCAAAAGGTTTAACGACTATACCGGCGCCAAATTTTTTTATATCTTCTGCTATCCCAACAATATCTGTTGCAACCACAGGTTTTGCGCAAGCCAAAGCTTCAAGTAAAACTATTCCAAAGCCTTCTTGAATTTCTGAAATAGAAGGCAAAACAAAAACATCACAACTATTATAATAATTAACTAACTCTTCTTGTGGTATAAATCCTAAAAAATCAACTCTATCTTCTAAATTAAGCGAACTTACTAACCTTTTATAATATTTTTTTAACACCCCTTCTCCTCCAATTAAAAACCTTACATCTAAAATCTTTTTTTTAATAATAGAGATGGCTTTAATTAAAAAATCTAAACCTTTATAACGGTGAAATTCATCTAAAATACCTAAAAAAAGAATTATTTTTTCATTTTTTCCTTTTTTTGGTAATGGTTTAAATTCTTCTAAATCCACACCGGGAGGTATAACTACAATTTTTTTTAGATATCTTTTTAAATATAAAGAGCGTTCTATGTATTTCTGTTGCGTAACAATAATCTTTTCTGCCCGTCCAAGAAGAATTTTAAGTAGTGAGAGATTATAGATTTTTGCAATATAATAATTTAAATTATTCCCAACAATATCATCATGATAAGTAAGAACCAATGGTTTTCTTTTAACCATTGAAAAAAATGCACTCCAATCAGCGCTCCAAGGATGTGGTAGATGAGTATGTAAGATATCAAAGTTTTCTTTAAACAAAGCCAGCGGCAAAGACAAAGTAATATTTGTATTGGCTATCTTTCTGATATAAGAAAGTCTATAAACTTCTATACCAGCTACTATATCTTTTGTTTTTGAGAATGGTTGATTTGCGCATATTACCTTAACGCTATTTCCTAATTTTACTAATTCTTTTGATAGATAATAAACATAATTTTCTACACCACCTCTATATGGATAAAATCGCGCTAGTGTTTGCAATATTTTCATGATGTATTAATTATACAATTGTTCCCCATTTTGACAACTATTTATGGATTTAAAAACAACCTAAAATTAGAAAGAGATGCAAAAACTAACTTAAAAAACTTTGAATCTTTTTTGAATTTCTGAATAATCGAAAGCTTATCCAACCCTTTAAAAAACCTAAATTCCAACCAAAAAAAGCAAAAATTGCAAGAAAAATTATAATAAAATTAAATTTAAAATAGGCAAAAAATAAAAACAAAAATATAATAGAAAAAAGTGCAAAATACACAAAGTTATGCAGGGCAAGAAATAGTAATCCAAAAATAAATAAATATATAAAAATTGCTAAAAAATGTAATTTTCTAAAGGGGCCATATTTTTTAACTAAAAAACCTTGGGCTAACCCATACCTATACATCATTTCTAAAAAAGATTTAAAATTTTTTGGTTTGTAATGATAAACAACCGCTTCTTGACTATATACTAAAATATAATTTTTCTTTCTTAATCTATAATCAAACTCAACATCTTCAGCTGGCCATAGGTTCTCCAAAAATCCATTTTCTTTTAAAAAAATTTCTCTTTTATACATCACGTTATAAGAAGGGTTATGATTTACTTTAAAAATTTTTTGAGTTTTAGTTTTTTTTACATAATCAGAAATAAATCCCACTTTTTTCATAAATTCAAAAACCCTTCTTTCAAAATTAGTCGCATCAGCAGGTAAGAGTTGAGTCCCCCCGCATGAGACAGCATCTTGAAATTTCTCAAAACCTTCTAATAATTTTGAAATCCAATTTTTTTCAACGATACAATCACTATCTGTAAAAGCTATAAATTCTGCATCGCTAAATTTAGCTGCCAAATTTCTTGCAAAAGAGGGGCCTCTTCCTTGACTATTTAGTATTCTTATTTTACCTTTAAAAGCCAAAAGTTTAGCCAAAACATCTTTATCTAAACCATCATCAACTATAAAAATTTCTTTAAGATAATAGTTAACTTCAAGAACAGATTGTATACATTTAATTAAATATGTCGCTTTACCTTTAGCTGGAATTATTATCGCTACTTTTTTTTGCATTTTATTCTGTTATTAACTTAAAAAATATGCTAGGAAATCGAGAGGAAGTGCAATTAAAAAGTAGTTGATGTTCTTTCTCTAAATATTGAAACAGCTCTATTGTTCTTTGGTTATTATAAGGTAGGAATATAAAATATCTTGGTTTTTTAGTTAATGTCTCTAAAGTTTCCTTATCAAAAATTGGCAATACATTTCTATCAAGATACCAACGCATAAAAGGAAAACGATAATAATTTGTTGAAATTAAATCATCTTGCAAACTTATGTTTTTAAGTTTTAAAAGGCAATCTTTAAATACTAAAAAATCTTGTGCAGATTTTCTTTTTTGGACAGATATGGGTAGTTCACTTGCAGTAATATTGGAAAAAATAACAAAAATAAAAACAAAACTTACAATTAATTTAGAAATTAAACTTCTTTTTATATTTGCATAAATATACAAAAGATAAAAAAATATAGAAAACCATAGAGCTGCAGCTGGGACAATGTGTCTATATAAAAAAGGTACAAAAGCATGTGCAAATGAATGAGCAGAAAATACTACATACCAGCTTATGCCACATAAAATAAATACAAAAAATAATTTACAATAAAATTTTATTTTCACTTTATGCTCTCTATCTAAATTTTGGTATATTACGTATGATAAAAAAAAAGTAAAAAAAAGTAAAAAATAATTAAAAACAAAAACCGCATTAAAATATTTCACAATTACATAATTCCACCATCCAAAAAAATTAAAATTTGGCAAAGGCATATCTTTACTTTGCAAAATCCGCTCTTTTGCAATTTGTCCAAAGTCTGCTAAGGCTAAATCAAAATCGCCAAAATACCATACATTTTGTAAAAAATGTAACAAAAACGCAGAAATAGGTGCGCTAAATAAAAACAAAATTTGTCCCCAACCTATATCTTTTTTAGGTTGCAAAAAATATTTATATAAAATAAAAAATAATACTAAATAAATTATATATTCAAAAGTTAAAAGTGACTCAATAAAAAATAAAATCCATAGAAAAAACAAAAATTTCTTTTTATTGCTCTCTATTTTATCTAAACTTACAAAACAGAACAAAATTAATGTTCTAAAAAAATCAGCAAAAGCCATCTGATGTAGAGAATCCATACCAAATATAAAATATGGGTTAACCAAAAAAAATATTCCTGCTAAAGTTGCAAAAAAAGTCAAGCCAGTTAGTTTTTTTATAAATAAATAAAAAAATATAAAATTTAAAAAACTAAAAAATATAGAAATAGCGCGAAAAACAAATAAAGTCCGAACCTTAAATACTTTCTGTAAAAATCCATTAATTATTTCTGGTAGTGGTGGATAATGTAAATATGGATCTTTTGGGGTGTATAGTTGTTGTGTAAAATGTGGTAGGAATTTACATTTTATAAAACCAAACTTTGCAAAGTTTTTTCCTGCAGTAAGCACATTCGCATCGGCAAATTCATCACCGTGGTCTAACTCAACAAATTGTAATCGTATAAAAGCAATAGAAAAAAATATCAACGAAAGAAAAATTAAAATTATTATATTTTTATATTTTTTTATAATCTCCACAGTAAAGTCCTAAACAAAATATAAGTGTTTTTCTTTCACACCTAAATATTCTAAAATTAAAATATTTTTTAAATTAGCAACACAGTGGTGATTGCAGTGTATAGATGGATTTATCTTAAAAAACTTTGCTTTGCCAGAAAACCAAAAATCTTTAAACCGTCTATTTTTTATTGAACCTAAAAGACCTTCTTTTAAATTATAAGCCTTGTCCTGACAAGAATATACATTACAATCCGCCCCAATAACGCATAAAATCTGTAAATATGGACACCAACTATAGGTTTTATAAAATTTCTCATCCAACTCATGATAAGCATCAAAAATTTCAAAATTTTTATCAACAAAATCTCTAAAGGCTTTTTTGATTTGTTTTTTTACTAAATTAAAAATTGGTTTATGGTATTCATTATTTCGTCTTCCACTATCACTTACAATACAAGGAGATACTTTTACACTATCTACACATAATTCTTTAAATTTTTTAATCATCTGGTATATATGTGCTGCATTATATCTATCTACAATTATACTCATACCTAAATAACAACTTCCTTTTAATCTTTTAAAATTCTCTATGTTTTGTAAAATGCGACTAAATTCCCCCTTTTTTACTTTTCTATAAAAAGAATAGCTTTCATCATCCCAACCATCTATTGATATTCTTATCCAACTAGCGTATCTAGAGAACAACTTGGCTAAATTTCCTTCTAGCTTAGAACCATTTGTAATCGCTGCAAATTTTATATTAGTGTTTATAAGAAATTTCACCGCGTCTTCTAAATATGGATAGCAAAAGGGTTCTCCTCCGCCGCTAAATGTTATTGCTTTAACTCCTATTGTATTTAAATCTTCTAAAATCTCTAACATCTTATCCTTTGGGATAAAGTCTCTGCTTATCATATCTTTTCCTAACTGTAGATTATCTTTTCTATACGAACAATATGAACAACTATGGTTGCAAACATTAGTTGGTTTTACTCTTATATGTATGGGTGGTAAAATTTTTTTATTTTTTTTTGCAAGTGAATTAAGCTTATCTGCAAAATGAAAGATCTTTGTTTTTGTATATAAAAAATTCATAAATTAAAATTTTTTTATTTCGCTACAATAATCGGCTAATGCAGCCTTCCAACTTCTTTGAGGTTTTAATTTAATTGAACTCAAAACAACTGGTTGGCTAAAATCTTTATTAACTGTTTCTACAGAAACTTTTCGTACTTTTGCTTTTAAATTTAAATTTTTTATAATTTGGTTTAAAAATTCTTCTAAAGTGGCTTTTCCGCTATTTGAAATATGGTAAAGCCCATAAGGGAATTTTTTTTCTATCAGTTTTTTTAATTGTTGAGCAACATCTAAACTATAAGTTGGTGAAAATACAAAATCACCATATATATTTATTATTTTTTTGCCTTCCAATAGCATTTTTAAGGTCTTATCGATGAATTGTTTGATTTTAGTTGTTTTTCCAAATAAAAGCGACATCCTTAATATATAATAATTTTTTGCATCTGCCTCAACAAAGCAATCCCCCATATATTTAGTAGCACCATAAATATTTTTTAAAAAAGGTTTATCAGTCTCAACAAAAAATTTTTTTTTACTATTCCCGAATACAGCATCACTGCTAAAATGAACTAATAAAAAATTTTCTATTTTTGAAAGTTTAGCTAAAAATCTTGGAAAAAGCGAATTAACAAGAAAAGCTTTATAAGGGTTTTCTTCGCAAAGCTTAACTCCGCCAAAAATTGCAGCATTAATTACAATTTCTGGCTTTATTTTTTTTATAAGCCTTTTTACTTTCCCAAAATCACAAACATCACAATCTTGACTGCTTATCCCAAAAATATTATAATCTTTTAAGAAAACTTCCTCTATTGCCAAACCTAATTTGCCGGTTTTTCCAAAAAGCAATATTTTTTTCATCTATTCAAAAAATATAAATTCATAATCGCCGCTGTAACCAAATTCTTTAAATAGCCATTTCCACTCTTTTACAGAAAAAAAAGCTACACAGGTTAAAGCCCAACACTGTAAATTAAACAATTCTTTTTCATTACGATAACTTTCTACAACTATAAATTTATTCTTGCCTACACGCTCAATCTCTTTTAATGCTTTTTTTAAATCATAAATATATAAATTGTGCAAGGTTGTAATTGAGACTACAAGGTCAAACTCTTTGCAAGAAAATGGATAAGTATCTTGTGCTCTGTGAACAAACAAATCTTTCTTTACCTCTTCTTTTGCTTCTTTTATTGCATATTTTGAAATATCTAAGCCTTTTATATGACAGTTTTTAAGTAATCTTTTAAATTCGTAAAGTAAAAAGCCTTTTCCGCAACCAACATCTAATATTTTTGAATTATTATTGAGCTTATAGATTTTAATTAACTTTTTTGCTACCACCTGCCATCTACCGTCATAGTAATAACCACCGTAACCATATAATCTATCGCCATCCCAAAATTCTTTACCAAATTTTTTAGCAATTTGCATACATTTAGGTTTATTTGAATGCATTCTGGCTAAATAATCCCTTTTTGTTTTTTTATGTAGAGAAGTTACAATTTTAAGTAGTCTACCCATTTTTTATCCCAAAAATCTCTTTTCTTTTTTTAGTTAAAGAATTTTCTGGATAAATACCTTCTACATCTAAATTCTTTCTAAAATAAAAATCCCAAACTAACTTTAAATAATCTTTAACTAAAGCTGCAATTAAAGGAATAGAAAAAGCCTTTGAGCCACCGCTTAACCGCCTACATAAAAAATAAGGAACTTCTGCAAACAGATATCCAGACTTTGACAATCTCACTAAAATATCTGTTTGATAAAAAAAACTACTACAACGCCTTTTTAATTTAACTAAAACTGACTTTCTATAAATTACAGTGCCATTTGTATAGTGAAAACGTGTAAAAAAAGTTGTATTTACTATAAAACAAAATAAAAATGAAAGGAATCTTCTAAGAGGAGAACGAACCTCTTTATTCCAAACAAAAGGTATCACCATATCCACATCTTCTAAAAGTTTTACATAACGCAATGTCTCGCAAGGAAAATTTTCATTATCTGCTGGTAAAAAAACTACCGCCTCACCCTCTGCATAAGAAACCCCATCCCAAAAAGATGCTCCTAAACCTTTTGGTTTATTGTGTTCTATCATGCGAATCATTGGATTGTTTTTCATAAGTTCTTTGACAAGTGCTGCTGTATTATCGGTACTCCCATCATTGACAACTATAACTTCAGCGTTAAAACCGCAAGTATTTATATCTTTTAAAACATTATTTATCGCTAAAACGATATTGTCTTCCTCGTTTAAGGCAGGCATAATTATGGAAATTTTTATCTTATCTTGCATATTTATTCATACACGTATATATCCAGCACAAGGATGAGTTATCCAATCATCAACCACTTTAGCAAAATCTCTCTTATCAGTATAAGGATCATAAACTTTCATTTTAATTAAATTCATCAAAGCTATATCATCTTTATCACAACAATGTGAATAACCAAGAAATTTAAAATAGTTATTAACACCTGTTGCAATAAATTTCACATTTAAATTTTGTAAAACCACATCATTTCGTATCTGTTCAAGTGCCCTAAAAACTAAAAAATTAACAATACAATAAACTATAGGAACAAGCCCAGCCATACTCATACCAGCTGCTATGCCTACTGTTGCCTGTTCCATAACGCCTAAATTAAATATTCTTTCAGGAAATTCTTTTTTAAGATTATCTATAACACCAAAACCCATATCAGAGACTAACAAATATAGCCGCTTATCTTTTCTAAAATATGGAATAATTGTATCAATGATTACTTTGCGATAATTTTTTTGCATAGGTTTTCCCTAATTTTAATTCTTCCTCCGTAGGAACACGAAAATGAAACTTTGCAATATTTTCCATACATTTTAAACCAAAACCTTTTATTGTCTTTGCAACTATTACTTTTGGTTTTGTTATTTTTGCGCACAAAGATTTTTCAATGCAATCAATCAACTCCTTTATATTATGACCACAGCAAGCATTAACAAACAATCCAAAACCTTTTAGCCTTTTAAGTAAATCTGTTTCTTTCTTATCTAAAACATTCACAATAAAATCCATTGCTTGCAAGCGATTCTTATCAACTATGATTAAAAGATTACTAAGGTCATATTTTACTGCAAATTGCAAAGCTTCCCAATTTGAACCTTCTTGTAACTCCCCATCTCCTACGAGACAGAATGTTCTATATTTTTTATTCAACAATTTGGCTGCAAAAGCAATCCCAACAGCCATAGACAAACCATGTCCTAAGGAACCACAACTTGCTTCAAGACCATAATTTAAATTCCTCTCAACACAACCACAAAGACTAGATTTTGCAGTATAAAAATTTTGCCATTTGTTTTTTGGCAAAATTCCAAGATTAGCTAAAATCGCATAAAGCGCATAACAGCCGTGACCTTTTGAAAAAATTAAACGATCTCTATCTTCCCAATAAGGATCTGTTTTTTTATATCTCATTATTTTATAGTATAGCGCCACCAATATATCAACACAAGAAAGAGATGGTGCGATATGACCTGCTTGATTTTTAACTGCAACTGAAATTATCTCTTCTCTTATTTGGTCTGCTTTTTTTTCTAAATTTTTTATATATTCGCTCATTATATAAAATTAACGTGTAAAGGGGGGTGTTTTAATTCCCAAAGATATCTATTTATTTCATCCATACGACAATTTATCCTGCAGACGTCTGTGTTAAGTTTAGTTTCTGCCCATAAAAGTAATTTGTATCTTTTTTGACTTTCAAAAACTTCTGAAACACTTTGTTGGTAGAGATTGCCTAAATAAAATCTTTTTTTTGTAAGGTACACACTACAAGCCCAGACATTACAAGAAGCATCAATATAACTCCAAAATGAAAGTGCAAAACAATGTTTATAATCTTTTTTGGCGCTATCCCATTTTCTCATACTTTGAAGACGAAATATTACATCAAACTTATCAGTATTTAATCTTTCTAATTTTTGTACTAAGTTTAAATATTTAGAATACTTTATGTTTTTATATTTTTTCGTTAAACTTAAAGGGTGTTGTGAATATGGTTTTATAACAAAATAATCTACGCCTATATTCTTTGCTATTTTTGCTAAACTTATTATTTCATTAGCATTTTCAGGTAAAAGCACAAGTTGAACACCTATAGTGCAATTATAAAAATTTTTTTGTTTTATTTTAACGGCTGTCTCTAAATTTCTTAAAACTTTTTTAAAATCAGTTGTTTTTGCACGATGTATTTTTATATAAGTGGATTGTTTAGCAGCATCTAAACTTACCTTTATCCAACTTAAATAACCTAAAGTATTCCTTAAAAAATTTTTGTCTAAAAGCACCCCATTTGTAGTGAGAGCAACATCAATATTACAATTTTTTGTATACCGAATAAGTTCTATAATATCTTTATTTAAAAGAGGCTCTCCTTCTCCTGCATACATAATACTTTTAATGCCTAAATTTGCTAACTCTTTTAATCTTTTTTTAAAAATCTCTGTTTTAAGAAAAATTGGTTTATATTCCATAAAATCTAAACCACAATAAATGCAGCGATGATTACACAAGCCAGAAGGTGCTACTTCTAAATATATAGGGTAAATAACTTTTCCCCCAAGCCACTCATAAACCCTATCGATATGATACATTAATTTATGACTATCAATCCTATACTTGTCCATAATCATTCTTTAAAATATCAACTACATAGTGACAAATTGCCAAATGAACTATTTCAACAAACCCATAACAATTTGATGGAACATAAAAATTTATATCACCTAATTTACGTAAATCATTTAAAGGGCTAAATCCAGAAAATGTTACTACAAAACAACCCTTCCTTTTTGCTTCTTTGGTTGCAAAAATAATATTTTTTGATTTACCAGAACTACTTATAGAAAAAAGAAAATCGCCTTTGTTAGCAACTGTTGTAATTGCTTTATAAAAAGCATTTTCATAACCTATATCATTTGCTAAACATGTTAATAGACTTGCATCAGAAAACACAATAGCAGCTTTACCTAAATTTTTTAGAAAATCTGTAGCAATGTGGCTTGCGATAGAATTACTTCCACCATTACCGATAAGAATTATTTTATTTGGAGATTTCAAGGAGTTCATCTTGTTAAGAATAATTTTTATTGCTGGTTCAAATTTTATATTTTTAAGTTTTCTAGTAACCTCAATGTTATAAAACAAATCTACTAAATCTTTAAAATAGTCTTTTGTCATTTAAGTAAAGTGTTTATATAATTAAATAACGCAACCCTCTCAATTGCTGTGCGATGCCCCACAATTAATACTTTTAAAGCTCCGACGGCATTCCCTATGAAACCTACCATTTCCATAGGAACTTCATTATAAACGCAAGGTGCAGTTAAAACAAAATAAACATCTCCAGCGCCAATTCTGTCAACTATTTCTTTTGAAAAAACTGGAATCTCAAAAAAACCTTCTTTTTTACAGTAAGCTAAAGAACCGCAATGACCTCTTGTGACAACTATTTTGTTGCATCTTAATAATTTACTAATTTTTAAAATCAAATTTTCTAAATTAGAAAATTTATCATGACAGGCAAGTCTTATCTCTGGCTCATCAATACAGATATAGTCTGCTTTAGGAAATTTTGTGATAAGATTAAAACCGATATTTGCGCTATTTGTTTGAGTATTCACTGCTAAAAATTTTGCCGTTTCAGAAAGAATTGTTACAATCTTTGGAGTAATTAAACCGTGTCCAAAATCAGTCACTATTACAACATCAAATTTTTTAAGCTTATTTTTTAGAAATTTACAAATTTTTTCTTCAATATTTTTTGGAATATAACCAGTATCATTCAAATCACATATTTCAAAAAGTTTATTTAAAAATGCTGGGTCTAGGAAACGCCTTTTTACAACTGTAAGCATATCCTCACAATAATAAAAAATTTTTTTTATATTTGGTTTTAAATGTGTATTTATAAAATCGGTATAATTATTTTTTACCCCAATGCAGGCAAGTAAGGTTATATCATTGCAAAAGCTGGCTAAATTATTAGCGGCAGCCAATACTCCACCAGCAAAAATTTCTTTGTTTAAAAATTTTGTAGCAATTATATTGTCTTTCTGTGATTTTCCTAAACCTATACAATAATTATATTCATCAATTATGATATCTCCTATAAGAAGAATCTTTAAATTTTCAATTTTTTTTAAATTTTCAATAACCTCTTTTGTGCTGTAATGTTTTTTAAAATTATTAAAAAAATCAACGCTTTCTTGTGGATAATATGAAAAGTAGGTATTAATAAGAGAGGAGGAACTAAAAGTTATCTCGTCAGTAACATAAAAAATGCCACCCACCTCTTTTACCGCTTTTTCTTCTTGATAAATTTTACCTGTTAAATCATCTTCTTTTTTGGCATAGTCGCTTCCCTTTACATAAAAATGTGGCTTTATTTTTTTTATGGTTTCAACTGCGCTTGGCCATAAGTTAATAGCAACAAGATCAACGCACTCTAAAGATGCTAAACTTTCGGCTCTTAATCTTTCATTAAAAATTGGCCGACCAGGACCTTTATTTACATATTCATCTTTTGTAATAGTAACAACTAAAATATCACCTTTTTTCTTTGCCGCCTCTAAATGTTTGATATGGCCGGGGTGAAGCAGATCAAAAACCCCATGGCAGTGAACTATTTTTTTACCTTGCTTGCGAAAAGTTTCTAAAATTTTTGTAAGTTCATCAAGGGTCTTTATTTTTGAATATATATCTTTTCCCATCTTTATAACTAACTAGATAAATATTTAAACCAATCTTGAGTTGCCTTCTCTATTGTACTGGGCGTCCAAACAGGTGCATCTTTAAAATCCTCTATGCTATCAAGCATAATCTTAACGCCTTCTTGAAAAGAAACTTTTGGCTTCCAACCTAACATATTTTTTATTTTGGTAATATCTGCCCAGGTGCAGTCAGGCTCGGCTGGTCTTTTTGGAATATGGATCTTTTTGCCGCCTAAAAGATAAACTAATTTATTTATTGTTTGAGGTTCGCCTGAACCAACATTAAAAACTTCATTTTTCACATTAGAATTTGCAGCCTTTATAAACGCATCTACCACATCTTT
>JAMWCT010000116.1 GCA_023819525.1 Candidatus Omnitrophota bacterium
TAAAAAACTTGTGCGTCCTTTTTAAAAAACAAACCCTTAAAAACTTTAAAAACTTAAACTCTTCTTTACTTAAATAAATTAAAGGCTTGAGGTGGATACCATGTGCCTGTATAGTTCTATTAATTTTTGGTATGGACAGGTTTAGGTAGATTTATCCGATTTTAATTTCTTTGCGAAGTAGTTTACAAAGTTTACTTTGCCCTAAATTTTTCCACTTCGTAAGTGAAAGTGGGTTAACTATTTTTAGTTTAAATCCTTCTTAAAAAAGCATCTTCAATAAAATAGAATATGGTTGGTAAAAAGGCGTTTTTTTATAAATATTATTTTGACTTAAGAATTTTTTCAAGAAATTTTCTTATTCTTCTTCATTAAAACCTAGTCTTTTTTTTGTTTGAGGGGTACCAGACTCTTTCAAAATCCTGATTAATTGAGCTATATCAATCTTTGACCACAAAAATCCACAGTTAATGCAGGCAAAAAAACGGTTTTCTAACCTTACATTTACACCCAAAAATGAAAAAGGTTTCAAGCCCCCCGGTCTAAAATAGGCTCTTGGTGCAACATAATCTATCTGATTGTAGATTTTACCTTCAACTACTTGGTGGCTACTGCATTGTGGACATTTTACATCCATAATCACCTCCTTTAGATTTTGATTTTTTTATAAAAATTCTTATATTTTATTTTTTTTAAAAGTTTATCTGCTAAATTTTTATCTAAATTTTTTAGTTTATTATAAGCGGAAAGCGCATTTTCTCTATCATCAATATTTAAATATGCTATTCCCAAAATATAATACCCAAATGCATCTTTTATATCAATATTTACACCTTTATTTGCATAAATTATAGCTTGGATATAATTTTGTTCCATTAAATATAAATCTGCTAATTCAATTAAACTAGAAGCACTATACGGATTAAGCACAATGGCTTTATTTAGATATTCTTTTGCAATTTTTAGTTTATTTTTTGATTTATATATACTTCCTAAAGAAAGCCAAATTCTATAATCATCTGGTTTTAAATTTTTAGAGCGTAAAAGATATTTTATTGAAGAGTTAATTTTTCCTTTATCCCAATAAATTTTCGCTAAAAGAAAATTGCAATCAAAGTTATGACGGTTAACTTTAAGACACTTTCTACAAGAAAAAATGGCATTTTTATAGTCTTTTTTTTGATAAAACTGATAACTTTTTGTAAAATATTCTACATCATTATCTTTTGCAAAGGAAAATTGACAAGTAAAAAAAAATAAAATAATTAATTTTTTAAACACAACTATTTATATTTATAATAATGAGGTGGTATAGTCTGCGCAATATATTTAACCGCTTCTATTATGCATATTCTTATTGCTTTTTCCATAGGGGTATTAGCATAACCACCTAATCCGGCACCAAGCCCCCAACCACCAAAAAAGCCAGTCATAAAACCAGCTGTAAAATCAGAGGCAGAACCTTCTACTCTATGTGCTGCGATAACTTCAGAAGTTGAAGTATCAATAATCCTTATATCTAAAGCCATATGAGCTTTATTTAAAGAACCACCAAGTAATCCACCTAATATCCCACCACCAATACTGCCTCCACCACCGATGCCAGCCCCTCCACCAGTTGCTTGCGGCTCAAATTCAGTAACTGCCGCTGTGATAATTAGATCGGCTGTTTTAATTTGTCCTTTTTGAGGACGAGCTTCCGTTTGAGCAACACCAGAGATTGCCAATTCTTGTTCTTTCATTACGGCATCTAAAACTTGACGTTCTACCACACTAAAACGTTGACTATTCACTAAAGCCGTAATAAGCATTTCTCGTAAACCAGAACCAATTTCATAGGTAGCTTTTGCGGCCTTTACCTCAAAATTTGCGATGGCTACTCTAGCTTTTGGACCAGAATATGGTGGAAGAGGTTGAGTTCCAGCAGTATCATCAACTTTTGCAGTAGGTTGAATTGCAAAAACTAAACTATTACAAAATATAAGCAAAATAAGAAAAATTAATGCTCTTTTCATTCCTGTCTTCCTCCTTCTTTTTTTAACGCCTCTAGTATTTTTTGTGATAAAATTTCTGCTGCTTTAGTTAAAGCTTCTTTTCCTCCAGTTACAATATCTAAATGTGCTGAAACCGCATCTGCATCAAAATAACCTATTATCTGTTTATCTTTAGCTCGAATTAATTTTGCAGTTATATTTGCAAAACAAGAACGCATATTAGAATTTAAAACATTTGATCCAGCTGTAACAATTGCTTTTCCTAACAAAATATAGTCTGCTTTAGCAGCATTAGCAATCTCTAAAGACGACTCATCCGATAACTGAACAATCCTAAATGCTGCTTTTTGTTTTATTTTATTGAAAACTTGTTGGGGTTGAATAATTACAAAACTTTCATCAATAAGTTTCTTTGCAATAATTGCCTCAGTAGTTGAAAGATCAATTTCGCTTGCCCACCATGCTCTTTGTGGACCTTCTATATTTTGCTCTGAAATGAAGATAATTATTTTTTTTGAAAAATTTTGTTCAGCAAATAA
Organism: Candidatus Omnitrophota bacterium; assembly: GCA_023819525.1. Taxonomy (GTDB): domain Bacteria; phylum Omnitrophota; class Gorgyraeia; order Duberdicusellales; family 4484-171; genus JAMWCT01. The sequence continues at coordinate 2,531 of JAMWCT010000116.1, forward strand.
ATTAATAGATAGGGATACGGCGAATAAAAAAATAAACAATTTTTTCATTTTTCCTAATTTTATGATATAAATTTTATAATGTCAATGGTGTTAAATTGCATCTATTTATTTATAAAATTTATTGCTTTAAATACTCCTTTAATTTCATCCACGTTTTATAACCAACTATTCCATCGGCTTTAAGACCATTTGCTTTTTGAAATTCTTTAATTGCATTAATAGTTTGTTTTCCAATTTTTCCATCTATTGGGCCTTGATAGAAATTCGCATTTTTTAAAGCAATCTGAATTTCTCTGTTTGTAGGTTTACTATACTCAACAGCTGTAATAGGTGAAGAAATTTCTCTTTTTATGTTCTCTAGTTCTTCTTGAAGTGCACGTATCTCTTCGTCTTTTTGCTCAAGTTGAAACTCAACCTCTCTTAAACGATCTTGCAGCTGATATGCATCTGATTTTTCCTTTCTTTTAACTGTAGTAGCGCAACCAATTAGACAAAAAACTAAAAATAAAATAATTAAATACTTACTCATAAATTTACCCCCTTTTTAAATATGTATAAAAGATGTGCCTAAAAATCTTTCTATACCTTTTCTCATCAACATAATAGCTATTGCAGCAAGTAATAAACTTGTAATCTTTGAAAGCGCTTTCGAACCAGCTTCTCCAAAAATTTTTATTAAAATTTCAGAGGACAAAAATATAAAAGCCGCTAAAAATACATTTACTATTATAGAAATCAGGGTTGGAAGAATTCCATACTCACCAATTAATATCAAAGATGTGGTAAGCACTGCTGGTCCAACAATTAAAGGTGTCCCCAAAGGTACTACGCCTAACTGTGATGGTAAATAACTTTTTTTGCCAAAACTTATAATATCAGTTATAGCGATACAAAAAAGTATCGCTCCGCCGGCAACCATAAAGTCTCCGACACTTATACCTAAAAATTTAAAAATGGCCTTACCTAAAAAAATAAATCCAATCGCTAAAGAAAGAGCGGTAATTATTGATTGAGTAACTATTTGTATTTTTTTCTCCTTTTTAAAATCTTTTGTAAGCGAAATAAATATAGGTAAAATTCCTATTGCATCAACAGCTACAAAAATTGGTATAAAGGCTAAAAATATATCTTTTAACATTAATTAGTTATAGTTGTATTTGTTGATGCTGTACTACTTTTATTATAATACTCTTTAAGTTTTTCCCAAGTTTTTGGACCAACTTTGCCATCAACTACTAAATCATTTTTAGCCTGAAACTCTTCTATAGCTTTTTTTGTCTTTGGTCCAAGTATCCCATCAATATTGCCATCATAAAGATTTGCATTTTTAAGTGCTATTTGTATGTCTTTTATAGTTGGTTTTGCAGGAATTGTTTTTTCCAAAGCTTGAGTTTTAACTGAAGTAATTGTCGTATTTACTTTTTGTTGTGTTTGTGTGGTTGGTGTAATTTCTTCTTCAAAGGGTTCTGTCAGTTGTATATTTTCAGGTTGTTCCTCAACGCTTTCTTTTTTTTGCCCACAGCCACTTACCAAAAACACAACGCATATTAAGAAAAATATAAAACTTCTCATAAACCCTCCTTGCCCCCATAAAAACATAGTGCAAGAACTTACTTACACTATCTATTGGCTAATATGGTTAATAATCTCTCTCTTTGATTAGAGAAATCTTTCAGCCAATCTCCTTTGTGTAAGAGTATTATATTCTTAAAGTTTAACTTGTCAATTAAATTAACTAGCAATGTGGACTGATATAGGTACATCGTATCCACCTTTGTCTTCTTCTTTATAGCATTCTTTAAGCAGTATTTCAAGTCTTATTGGCGGCAGATTAAGT
>JAMWCT010000117.1 GCA_023819525.1 Candidatus Omnitrophota bacterium
TGCCAAAAGCACTATAGTCATAAAAATCAATATATAAAACATTAGAATAGTTAAGCAAATACTTAGCATCCCATCTTAAAAATAGATTATTTGCAAGTTTTGTACCTATACCGTAATTTACTGTATACCGCCAATCATGGCGCTTGTTAGATAAATATGTACTTAAACTGTCAGAATAAGCTTCTTTATTTGTGTAATATTTATAACCCATATTGAAACCTAACTGCTGGTAAAAATTCTTTGATATGTTTTGCCTTAAATTTATAAAAGCTTTATGAAACAAAAGATCACCGTCTTCGTTGTGTGGATAATATAGTATACCTAAATCGTATCCCCAGCCAACTAAAAATTTATCAATTTTTTTTTGTAGAGTAAATGTAAAATGGTTTAAAATATTTGAAGCATCTGTAAATTCACTATAGTTTAAGACATCTAAATCGTAATTGAATAAAAATTTAAAATCCTCAGTTATCATTTTAGAAAAATCTCCCTGGAATAAAAACTCTTGAAAAATATCACCTTTTCTTAACTTACTTAAGTTTACATTGCTATCGTAACCACCAAAAATAGCGGTGCGCAAAGATAAATCATCAAAAAATATAAATTTTGGCAGTCTAAATGTTTCAAGAGATTGTTCTTCTTTTTCTTCTTTTTGTTGACAAAAAATATTAGACTGAAACAAAAAAACATTTAATAAAAAAATAAATAAAATAAAAATATTTCTATACTTCATTGCACCCCCCTAATTTAAAATTTAGATTTAATTAATAACCACCTCCTGGATATGTCTTCTCTCCCCCGGTATTTTCTTGAGAATCTCTGTTTTCTTCCCTTTTTCTTTCTTCTTCGAATATATTTTGGCGGTAATCTTCTTTTTGTTCTTCTCTATATTCTTGTTGTAATCCTTCTGTCTCTTCTTGTTGCGACACTTCTTGTTGTTTTGTCTCATCTTCTTTTGCACCACTCAAAATCTCATTTATATTATCAACAAATCCTTCCCACTCATAAAAATCCTCTTTTTGTAATCCAAACTCTTCACCTAACCTACCATCTGGGCCAACCTCTATGCCAAAACCGCTTTCAATATCTTGACTTTGCATATTTAAATCTAAAACATTTACAATACCTTCAAAACATTTCACAATTGTGCCACTATCGTTATGTTCCACGCTTTCTCCAGTGCCGCGTACACCTGCTATTGCAACAGGCGTTCTAATTTCAAATTTATCAACTACTTTAATGTCTTTTATTAAAGCGAAAATTCTTCCTTTGTTAAGTTTAATATTGGCCGGAATTATTTGCGATAATTTAGCCTCTGCGTTATCTTTTATGGTCATAACATTCTTCCCTTCCGTATCAAAAACCAAAGTGCAGAAAGAATTTTTGGCAGTTTTAATTTCTGTATCTGCGGTAAGTAGCATGTTAATTTTGGCCTTTTGCCAAATAGTTTCTGTTTCTTTTTTTACTAAAACTTCTCCTTTTATATCAAGTATTTTTACTTCTTGCGAAAGGCAGAAAAAACTAAAACAAAAAAATACTACAAAAAATAAAAAAAATTTTTTCATATTCCTCCTTTCTATTTTCTTTTATCTTCCTTTGGTTTATATAAAAGCTTCCACGGATTTGTTTTAAGTTCAGCTGTCATTTCTTCAATATTTTTTGAAGCACTTTCTAAATTTTTAATTATCCTGTTAATTTCATCCTCATTTTCTTTTACAGTATAATCTAAATTTATGGCCATCTTCTTTACTTGGTCTGTTAAGGAATTTACATTTGCTATTAAATTGCTTACATCATTAGATAAACCTTCTGCCTTTTCCATAATCACATCTAAATCCATATAGGGTTTACCTTCAATTACAGTATTAGGCAAAATAAAATCTTCTCCTGTATATGAGGATATCTGTATATATTTTTCTCCCATCAGCCCTAAAGTTTTTATGGAAACTGTTGGAGAGGTTCTTATTTTAGCATTTTTATCTAACAAAAGTTTTAGTTTAATCTTTGTTTTATTGCCATCATATATTGGCTCAATTTTATCTACTTTTCCAACCTCAAGTCCATTTAGCATAACAGGCGCTTTATTTTCTAATCCAGCAACCTCATCAAAAATCACATAAACATAATAGCCGTCTTTTTTGATATTTACTTTACCTGTGCGATAAACCATATAAAAAAGGCCAATAAGACAGAGTATCACAAATAAACCCACTTTAAATTCATTAGTATATTTTTTCATTATTTTCCTCCAGTAAATTAAATCTTATATATTTACACTTTTTTGCTTTTATCTAATTACAATCCCAATATTTCTTTTAAGCCGATATCTTCTTTGAAAAAATCAATTGGTCCATCGGGTCTACCATTTATAAATTGTTGAACATACGGATTAGTAGAATTTTTTATTTGTTCAGGTGTACCAATTGCGATTAGTTGTCCTTTATGAACCATAGCAATTCTATCAGAAATTTCAAACACACTCATCATATCATGCGTAACAACAACTGAAGTTATAAGAAGTTTTTCACTCAAATCTTTAATTAATTTATCAATCACACCCCCAACAACAGGATCTAACCCTGAAGTTGGTTCATCATAAAAAACAATATCTGGATCAAGAGCTATAGCTCTCGCCAATCCAACACGTTTACGCATCCCTCCTGATATCTGTGATGGATAATAATTTTCATAACCACGTAAACCAACTAATGAAAGTTTCATTTTCACAATAATCTTTATTATATCAGGCGCTAACTTTGTATGTTCTTTTAAAGGCAATGCTACATTTTCCTCAACAGTTAAAGAATCTAAAAGTGCTGAATACTGAAACAGCATACCAAAATTTTTTCTAATTTCATCTAATTCTTGATGACTACATCTTACAATATCCTTTCCGTTAATAATAACTTCTCCTTCCTCTGGCTTAATTATTCCTGTCATAATCCGCAGTAAGGTGCTTTTACCTGAACCAGAGCAACCCATAATAACAAAAGTTTCACCGCAATGCACATCAAAACTAATATTATCTATTGTTTTTTTATCTCCAAAATATTTAGAGACATTTCGTAAAGAAATTGCAATTTTGTCATTACAATTTTTTTGTGCCATATTTACATTTTTGAAAAATAAAATATTGCAGTAATAATGCAATCTGCAAAAATTATAAGTATAAAACTTATAACAACAGCTCTTGTAGTAGCTCTACCAACACCTTCAGCCCCACCTCTTGTGTTTAAACCCTCATAACAACCTATTAAAGCAATTATTAAAGCAAAAACAAATGATTTAGTAAGTCCTGTAAAAATATCTTTTAACTTTAAATATTTAAAAGTTGTCTGCAAATAAAGATCTGGATTTATATTCAGGCTTCCAACACCAACTAAAAATCCACCAAAAATTCCCGCTAAATTTCCTAAAATCGTAAGACATGGTAACATAAAAAATAAAGCTAAAAATCTTGGAATAACTAAAAACCTTACAGGATTTATAGCCATAGTTTCTAATGCCTCTATTTGTTCGCTTACTTTCATAGTTCCTATTTCAGCAGCTATGCTTGAACCAACCCTTCCGGCAACAACTAAACTAGTTAAAACAGGGCTTAGTTCTCTGCATAAGGAAACAGCAACTAATGCGGCAACATATATGACAGCCCCCATCTTTTCAAGTTGATACGCTGTCTGCATTGCTAATACTATTCCTGTAAAAACTGTTATAAAAAAAACAATTAAAATTGAACGCAACCCCACAAATACCATCTGATAAAATATGTGCTCTATTTTTGGAGGTTTTCCTTTAAATGGTCCAATAAATATCCAATAAATATTTGCAAAAAACAAATTTATAACACCTTTTATGTGGAAGAATACATCAATAAAAAATTTTCCTAAATTTGATATCATATTTTTATTAAAAATCTTTTAAAGCAGCTTCAGTTGTATCAAAAATTTCGAATAATTTAGTTAATTTAGTAATTTCAAATACATTTCTTATATTTTCCGACATATTGGCTAAACGTAACTTTCCACCTATTTTGCGTAAGCGTTGCAGCATCTCAATTAATGTAGCAAGGCCTGAACTATCAATATAAGTTATATTTGAAAAATCTATAGCTATTTTTTTCTCATTATTTTTAATTAGTTTTTCAAATACTTTGCGCAAATCAGGTGAGGTATTAATATTGATTTCACCTTCTAAAATACAAACAACTATATCATTTATTTTTTCCTCTTTTACATTCATTTTTGCCTCCGTTTTTAAAAAATTTTATCATCCTAATTTTTCTTCCGCCATCTAAAAATTGAATTTTATCCATCAAATTTTTTATCAAAAATAAACCTCTACCAGACAATTTTTCTAAATTA
>JAMWCT010000014.1 GCA_023819525.1 Candidatus Omnitrophota bacterium
TACAAAAAAGAAAGCAAAAAGAAAAAGTAATAAAAGCTACATAAAATTGTAGTGCTTTTTTACTCTCTTTTTTATGTGCCATCTACATTTTAAGCCTTCTGGAAAAATTACATAATCGCCTTTCTCTATTTTTATTCGTTTTCCATCTTCTAATTCAACCTCAACTTCTCCTTCTAAAAAGTAACAGTGTTCTTGACTATCATAATACCAGTTAAAACTACTTTCTTCTTTTTCCCATATCGGCCAACTTCTGATATTTAATTTTTTTAACTTATCAGGTGTTGGTTTCTCTACAATTATTTTTTTCTCCATATAACCCCCTTTTTAAAATCTATCACTTACACACATACTCTATCCATTGTTTCTCTATTTCTTCTAAATTTACATATTCACCGTAAGCATAAAGATAAGATTGTAAAAAATTATATTCTTTTACAACATACCAACGCAAAAATGAAAAAAATGTATCCTTTTTATGCCTTTTATTTATAAGGAAACCTACCAAACTTTGAGATTGAGCATAAAAAAGTTGTAATTTAGTAGTGTCAGTGGGGTATTCTTTTATATAAATAAGTTCCTTTAGTTTTATATAATTATTTTGTTTAATAAATTTAGATAAAAATTTATGCAAACTTTCTATAGAACCGCCTTCTTCAAAACAAGCCAAACCCTCGTTAATCCAAAGAGGTATTTTTTCCCCCTCTATCTGTAGAGCCTCAGATAAAATTAAATGTGTAAATTCATGCGGTAAAAATTTAGTTAAAAAATTTTGGCTATAATAACCTAAAATAGTAGGCATACTTTTCCAATTGTATAAGGCAATGGCAGAACTTTCAAAAGAAATATTTATATTTTGTTTTTTTAAAAATTTTAAAAATTCTTCCTTATTTTTCCAAATAAGTATCTGATATTTGTTTTTAAAAGCGCCCCAATAACCTATATCTTCAATTACTTTATTATACACATCTCTAACCTTTAAACCAATTTCTTCAGCACTTTCATAATCAAAAGAAAATACCATAAATCTACCATCGTAAAATTTTCCTTTTAGTCCTTCCTCTTGCCATTCAGCATAAATAAAACCCGCAAAAATTGTACAAAAGATAGTAAACAAAAAAATATATTTCATATATAGTTTTATTATATCTTAAAAATATAATTTTTGGTAGGCCAAATAGAAGTAGGTTTTTAGATTATTTATATTTTTCCATTATAATAAAGATCTTCTATAATCTTTACAATTGTTGGATCAAAATGAATATTTTTATATTTATTTAACTCATCAATTGCTACTTTTCTGCCTAAAGAAGCCCTATATGGTCTATCTGATGTCATAGCATCAAATGCATCTGCAACTCTAATTATCCTTGCAAATATATGAATATCTTCTCCTTTCTTTAAAAATGGATATCCTGAACCATCTAAATTTTCATGATGCTCCCCTATGCCAGCGCAGATATCTTCCCCTAACCATTCTTTTACTGGCTCAATAATTTTCAAACCAACCACTGGATGCATTTTTACCTTTTGCCACTCTTCTTTAGTTAGAGAAGTGGGTTTTAAAAGAATACTGTCAGGTATTGCAATTTTACCTACGTCATGGAGTTGAGCACTCCAGTTTAAATTATTTATATCAAAAAAGTTCTCTGTTAATTTTTTAAATTCTTCACCTATAAATAATGAGTAAAAAGCAACCCTATCTGTATGTCCTCTTGTATAACTATCTTTAGCTTCAATAGCACTAATAATAGTTTTTTGAGAAGCCACTATTAATTTAATTTTTTCTTGCTTTAGCATAAAACCATAAAGTGCTCTTGCAATATTATCTGCTATTGCAAAAAAGATATCTGCTTCTTCTCTATTAATAGTTTTGTCTGTATTTAGTTTATTTCCTAAATAAAGTAATGTTAAAAGTTGTCCCTCACAAAACCCAGGAATAATTACTTGTGCACCAACTTTTTTTATTTCTGTTATAATATTAGTAACTGAAATTCTATCTACAAAATCTTTTGTATTAAAATTATATTTTAATAATTCTTCACAAAATATAGGTCTTCGTAATTTAAGCAATAATAAAACTAAAGGATTGTTTAAGTCCAAATACATTTCTTTTAAAAAATCCTTCCCTTTTTGCCGCCTAACACTTTTAGCCAAAATAAATTTTTTACTTTGATTATCTAAAATATATATTGCTACATAATCTAAATGCGAGAAACTACTTAAGTCTCTTATAATATAAGTTGTCAATTCATGTATGTCTTTGGCTGAAGAGATTCTTTCTGCCTCTTTTTTTAAAATAGGTTTATATAAAAATTTATTAAAAAACTCTTTTTCTTCAAATTGTCTTATAATTTTTATAAAATGGTATAAACCAAAACTTATAAAAAATGACACAACTATTAAGAAAAAAATCCAATTTTTACCACCGATTAAATTAACAATATATGGTTGAAAATACAAAGAAATAAAATAGATACAGCCAAAAGATATAATAAATATAAAAACTATTAGAGAAATTTTTTCTACCATAATTTTGATATCTAAAAGCTGATATTTAAAAATAGCATAACTTATCAAAATTATAAATAGAATAAGAGGAGCAAAACCTATAGGGTATATGTTTATTCCATACACAACAAATGTATCAATCATTGAAAGGTAGGCGATTGCCAAAGTGATTAAAAAATATTTAATCCTTTTTTTATCATAACTAAAGGTACTTTTTTTATATGCATAAAACAATTCTTTTATTGACAAAATTAATGGCAACATCCATATAGATAAAAAAATGCTATAAAATCTACCTGTTATTGTGCAATAACCCCACTCTAATTTTCTATAACCACCAACTATATAATCGGTAAAAATTATAAAATTTAGAAAAATAAAGTTTATAAAATAAAATAAGTTTGATATAAATTTCTTTTTTAATGACAAAAAAGAAAGAACAAAACTATACAAGGAAGGACTTATAAATACCAATCCAACATAAGCAACTTTTATTAAAAAAATAATTAAATTTGAATCACGCGAAGAAAGGTTATAAATTATAAAATAAGGAAAATACCATATAAATGCTGCTAAACCTAAAATAAAAAATTTTTTTGCTAATTTGGATTTTTTATTTTTTAGAAAAATATACAAAGGAAGGCCCAAAAAAAACAATGAAGCTACCAAATACGGTAAAGAATGTATATTAAGCCCCTCTTTCATTATTTAAATTAGTTAGTAATATAAGCATTTAAATGTAACATATGAAAACGTTTTCAGGCAAGGGTTTATTTTACAAAATTTATGGCGGCGAGTGGACTTGAACCACCGACACAACGGGTATGAGCCGTTTGCTCTACCAACCTGAGCTACGCCGCCAAAAGGCTAACCATTATACTACTATTTTATATTGCGGTAAACATCAATCAGAGGGATATTTAATTTTTTAGAAATTTCTAAACAATCTCTATATTCTGGAAGCATTTTTTTAAATTGGCTTTTTGAAACTCTAAATTTAATATTACCTAATTTTGTTTTTTTATAAATAAAAATATCTTTTAATTTCTCTCTATTATATATTTGATAGCGTATCCCAAAAGTTGAAGTATTGAGAAAAATTGTATCGCGCAATTTCATAAAATCCTCATATTTGCATAAAACATTTAAAACAAATGCTGGCCTTGATTTTTTTGTAATAACCTGCTGAATGTAAACTTCCTTTGCTCCATTTTTAAATAACTCTTCAAAAAGGCTTTCAAAAATCTGTGGAGACATATCATCTATATTAGTTTCAATCTTAACTATTGTATCTTTTTCTATATCAGAGGCACTATCTTCTATAAGATAAGCGATGAGATAATCTTGAATCCCAAAATTGCCAAAAGCAAAAGAATTTTTTTTAAAATTAAAGATACTTTCGTTCTGTTCTGCGTCCATAAGTAAAGCTGCCGCTGTAGGAGTAATGGTTTCGTAACCGGCTTGAACTAATTTTATTTTTTTGCCTTCTAATAATTTTAAAGTTGCAGGCTTTACTAAATCTATCGGAAATGTATACACATATAGTTTTTGTATTTTTAAATAATCTAATGCGACAAAAAAACCAACAATTTCTAATATTGCATCAATTTGCCCTAAATGACAAAAATTAAAATCTTTGCTTTTTTGATGATGTATTTTTTGCTCAATATCAAAAATTTTAGAATATACATTTAAAGCTTTAGTTTTAACCGTTTCTTTTAAATTAGAATTTTTAATAATTTTTACTATATTTCTATAACTATAATTTATATTTGCTCCTATAAATTTTATCTTTTTTGTGACGTAGTGATCAACCTTTTTATTTTCTACTTTAAAATCACCTCTTATATTAAGTTTTCTAAATTCATTTTTTAAATAAAGAATAGAACAACCTAAATCTATCAATGAAGCTAACAACATGTCTCCACTTGCTCCACCAATTAATTGAAAATATATAGCTCTCATCGATTAATTAAATCCGCAAAATACCCTGCAACCAATCCCCCATCAATATTTACAACAACTGTGCCTAAAGAACAACAGTTTAACATTCCTAAAAGCGCGCCTAATCCACCAAATGAAGCGCCATATCCAAAACTTGTAGGAACACCAATAACAGCTGCTTTTGTTAAGCCTGAAACAATACTTAATAATGCTGCCTCCATGCCAGCAACTACTATAATTACTTTTGCATTTTGAATTTTTTCTTTAAATGGCTCTAACCTATGTATACCACTTGCTCCAACGTCATAGATGCGCTCCACGTTATTGCCAGTTAATTCTAAAAATACAGCTGCTTCTTCAGCCACAGGGATATCAGCTGTCCCGGCTGTAATTACTAAAACATTACCTTTTTTTTTGTAAACCTTTTTCCCTAAAAAACCAATTCTGGCTAATTTAAAGTATTTTAATGTTGGGAAGGCTTTTTTTAAAACTTTATATTGTGAATATGAAAGACGAGAAAGGAGAATTGTATCTTCATATTTCTTAAACGCTGTAATTATTTTTATAAGTTGTTTTATCGTTTTGCCAGATGAATAAATTATTTCAGGAAAACCTCTTCTTTCTCTTCTCCAAGTATCAATCCTTGCAAAATTTAGATCAATTATTTGGGGTTTTTTATTTTTAAGGAAATTATTCATTTATAAGTTTTTAAAAATGTGATAGAATAAAAACTTGCTTTTAGCGATAATTTTTAAAAATTAAAAAAAGCAAAATAAAAATAATAATTGCACTTAAAATGTAAAAATCATTAAAATAAATAAATTCTTTTAAGCGTTCTATAAATGTAGATTTTTTTCTTGGAAGATTATATTTTCGTCTTATATTTTCTTTAACTTTTAAAATATCTTCTTTGCGGAAACGAAGAAATTGGTCTGCAATTTTAAAATGGGGTAATAAATTTGCATTCGCCAAATCAATAATATCCTTTTCAGGAATCCCTAAAATTTGTGATACTTCTCTAGTTGTTAATAATTTTTCTCTCATTTAAATTAATAATTTTTACCTATCCAAGCCTCAACTTCACGTCTGTCAAAAAATATGTTTTCGCCTTCGCGTCTCACAGGAATTTTTCCACTATTAACCCATTCTAAAATTTTTTGCTCTTCTATTGACAAATACTCAGATAGTTCTGCAATTGACATCACCTGATGCAACATAGAACACCTGCCATTAAATACTGCTCCTGCCTCTACGCTAATAGTAGGCGTCTCTATGTCTGCGTTAACTTCAGCCGTCGATGTTAAGGATAAAGAATGTGTTGCTTTTATTTTACCTTTAACTTTTCCAGAAATAGTTATATTTTCTCCTATTATTTCAGCGTTAACATCTGCTGCCTCACCAATAATTAAATTACCTTTTACATTTAAGTTGCCTTCAAATTTACCATTTATTCGTAAATTTACTGGGTCTGAAAAAACTAAGTTGCCTTGCATAGTGGCATTTACATCTAAAATTTTCTCTTCTTCTTTCTTTCGTATCATATTTCACCTCCAATTAATTATTTTTCTAATTTCTGTTCTAATAATTTTAAAAAAGAAAGAGCAAAAAATGTTATACCGGCTGTGATAAAAGCAGGGTATATAAAACCGCAACCAACACATAAACCTATAGCAGCAGAAACCCATACACTTGCAGCTGTAGTTAAGCCTTTTACACCGGCACCGCCTCTAATTATAGTTCCAGCACATAAAAATCCAATACCACTAATAACACTTGCAGCAATTCTTGAAGGATCCACGTTTGTTTGTTCTTTAAAAATATTGTACATATAAATAGATACTAACATAATAAGGGCAGAACTTACACAAACAAGGATATGTGTTCGTAGTCCTGCGCTGTGGCCTTTTCTTTCTCTTTCAAAACCAATGATACTACCTAAAATAAAAGCCACAAAAAGTCTAAAAATTATAGTAAAATTTGTAAGCATTTATTCTGCTTTTGGTTCTAAATTATAATAACTTCTTATTCCTTTATTATTATATAAATAAAATCCTAAACCTGCAACAGTTGCGGCATTATCAGTTGCATATTCAATTGGAGAAAGTAAAACCATCTTATTTTTTATTCTTAAAGATTTTCGCAAGTAACTATTTGCAAAAACTCCTCCTCCACAAACTATTTTTAAAACCCCATACCTACTAGCTGCTTCTTTAATTGTATTAACTAATGTGCAAACAACTGTTTCCTGAAAAGAAGATATAAGTTTTATTTTTGTTTTTTTATCTAATAGGTGTTTTTTTTCAAGCTCTAATTTTTTATAAATAACAGCTGTTTTTAAACCACTAAAACTTAAATTAAAATTCTTCTTTCCACATTTAAATTGAAAACTACTTTTATAATTTTTATTAAAAAGCCTATCGATTATCGGACCTCCGGGATAACCTATTCCAAATTCTCTTGCAACTTTATCAAAAACCTCTCCACATGCGTCATCAAGGGTTTGGCCAACAGTTTCAATACAATCAAAATCTTTTACATAATATATTTTAGTGTGCCCCCCTGAAACAACAACACCTAAAAAAGGAAAATCTATTCTGCTTTTTAAGTTTAAAAAGGGAGCAAAAAGATGCGCATAAAGATGATTTACTCCTATAAATGGTCTATTTAAACTAAAAGCAAGGGCCTTTGCAAAACTTACACCAACAGCTAATGCACCAATTAAACCTGGTGTATAAGTAACTGCAATTAACCCAATATCACAAAGACGTATTCTTGCTTCTTTTATAGCTATATCCAAAACTTTATCAATATTTTTTATATGATAACGGCTTGCTATTTCTGGAACTATACCGCCGTATTTTTTGTGTTCCTTTAAAGAAGATATAGTAATACTAGAAAGAACATTAAAATTTTTTAAAATTGCACATGAGGTTTCATCGCAAGATGTTTCAACACCTAAAATATACATAAAATTATTTATTTGCTAAAACAATAATTCCTTTCAATAGATCTAAAGCCCTCAAAATCTGATTGTCTTTGCGATAATTAAATTCTTCTTTTTTTTCCATCTCTTCAAAAATAGTCTCTTCTTTTGTTTCTTTTATCTCTTCCTCCAAAACTACTATATCTGGATTTATTCCTTTTTCATGAAGACTTAAACCTTTTGGGGTATAGTATTTTGCTGTAGTGATGCGTAAAGCCGAACCATCAGAAAGCGGAATAACCGTTTGAACTGATGCCTTGCCAAAAGTTTGTTCTCCTATTAATATTGCGCGATTATTATCTCTAAGGGCCGCAGCCAAAATTTCACTCCCTGAAGCGCTACCTTTATTTATAATAACAGCCATAGGTATATCTAAATATTTATTGCTACCTGATTTTGCTTTATATACAAATTCTTTTTGGTTTTTTGACTTTATTGAAACTATATTTTTGCCCTCTTCTAAAAATATATTTGATATTTCTACCGCTATATCTAAAAGCCCACCCGGATTGTTTCTTAAATCAATAATAAGACCTTTTAATCCAGCTTGTTTTAATTTTTCTAAAGCAGAAATCAAATCTTTAGCAGTATTTTCTCTAAATTGTGCTATTTTTATATATCCAATATTATTCTCTAAAATTAAAGACCTTTTAATATCTGTTATTTTTATAATATCACGGGTAATGCTAAATTCTTGAAGTTTTTTATCGCTATCACATAAAACTGTTAAATTGACTTTACTACCAGGTTGACCACGTAATTTTTTTACCGCATTATTTAAACTAATTCCTTTTGTAATCTCTCCATCAATCTTTACAATTATATCGCCTGATTTTATTCCTGCTTTCCATGCCGGGGTATCTTCTATTGGTGAAATAATAGTCAACAGTCCTTCCTTAATTGTAATTTCTACTCCGATACCTCCAAATTGACCTTCTGTTTCAACTTTAAGACTTTCATAATCCTCTGGGGTAAGAAACTCACTGTATAAATCTAAAGATGACAACAAACCTCTTAAGGCGCCATAAATTAAATCTCTTGCGTCCTTTTCCTCTACGTATTTTTTCTCAACTATACTTAAAGCTTCAGCAAAAATATCTAATTGCTTATATATATCTTTTTCTTTACTTAAAGAAAAACTAAATCTGTATAAAGAAAAAATAATAAAACTAACAAGTGTTATTACAATTATCTTTTTTCTCATTGTAAAACCTCCATGCTAAATTTTATTCTTTTTTTCTTTCAAACTTTTTTCTAATAGCTCTCTTGCCATTTTTGGATTAGCTTTGCCTTTAGTCTTTTTCATTATCTGACCTACTAAAAACTCTAAAGCCTCTTTTCTCCCACTAAAATAATCACTTACTACTTTTGAGTTCTGTTCTATTGCCTCGTTCACAAAATTAATTAGCTCATCTACTTTTGAAACCTGCAAAAGACCTTCTTCGTTTATAATTTGATCGACATTTTTATCCGTAGATATACTTAAAGACAAAATTTTTTTTACAGCTAAATTATTGATTTTCCCTTCACAAAAATACCTTACGATAGTTGAAAAATTATGTGGCGAAATTTTAACCTCATTATAATTATAATGTAGATCGCTTAAGTTTTGTAAAAAGATACCTAAAAACCAATTAGCAATTTCCTTTGGTTGTGGGTAAAATTTTACTGCTTCTTCAAAAAAATTAGCCAACCATACATCAGAAATAATCGTATCTATCTCTTTTTCTAAAAGCCCATATGTTTTTAGAAATCTCTCTTTCTTCTGTAAGGGTGTCTCCGTTATAAATTTTTTCTGTTCCTCTATTAAATTTTGGGACACAATAAAGTCTTTAAGATCTGGTTCTGGGAAATATCTGTAATCATGTGCTTCTTCTTTTGTTCTCATAGGAAAAGTCTTTTTTTTAGTCTGATCCCATAGCCTAGTTTCTTGTAAAATATTTTCGTTTTTCAGAAGTAGGCTCTTTTGTCTTTCTACCTCATATTCTAAAGCATCCTTTACGCCTCTAAAGGTATTCATATTTTTTAACTCAACTTTTGTTCCTAAAACAAAACTGCCTTTTGGTTTTAAAGAAATATTTGCATCGCAGCGCAACAGTCCTTTTTCCATATCGCAACTAGAGGCTTCTATGTATTGAAGAAAAAGTTTAAGTTGTGTTAAAAATTCAAAAGCCTGGTCTGGATTATCTAAATCGGGATAAGTAACTATTTCTAACAAAGGTATACCTGCTCTGTTAAAATCTACTAATGAATATGTATCTTTATGAATAAGTTTTCCAGCATCTTCTTCCAAATGGATGCGCTTTATTTTTACTGTTTTTGTAGAAGATATTTTTAAAAATCCATCTTCACCTATTGGTAACGCATATTGAGATATTTGATAGTTCTTTGGTAGATCGGGATAAAAATAATTTTTTCGCTCAAAATAAATTCTTTTATTTATTTTACAATTCAAAGCCAAACAAACCCTAATAGCCAATTCTAAAGCTTTTTTGTTTAAAACAGGTAAAACCCCAGGATATCCACAACAAATAGGACAAATATTAGTATTTGGCGGACTTTCAAAATTTGTAGAACAGGCACAAAAAATCTTTGAATTAGTCTTAAGCTGAACGTGCACCTCTAGCCCTATAACAGTATCAAATTCTAACATATTGTCGCTATTTTAGGAATTTTTTTATGATAATCTGTAATAGATTGATAACTAAAACCTAATCGTAATAATATTTCTTCATTAAATTCTTTTCCTATTAATTGTGCGCCTATTGGAAGACCTTGCTTGTTAAAACCACAAGGAAAGGAAACAGCTGGAAGAGCTGCTAAATTTGCTGATATTGTAAAAATATCTGATAAATACATACTTAAAGGATCATCTATTTTTTCTCCCAATTTAAAAGCTACTGTTGGAGATGTTGGGGTTAAAATTACATCAACTTCACTAAATGCAATATCAAAATCTTTTTTTATCAAATTTCTAACCTTTGACGCTCTCAAATAATATGCCTCATAGTAACCACTCGAAAGACTATATGTGCCTAAAAAAATTCTCCTTTTTGCTTCGCAACCAAAACCTTCTTTTCTTGTTAAACTATGCAATTTGCTAATTGTATTCGCATTTACTCTTAAACCATATTTTATCCCATCAAACCTCTGTAAATTTGAACTAGCCTCAGATGAAGCTATAATATAATAGGTGGCAACAGCATATTTTGTATGAGGTAAACTAATATTAATTATCCTTGCCTTTTTCTTTTTAAAAATATTTATTGTCTCTTCTAAAGCATTTAGAACTTCAGGGGCAACCCCTTCGCAAAAATATTCTTTAGGTAATCCTATTCTTATACCTTCTATATTTATATCTAAGCTTTTAGTAAAATCGGGGACTTCTTTTGTTGATGAGGTTGAATCGTATTGATCAAAACCACAAATTATATTTAAAAGATGTGCGCAATCAACAAAATTTGTTGTAATTGGACCTATTTGATCTAAACTTGAACCAAAAGCAATTAAACCGTATCTAGAAATTCTACCATATGTAGGTTTAAACCCAACCACTCCACATAAAGAAGCTGGTTGCCTAATTGAACCACCAGTGTCTGAACCCAAAGCAAAAGGAACTAATCTTGCAGCGACAGCCGCGGCTGAACCACCGCTTGAACCACCAGGAACCCTTAAAATATCCCAAGGATTTTTAGTTGCTCCATAGCAAGAATTTTCTGTTGAAGAACCAAAGGCAAACTCATCCATATTAGTTGTCCCAATAATTGCTAAACCTGCTTTTTTTAATTTTTTTATTACTGTCGCATCGTAAACAGCTATATGTGTAGAAAGAATTCTTGAAGCACAAGTTATTCTTTTGTCTTTTATGCATATATTATCTTTAATTGCAATAGGTACACCTGCCAAAGAAGAATCTCCTTCTATCTTAAAATCTTCATAGACCTCTAAAAAAGCATTAATAGAAGGATTAAGTCTATCTATTCTTTTTTTAAAAAAATTAAAAACCTCACTAGAAGTTAGCAAATTATCCTTAATATTTTTTGCAATTTCAACACCTTCTAAATTAATTAAATTATCCATTTAATTTTTATTTTTTAATTAACCGATTACTTTTGGAATTTTAAAATAATTATCTTCTTCTAAAGGAGCGTTTTTTAAAATCTTTTCTTTTGCATCAAAAATGAGAATATTATCTTCCCTTAAAAAACACTCTTTAACATGATAACCCCTAAAAACTTCAATATCTTTAACATCAACTTCTTTTAAAGTATCAATATAATTTAAAATTTTAGAAAGTTGGCTACAGAGAAAATCCTTCTCTTGCTCAGTAATTTCTATTCTTGCTAATTTAGCTACATATTCTACAATTTCTCTATTAACCATAGAGTTTAATTATAATTGAAAAAATAAATAATGTAAATAAATTAATCAAAATTAATATTTTAGGAAGGATTATATTTTCCTCTAAATAAAGTTAAGTCTAAAAATGCTTGCAAACGACGGGAACGGGAAGGATGTTTTAATTTTCTTAAAGCCTTTGCCTCTATTTGTCTAATTCTTTCGCGTGTAACTTTAAAAATCGCTCCAACTTCTTCTAATGTCTTTGGGGTTGCATCATCCAAACCAAAACGTAAAATTAATATTTTCTTTTCTCTGTCTGTTAAACTTTCCATCGCTTGAGCCAATTCTTCTTTCAACATGGAAAATACTGTCGCATTTGCGGGAGAAATAATCTTTTTATCTTCAATAAAATCGCCAAAATAAGTATCTCCATCGTCTCCTATTGGGGTATGAATAGAAATTGGTTGTTGAGAAACTTTAAGAATCTCTTTTATCTTACCTATTGGTAAATGCAATTCCTTTGATAACTCTTCAACGGTAGGTTCTCTCCCCTTTTCTTGGATAAAAATTCTAGATATTCTTATAATTTTATTTATCGTTTCTGTCATATGAACAGGTATACGTATTGTGCGCGCCTGATCAGCAATGGCTCTTGTTATTGCTTGCCTTATCCACCAAGTTGCATAAGTAGAAAATTTGTAACCACGTTTATATTCAAATTTTTCCACAGCCTTTATAAGACCAATGTTGCCTTCCTGGATAAGGTCTAAAAATGAAAGCCCTCTATTGACATATTTTTTTGCAATGCTTACCACTAATCTTAAATTTGCTTCAACTAATCTTTTTTTTGCTTTATTATAAGCTCGTTGTTTTTCCAAAATGCTTCTCATTTTAATATGAATTTGATCTTCTTTAAACCCAATTTTTTTACAAAGCTTATTTATTGTCCTTTTTAGTCTATTTTTTTGGTTTTTAGCTTTTTTCTCTTTTCTTTTATTTATCTGTCTAGATAGTTGATCAATCTTATGAACTACCCTATTTATCTTCGATATTATTTCTTCAATGATAGCAATTGTAAAATTAAAACTATGTAACAGTAACTGCTGATGTTTTATGTTCTTTGTTCTTGCTAATTTTTGATAGAGCTTTTGGATTCGCTTTATCTCTTTATTCTTATTCTTAACCTCTCCTTTTATAAAATCGTCAATGTTTAGCTCATCTTTAATAATTTTTTGGGAAATTTCAATAAAAACCTCTTTTGCCAATGAGGTTGTGAAAACTTCTTCTTTTAATAACTCCTCTTTTCCTTCTATATCTTTTGCCAATCTTAATTCTTCTTCTCTTGTAAGTAAAGGAATCTGACCCATTTGTTTTAAATACATCTTTACTGGATCATCTATTGGAAGTGGCTCAACCTCTAATTCTTTTTTTTCTTTTTTCTCTTCTAATTCTTCTACTTCCTTTTCTTCCAAAATACTGATATTCTGGTCATCTAAACAATCAAATATAGTATCAAGTTCTTCGGCACTTACAATCTCTTCGGAAAGAAAATGGTTTATCTCATCATAAGTTAAATACCCCTTCTTTCTTCCTAATCCAACAAGTTGTTCAATATTTTTTTCTAAAATTTTCTTCTTACTCATTTTTTAATTCGCTTGTAACTTTATCATATTGTTCTATTAAAAATTTTAACCTACTTTTATCTCCTGTTTTTTCAGCAGATTTAATTTCTTCTTTTAGTTTTTCTTTAAAATTTTTAGTGCGGTTTTTTAAAAGTTTTAAAATGCTACTTTTAAATAATTCTTTATCAAGCGGTATATCCTCCATAAGTATTTTTACTATTAGCCTGCTAATTTCTTTATCCTGTATAAGCCCTAAAAATTTAGTTGGAGAGGAAAAAAATTCATCTTCAAAATGAGTATTAAAAAAATAGGATACTGTCTTTCTTACCAAGGGCACACTAAAATCGTCTTCTCTTAGATTTTTCTTGGCAATTAAAAGGGCTTTTTTATTTGTAAACATAAATTTAAGTATAATTTTTTCTGTAAAAGTTAAAGGTTGATTAATATTTAAAGAATAACTTTCAATTGACTCCTTAGAATGCAAATTATTAAAATTAAGTTTTCTTGCTTCCGCAATTAAAACTTCTTCTTTTATCTTTAAAACATCTGCCAATTTTCTTACATATTCATATCTTTGAATTTCGCTTTTTAGTTTATAAATGGTAGAAAGCATACTATTTGCTATACTTGTTTTTCCTGTAATACTATCTATATCGTGGGTATTTTTTAAAATATTTAACTTATAGTCAAAAAAATCTTTTTTTTGCTCTAATATTTTAAAAAAATATTCTTTACCTTTACTCCTTATTAATGCATCTGGATCGTAACCAGCAGGAAGAGTAACTATCCCTACATTAAGCTCATTTTCCAAAAGTAAATCTATCGCTCGGCCAGTTGCATTTTGGCCTGCGCTATCCGAATCAAAAAGTAAAATTACATTTAAAGTGTATCTTTTTATAAGACGTATTTGCTCTAAAGTTAAAGCTGTGCCTAAAGATGCAACAATATTTCTTATGCCATAGGCAAATGGAGTAATCATATCAAGATAACCTTCAACTACTATTACACAATCGTTCTTTAAAATATCATCTTTTGAAAAATTCAAACCAAAAAGATGTTCGCGTTTGCTATATAAAGGCCCTTCGAAAGAATTAATATATTTAGGAGCACCAGAAATATCATCTGCCAATAACCTTGCTCCGAAAGCCAAAACTCTACCGCGAACATCAAAAATAGGAAACATAATTCTTGCGCAAAACAAATCCCTATAACCATCTTTTTGTGGAATAACCAAAGAAGCTTTTTCCAAAGTATCTATACTAAAACCTTTTTTGCGAAGATAATCTAAAAGAGTATTCTTACCAAGACTATAGCCAATTTGAAATTTCTTTATTATATCCATATCTATATTGCGTTTAGATAGATATTTTAAAGCCTCCTTGGCTTCTTTGTTTTCTAAAAGAGTTTTATGAAAGAAATTACTTGCTTCTGCCACAGCTTCATAAAGTAGAATTTTATTTTTATCTGCTTTTTGATATGGTATTTCTAAACCTAATTTCTTTGCAAGAATTTCAACTGCTTCAGGAAAAGTAACTTTTTCATAGAGCATAACAAATTGTATAACCCCTCCACCCTCTCCACAACCAAAACAATGAAATATCTGCTTTTGAGGACTTACAAAAAAAGATGGTGTTTTTTCATTATGAAATGGGCAAAGTGTTTTAAAATTTCTGCCCATCCTTTTTAAAGGAATATATGAAGCAATCAATTCTACTATATCTGTTTTAGCTTGAATTTCATTAATAAATTCTTCTGGTATCATAATCAATTTTTGTTATGAGAAAATCTACGAAAACCTGAAAATTCATAAATTTTAAATTTTTCTTTTTTTTCTAAATTATCAAGTAAAAGATTCATACCCAAAGTATCTGATGCAATATGTGGAGCAAAAATAACATTTATATTTTCTTCCTTGCATTTTTTAAAATGCTCCTCAGACTGATGCATAGCAATTATTGTATCAATACCACTTGCTGCTAATCTACTATAGATATTTATAGGACCTTCTGTCCCCCCTGTAAATTCAATATGGATTTTTGATATGCGAGAAAAATTGCTACCTATAATTATCTTTGGTGGATTGTTATTAGCTGCTGCGTCTTGATATTCTTTTATAGAATAAAGAATATCCAAAATTTTACCCAATGTAGTGGGTTTATTTTTATCCATAAGTTCTTTAATATAGTTATAAGCTAAATTATCTGCAGGTGTATGTGCACATAATAAATTTATATTTAACCATTTTGCAATATCTACACAACGTTGATGGTTTGCAGCACTTACCCTTCGTTCTACTTCAGCTTTGCGCTGGGTAAGTAAATTTTCAGAGACACTTAAATTTAACCCCTCTTTATAAAATAAATCAACCTGTAAGTCCATAACTTCATAAAAAGATGCATATGCTCTTCCTAAAGGATGGTGCGATACTACAAGATCTATTTTTTTGCCCTTTTCCTTTAACATCTGCACAAAAAGTAGTTCTCCTATATCTACATCTATACCAACAATCATTGAATTGATGGTGGCGTCTAGCTCACCAAAAAGTATTCGTGTATCAGAAAAAGGATTAAATAAAGTGTCCTTGTCAAAAAAAATTTTTCTGTTTTGTTCAAGTTTTTCGTAATATTCTTTTTTTAAAGAAAGCATCTGATCAATTTGTTTTTTGCCCCGAACATCAGACTCAATACCTAAATCAATTATTTTTTGATAAATTTCTTTTAACTTCATAATATTTTTGAATATTCATGTTAATCTCTATATTTGGATTAATCATTTTTGATAATTTAACGATTGAAAAGTATCCAAAAGGAGCAATCTTTGAAAATAAACCAACAGAAATACTATTTGCTAAAATCTTTTCTTTAACCATAGATATTGGAAAAATTGATGCAACGAAAATCAAAATACTTACCAAAAAAGAAAATCTTATTATCCCTACAAAAAGCGCTATCCATTTTTCTAAATTAGACAACTCTTTTTTTTTGTCAAAAAGTAAACTTAAAATTTTAATTAAAAATGAAAATATAACTAATATTCCTAAAAAAATTATGATAAAAATTAAAAAAGCGCATCTTTCTTTAGGTACAAAACTTATAAATTTTTGTGGTAATTTTGGTAAGTAAGAATAATAGTGAAAACTAAAAAATAAAGCTACTATTAAAGCAATAAATTTTAATATTTCAACGGCAATACCCTTTAAAATTGATATATAAACTATGCGAAAAAATATAATAAGGAAAATAATATCTATTATTCCAATTTTATGGAAAATCTCCATTTATTATTACCCATCTTTAATATTAGTTACTATATAACATATTAAAAAAGAAAAGTCAAGAAAACGTTTACAAAAATTTTATCTACCAAAATGTATTGAATTTTAAATGTTTTTGTGGTAATTTGAAGTTATGGAAGAAAAGTTTATTGTTGCTTTAAGCCAAAAAGATGACGAGAATGCAATAAAAGAGGTTGCTTTGAAAATAAAGTATAGTTTTTTAAAACCAGTAAAAATATTTTTTTTGCTATTTACTCCACATTATAATCCTCAAGCTTTATTAAAAACCATCTCGCTCACCTTAAATCCAACTTTTATCTTAGGAATACAATCGCCATCTTTAATTTTTGAAGGACAAATCATTGAAAAAGGCATAATCGGTTGTTGTTTTGCAAAAGAAGGAGTAACTTTAAGTAAAATATTTATTAATAAAGAAACTGAAGCTACAATTGAAGATATAGAATTATCATTACGTTTGGCAGCAAAAAATTTAAAAGATAAACAATTTTTCTTTTCGCTTATTCCACAACATTTCAACATATTTAATTGTGTACAAGGTTTTACTTTAGCGTTAGGAAAAGTATTTAATGTTTTAGGGGTTGGTTTTTTTAGAAAATACGGCAACAAAAATTATTTAATTGTTAATGATACTGTTGATGAAGGATTATTGGGTATTATTGGTGGCGGTTTAAAGATTGAAATATTTAGAATAGGGGGTTTTGTTCCTATAGGTAAACCTTTTATGATTAACCATGTTTCAGAAAAACAAGGTATTATTCGCCAAATAAATAACCTGTCACCTATAGAAATTTATAAACACTATCTTGATGAAAAAATAGATATTTTTACAAAAAATAAACTTTTTACACTTTATCCTCTTATAACTGATGAAGATTATCTTATTAATGTTATTGATTGTTTAGAAGATGGATCATTTTTATGTATAGGGGAGGTAAAAGAAAAAAAATATGCTCATTTATCAATTTTTCATCCAGAGGCAATGTTTAGCTCTATAAAAGATAAATTAAATTCAATAAAGAGCAATGAAGATGGTATTTTATTTATAATAAATTCCCTGATGCGGAAAAAAATTATAAAAGAGTATGCCTATAAAGAAATAGAGACAATTAGGCAACTATTAGATAAGAATCTAAAAATCATAGGTATATATTCTGATTTTTTTATATTCTCAAATTATATTACTAGGAAAATTATAAGCGAAACTGCGACGAATTTGTTGGTGTTTTTTCAATAATTTTTAAAATGGATATTTTAAAAATTATTTTAGAATTTAATCCAATAGATATTTTTTTATTTTCCTTATTCTTTTTTATTTTTTTCCTTATTTTGTATCTAATAAAAAACTTAAATATAATATCTGGTCTAAAAGAAAAAATAAATTATTTAGAACAGACTATTCAAAAACTTGACTATCAATCAAAAATAATTTTAAAAAGTGATATTGAGCTGAAACTTTATCAAGAAGAAATAGAAGATAAATTAAATAAAATAACTTTTCTTAAAAATTTTATCATATCTTCATCACACTTATTAGATAAAGAACAACTCTTCCTCCAAATAAATGAAAGCAACTTAGCTGATTTTGGCTTTAAAAAAGGGCTCATTTTAAATTTTGATGATTGGTCAGTAAAAACAAATATCGGGTTTATATCAGAAGAAATCGAAAAAGTAATTTTATTTCTTCAACATAAAAAAGAAATATTTAAGACCGCCATTCTTATAACTAAAGACTTATCATTAAATGAAGAAATAGCTAAATTACTTAAAACTAAAAATATTCTTATTAATCCAATAAGAGGCAAAGAAAAAATTTATGCAGTATTTATTCTTGCCGATTATTTTTTATCAGGAGAAATTGATAGAACTGGAAAAGAAATTTTTTCTATTATATGTACACATCTTGGCCAATGTTTGGACAATATTCAACTATATGAAGACCTTTACAATATCAAAGAAGAATTTGAGTTAAAAATCAAAGAAAGAACTAATGAACTGGTAAAAAGCTTACGGCAAATAGAAAGCGTAAGTAAAGCTAAATCTGATTTTGTATCTGGCGTATCGCATGAGCTGCGAACCCCTCTAACCTCAATAAAGGGTTTTGCATCTTTACTAGCAGAAGAAAAATTTGGAAAGTTACCACCCGAGGCAAAAGAAAGATTAAAAAAAATAGATGAAAATATAAATAAACTTGTAGATATGGTAAATACGCTTTTAGATATTTCACATATAGAATCAGGAAAAATAGAAATTAGAATTGTTCCCTCTGATATTGTAAAATTAATTAAAGATGTGACAGATTTTCTCTCTCCGCAGATAAAATCAAAAAATATTTCTCTTACTATAGAGACCCCAACCTACCTGGATGTCTATATGGATAAAAATCTTATAGAAAGAGTACTTATCAATTTACTAAATAATGCTATAAAGTTTACACCCAAAGAAGGTGAAATTAAAATTTTTTGTAAAAAAGAAACAAACAAAGCAATTATAAGCATAAAAGACAATGGCTGTGGAATAAGTAAAGAAAATATAGATAAAGTATTTAAAGAATTTTTTAGAGACGATAATCCTGTTAATAGAGAGGTAAGAGGAAGTGGTCTTGGACTGTCTTTAGTAAAAAGAATAATTGATATTCATAAAGAAAAAATATGGTTTGAATCAGAACAAAATAAAGGAACAGTATTTTACTTCACTTTACAAATAGTAAAATAAAATGTATAAATTAAAAATTCTTATTGTGGACGATGATCCAGATATTTTAGAATTATTAGATACGACCTTAAAAGAAGAATTCTCTGTAATAAAAGCGTCTTTAGGAAATGAGGCGTTGGAAAAGGTAAAAAAAGAAACTCCGGACTTAGTAGTATTAGATTATATGCTTCCAGATATTACAGGTATAAAGATATGTGAGGTTTTGAGAAAAGATCCTCTTTTTATGCATTTACCAATACTTATGCTTACAGGGAAAGGTGAAATAAATGATAAGGTTGAAGGGCTTGAGGCCGGTGCGGATGACTACATGGTAAAACCATTTTCACCACAAGAACTTATAGCAAGAATACGAATGCTTATAAGACGTTCTAATATAAATTTAGATGCAAATCCTCTAACAAGACTTCCCGGCAATGTCTCAATATATAAGGAGTTAGATGAGAAAATAAAAAATAAGGAAAAATTTGCTGTTCTTTATATTGATATTGATAATTTTAAAGCTTTAAATGATTACTATGGTTTTGAAAGAGGCGACGAAGTAATTAAAGAAACAGCCAGGCTCTTAATCTCTGCAATCCAAGAAAAAGGTAACCCAACTGATTTTATTGGCCATATTGGTGGAGATGACTTTTTGATTATAACCTCACCTGATAATATGGAAGAAATAGCAAAAAAAATTATTAGTGATTTTGATAAAATCTCGCCAAAATTTTTTGACCAAAATGATAGGCTAAAAGGTTATATTGAAACTATAGGTAGAGATAGACAAATTCATAAATTTGGATTTCTTACTATTTCTATAGGTATAATTACAAATTTATATAGAGACTTTACACATGCAGCACAAATTAGTTCTTTAGGGGCTGAAGTTAAAGGTTTCGCAAAGAAATTTGCTGAAAGTAAATATATAATAGATAAAAGAAGAGAATAATTTTTATATTTATGATAACTTGACAGAATAAATTATTTATTGTTGCCAAAAAAAAATTACATGATATAAATAATTAATTTTATGCGCGAGTGGTGGAATTGGCAGACACATACGTTTGAGGGGCGTATGGCGAAAGCCGTGTGGGTTCAAGTCCCACCTCGCGCATAAGTTATTTATGCCCTTCGTATGAGGAATACCCGAAAGGCTGTTTTTCAAATAAGCTATTCACTCCAAGATTACTACAACAATAACCACAAATCAATTTAATTATATATCTCTTTGCCCAACGCCTAAAACGTTTGGGATGATTGCTCTTGGCACAGGCAAGCCTCACCGTTATTGCTGGCGCTTTGTGGTGTATTAATTGTGGTTTTTGCTACGCTCATTGCCTTGGGGTTTGTTTGGGAAGAACAGTTGGGCGGTCTAAAAGAAGTGTGGGCGTTGTGCCTACAGTATTGCTTTTGCTACCTGTATTTAAAAAACCCTCATTTATTATTCTTGCGGTAGTTTTGTATTTTTTTTGCTTTTTTACTCTTTTTAATCCTAAAACTTAACGATGAAAAATTAATGAAAGAATTAGACTTTCTTAAGTAGTTTTCTTCAAAAAATCTAAGATAAATTCCTTGATTTTGTCTCTTGTCTTTCTAAATATTTCCAGCTTTTCTTCTTCTGTTCCTTGAGCTTCTGCCGGATCCTTAAGGCTCCAATGAATTTTTTCATACTTTCCGGGAAATACAGGGCAAGTCTGTTTCGCATTATCGCAAACTGTAATGACATAATCAAATTTCTGTCCGATAAAATCCATGGCAGATTTTGATCTATGTTTAGAAATATCAATTCCTATCTCATCCATTACCTTAATGGCTAAAGGATTTACTCGCGTAGGATTAACTCCAGCACTATAGACCTTAAATTTCTCTCCTGCTAAATGTTTTAAAAATCCTTCAGCCATCTGACTACGGGCAGAATTGCCTGTGCATAGAAATAAAACTCTGAGTTTATTCATTTTTTATCCGCAACATCCTGAGGTAGGATTCGGCCCACAACCGCCACCAAAACCCATTGAGCTACCCTTAGAAAAGGTAAAGAAATTGCCTAAGATTTGGACTGTCTTATCGCTTCCGCATCTGGGACATTTTACCTTTAGACCTTTTTCTTTCTCGGATATAGTGGCTTTGATTTCAAATCTATTCTCGCATCCTTGACAAAAATATTCATAGATTGGCATAAAATCACCTCCTTTATAGTTTGCTTTTTATAGCTGCAACGGTTTCGCTAATTTCAGATTTTCCCATACAAGCAACGTCATTACCTACGGTAATTATTGGAATTGCTTGAGGACCAAATGTCCGAAATAACTTAAATACTTGGGGGTGCTCTTGTAAGTTTTTAAACTTCTGCACATCGTATATCTCTACTTGGAGCCCAAGTTTTTCTATGGCATTTTTTAGTGCCATAACCTCTTGTTCGCTCTGGCCAATTGGACCACAGCAACTTGACTGAGGACCACAAGGAAATTGTTGTTCTAAAGTAAAAATTTTTATTGTTTTTTCTCCTTTCATAAACCAATCACCTCTTTTCGCCTTTTATGGTTTCACTCAATACATTAATTCCGCTTACTACCATAGAGCTTTTTTTAAGAATCTTTATCTTTTTAAAACCCGCTTTTTTTATTGTGTGAATATATTCCTTTTCAGTAAGTGCTCCGCCAACACAGGCAACTAATTTCTCAGGATTGTTTTTTATAGACTCGTCTAATCCTCTCTCGGTTACAAGGTCAGAAACGATAAATCTTCCACCTGGCTTGAGAACTCTATATATTTCTCTATAGACTTTTTCTTTATCCGGGACAAGGTTGATAACGCAGTTACTCATGACTAAATCTATTGAATTATCCTTTACAGGGATATTTTCTGCTTCCCCTAACCTAAATTCGACATTTTTATAATTTGCTTTTCTGGCATTCTGCCTGGCTTTTTCCAACATCTCCTTTGTCATATCTATACCTATAACTCTGCCATTCGGGCCAACCTTTTTTGAGGCAAGAAAGGCGTCTAAACCGCCACCCGAGCCTATATCAAGAACAAATTCGCCTTTTTTAAGACCAGATAAAGCAACCGGATTGCCACAGCCTAAGGAAAACTCCGATATATCAGAAGGTAAATCCTTAATTTCTTCAATGCTATAGCCGATATCACAACAGCTATAATCAGGACAGCAGGAAGAACCTTCCTTTGCAAGTTGTCCATATCTCTTTTTTACTTCTTTCTTTATCTCGGTATTTCTTTTCATTTTTAGTCAACTCCATTAAAATAAATTGAATATGTATCCGGCAATTACACA
>JAMWCT010000015.1 GCA_023819525.1 Candidatus Omnitrophota bacterium
AAATTGGAGAATTTTTTATGCAACCTCTCCAGATGGTCTAACTTGGACTAAATATGACAATAGTATTCCTTCTAATTCAGACACAACAGGAACTAATGGAAGAATACCTCTCGGAACATCAGGAAAAGGGGATAGTTACCACGCCTATGCTTCAAGAGTAATCAAAGACGTCGATAAATATAAGATGTGGTATGCTGGTTATGATGGAACAAATACCAGGTCTTATTATGCAACTTCATCAGATGGTCTAACTTGGACTAAATATGACAATAGTATTCCTTCTAATTCAGACACAACAGGAACTAATGGAAGAATACCTCTCGGAACATCAGGAAAAGGAGACAGCATTGGTATTTACTCTCCAAACATAATCAAAGACGGCGATACATACAAAATGTGGTATGTTGGTCATAATGGAACAAATCCCAGAATTTTTTATGCAACCGCTCCAGCAAATAGAACAGTGTCTTTTTGGAGAAAGAGTTCTTCAGGAGAATGGCAATATATTACTAATTCCGACGGGGCAAGTTATATAAATGGAAACTCTGGTTTTTTTGCAACAAACTATCCTATTTATGCAACCCATACAAATATGTTAATAGGAAAACTCTCTATAAGCAATAGTTATTTTAATGGCTTAATAGACGAGGTTATGATATTTAATAAATCCTTAACGCAAGCGGAAATACAGGCGTTTTATAACAACCAGAGCAAGAGATTTAAAGACGAGGGAGAAGTAATTTTAAGTAGTATACAATTAAATGAGACGGGTTATGACAAAATAGAAGTATCTTTAGAAGAAGAGAGAAAATTAAATAGTAGGATAAGTGTAAGTATTGGCTACTGTTCTAATTTAACTTTAAACTGCTCTTTAGATGAAAGTTATATTTATACGGAAAAGGAATTTTTAGATAACACCGGAAAAGCGACTTTAAATATACCTTTAAATACGACCGATATAAAGCCAAAAATAAAACTTTATGCCAATACGACGCAAGGAAATGAGAGTTTTTATACACCATTAGTTTATAGTAATGTTAGTTTGTTTTTAACTCAAAAACCAGAATGGATAACAATACCTGATAATGCAACAATAGTTTATGGGGAGAGCGAAAATTGGGAAGGGGTTCAATTTGAAGCAGAAGCAAAAGGAAATGCTGAAATAGATGGTTTTGGTGTGAATGATAGTAGGTTTATAATGAATAAAACAGGATTTTTAAAGACAGATGAAAAATTAAACGCAAGCGAGTATTATTTATTAATAAGCGTTAACGATACGGAAGGCAATAATAACACTCTTATTTATTTAGTTAATATAACTAAAAGGGAGATAACTATCAAAGCAGACGATAAAACAAAGGTTTATTCAACCAGCGACCCGCCTTTGACCTATACAATAACCTCTGGGAGTTTGGTTTATAATGATTATATAACAGGAAGTTTAGAAAGAGAAGCAGGGGAAAGCGCAGGAAATTATTCAATAAATAGGGGAAGTTTAGACGTAAACAATAATTATAATATAACTTTTATAAGTGGCTTATTTAGTATAACAAAAGCAACGCCTTTATTAAGTTTAATTAGCGATAGCGGTTGGGTTGTTTTTGAAACAATATTAGTTACTATATCTGGAGAGAACTGCCCATCTCAATTAGAATGTAAGTTATATTTAGAAGGGGAAGAGTTGGTTAATCCTTATAGTAGTTTATTCCCAGCAGGCAACTATACTTTTGAGTATAATACTACAGGAAACCAAAACTATACTTCTTATTCTATAACAAAAACCTTGATTAGCCAGAAAGCAACAAGTAGTGAAACCAAATATTGTAAAGACACAAGTTTTGGGTATAATTATTTAAATAATCAGAGGTATAAGCCATGTTAAAAGATTTTGAGTGGTATGATTATTTAGCAGTAATATTATTTTTGGCAGTTTTAATAAACACTATTAGTTTAACCTCTGCCTTCTGGGTTGATGAAACTTTTATTAAAAATGATAGTTTAATAAATGAAAAATTATTAGAAGGAGGAGATGTAAAAACAAATTACGGGACTTATATTATAGAAGAAAGCAAATGGTGGGATATTTTAGGCATCTGGACAAAGGAAAAAGTTAAAGAGATAAGTTTAATAAACAACACAGAAAAATGTATAAACTGCTTTTCAGATGGGACTATAATACTTTATAAAGATGATGTTTTAATTGAAGATGTTTTGTGGAAAAGAAGTTTCGACGGAGAAAAAACTTGGGTTGATTGGAATAGTTATAAAAATTGGAAGATATTAGTGGAGGTTGATAAAGATGTTTATGAAACAAAATGCAGAGAGGAAGAGAAGTTTGATGAAATTAATCAAACAGAATATAAACAGGAAGTTTGCGAACAGATTAAAATAGGAACAGAGAAAACATTTGAGCCCTTAAAATTAGGTGAGGTTTATCCTGCTGGCAGTTATAGGTATAGGTTAGAGGGAAGTAAAAAGCCAGAGGTTATTTATGACTGGCAGTTAAAAACCAGTGGCAAAATTTTAAATGAGTGGGCTATTTGGGGGAATATAAGCGAGGGAGCAGAGGCAGAAGTAACTCTTAACAGCCCTGCGGATAACTCTATACAATACAATAATAGTATAGTTTTAACCTCTTCTGCCAATATTACAAGCGGGGCTTATTTAGTTAATGCCACCTTATATGATAACTCCACAGGAAGCTGGGAAGCAAGAGAAACAAACTTTATTTCTTTTAACATAACTGGCTTAATCTCTTATTATACATTAGATGAAACAAGTGGAACTACCGCTTATGATAGTTTTGGTAGTTATCACGGAACACTTTATAATGGGGTTTTAATTAATCAAGATGGGAAAATAAATAAAGCTTATAGGTTTGACGGCGTGGATGATTATGTTAGGCTTCCTTCTATGACTTTTGGCGGGAATGTAACAATTTCTGGCTGGGCTTATGTTTATTCACATCGAAATTATCAAAGATTGGTTGATTTGGGGAATGGGGCAAACAGCGACAATATTGTTTTTATGTTATCAGAAGCAGGTAGTGGAAAACCTAATTTTGATTTCTACAACGGAAACTCTCTTGTGGCAAGTATAACTTCTCCGAATGCTATTTCATTAAATAAATGGTACCATCTCGTTGGTGTCGTAGATGGAAGCAAAATCAAACTTTACATAAACGGGACGAAAGTAGCAGAGGCAAATTCTCCATCGGTGAATAATGTAACAAGAACGAGTAATTTTATAGGAAAAAGTAATTGGGGGGAATATACTAATGCAACAATTGACGAAGTCAGCATCTGGGACAGAGCATTAACGCAGCAAGAAATCCAACAACTTTACAACAACGGAGCAGGAATAAGAGTTACTAATACTACTACTACTACTTCTTTCTTTACAAAAAACTACCCTGCAGGTTCAAATGTTTTATGGAATGTGAAATATTGCGACAGCGATGGGGACTGCGGTTTTGCTATACAAAACAGAACATTTTTTATAGACAACATAGCACCAAATATAAGTTTAAACTATCCGACCGCTTTAATAGACTATGGGAGAAATAACGGAACTTTGCAGTTAAACATCACAGCGGAAGATGTTAATTTAGATAAATTATGGTATAATTACAACGGAACCAATATAACAATAGAAGGAGCACTTTCTGGCGTTTATAATTTAACTAATATAACCTTAATAGAGAAAAGAAATATTACTATTTACGCCAATGATACGGCAGGAAATTTAAAAATAGAAAATTTTGAATGGAATTATATGGTTTTTGAGAATAATTTAATTTATAATTCGACAAGTTATGAGACAAAAAATGAAAGTTTTATATTAAACCTTTCTTTAAATAATCAAAGTTTATTAACTCGCTATTGGCTTGTTTTAAATGAGATTTATTATACTATTAATCAAGGAAAAGTAACCATAAACCACGAATTAGTCAATGCAGACATAAATAGAAGCTTCTATTTTGTTTACGAGTATAACAATACAAATATAACCTCTGATGAAAGGAAAGTTTTAGTTAAGAATTTTTTAGTTAATGACACTGGAGCAAAAAAATACGCTAATATTTATATAAAAGATGAATATGATAACAGCTTAATAAACTCCACTACGATAGATTTTCTTAATGAATATTATATAGATGGCGGGGGATTTAAACAAACTTTTGAGAAGATTAATGTAGCCGATGGGGTTTATTATATCTATGGAACGCCGAATATACAATACTTTTTTATGGATGGAAGGTTTTATTACTATGCAACAGGCTATCAACCGAGATATAGGTTTTTAGATAAAGAAAGTTTTGCTAATAGCACAGAAAAAAATATTACTTTGTATTTACTTTTGCTATCTGATGGGATTTTAGTAAGATATGGCGTTTATGATGAGACAGGAAATAAGATAAGCGGGGCAAGAATAACCGCTTATAAAATAGTCGGTTCAACACAAGTATTAGTAGAGCAGACAGAAACAGATGAAGAAGGACAAGCGTCTTTATTTTTAAATCCAAATTACTACCATAAAATAATAGTTTCAGCAAATGGTTGCGATACAAAAGAAAGCCAGAGAAGGGTAACGACAAGCGATGTTTTTAATGTATTTTTAAGCTGTGCGAGTGGTGGAGAAGAAACAACAGAAGAAATAATAAGATATAACTTTATACCGAGCGAAGGAATATTAAAAACAAATGAAGAAAGAGAGTTTGGGGCAAATGTTAGCGGAAAGAATTGCTTTTTAGAGGGGATAAGATATAGATTAGTTAAAAGCGGGAATAGTCTAATAGATTTAAGTTCTTCTAATGCCTGCGGAGATACCATTAAACAAAATCTAAACTTAACTAATTTAGAAGGAAGTTTAACTGCCTATTTAAGCATAACAATAGATGGAAAAACCACGACTTATATGCAAAATTATAAAGTTATTAAAATAGAAAATATAAGCTGGCAAGGGACTAATATAACTTATTTATTAGATAAAATTTCAGACCCTTCTTTTGGTTTAGATATGGGTTTAAGCCAAAAATCAAAGCTTTTATTATCCCTTTTGTTAATCTTCTCTTTGATATCTCTTGCTTCTGCAATAGAGGGGGTAAAAATGAATGGTTTGGGTATAATGGTTTTTTCAACCGCGATAGTTTTTATATTGAGCTTAATAAACTTCTTAAATTTGGGTATAGAAAGCGAAAATAGTGCTGTTCTTCTTTTCTCCAAATACGGAATATTCTTTATAACATCTATAGCTACCGCAATTGCTTTAATAAAGGGGGGATGGAATAGTTAAAATGGGGGCTTTTATAAATATCATTATTCTATTATTTGCAACAAATATACTTTTAAGTTTATTTGGGGTTATAACACCAAGCGATAGTTTAATCTCTTCTTTGGTAACTGGGGATATAGGAACAATGACAATTTTTGACTATATAAAGGAGAATTTAGACCCAACAAAAGCTTCTGTTTATGGTTTAATTGGCATTTTTGCAGTTGCAGCTTCTTTTGTTACAGGATTAATAACAAAAAGAGACGAGCTTATTTACGGACCTTTATTAATCGGTTTGCTTGTATTTTTAGGGGTTTTTAATGTCTTTAAGTCTATTCCTTTATTCGGTAATGTTCTTTATGTAGGTATGATTTTATTAACCACTTGGTTTGGTTTAGAGTGGTTAAGGGGGAAGGACTAATGGCTATAAATTTTTTTGAAAACCTTGTTTATGGCGTCTTTGGCTCACCTATTATTTTTGCTTTGGTTTTATTAGCTATGTTTGGCTGGTATGCTATGAAGTATGATTTGGGGAGACATATTTTGACTATCTTTTTGGTAATCTATGGTTTAGTGTTCGGTTATTTAATTAGTAGCTACATTTTTGTAAGCGTCTTATTAATAGTTTTATTAATTTATATAAAAGAGATAATAAACCTGTTCAGATGAAAGGATATAAGTTTATATATAAAAGAGGATAAAAGTATCTATGGTAACCGCAACAGAGTTATATAATAGGAAAACAATAATACCGACAGATTTATCTAATAAGGAAAATGAAGCTGTAAGAAGAATACAAGAAGAGAGATTAAAAAAAGAACAATATAGCCATTATGAGAGACAGGCTGAACCGATAAAAAAGGCAGTTATTAATAAATTAAATGAAAAGATAAGAGAAATAGAAGAAAAGATAAAACATTATAACGATAAAATAAACAGATATCAAAAAGCGAAAAATGAAGAAAGAGAGGCGAGTTATAGGAGAGATTACGAAAGAATAATTGACGAAGCGAGATATTTTTTAAATGCTTATTCAAAAGGATTAGAAATATTGAAAAAAGAAAAAGAAGAATTTGAAAAGAAACAAGACCCACTGGAAATTTTAGGCAATTCCTCTTATGCTGATGAAGTTATAAAATACTCCAGAGATGTTATTTATTACGAAAAAGATAAAGCGAGAGCGGCTTTAGAGGAGCAAAAGAATTTAGAAAAATTTAGACAAAGTGAAGATTTTAAAAAATTAAAAGAGATGTATGGTTTAAGTGATTATGCAAGCAGATGGGAAATAAATAAAGCTATTGAAAAATCTAAAGTAGAAGGCGTTTATAATTTAAAAACGGGCGAATTCTACCCAACAAAAAATAAAGAGTGGGTTCCGCCTGGAAGCAAAAAAGAGGATTTGGTTTATATACCGCAGTATTATGCTTCTTGGAATAGAGTAGAAAAAAATTTAGGTGATGGTAGTTATTTAATACAGCTACAAAACCCAAAAAATAAAGATGAGATTATTAATTTAAAAGTGGAAAGTAAAGCCACAGAAGAAAAGGAATTAAAAATACCTTTGCCCGAAACAGATGTTCAACCATATCCTTATCCAACTAATAAGATACCAAAAGAATTAGCTATGAAACAAACAACGACTTATTCACCTGAAGGGAAACCCCTACCCAATATTTTAACATTAGAGGAAGGGATAAATAAGAGCAAAACAATTGAGTATTTAAGTTTAACAAATAAAAGTTTTTACGAGGTTTATAACTTATCAAACTTAAAGTGGGAAGATGCTTTTAAATTGAACCCATTACCTTATAATACAGAAGTAGCCTTAAGGAGCTTGGCTAAAATAACAGAAAGGGACTACCAAAACTTATTTGAAAGGAGCATTAAACCAAAATTTGAGGCGATTAGTTTGGATTATGAGAAAGAGATTAATAAACTTTTTTCAGAACCATCATCTCTATATGACCCGAGTATAGATAAAAAAATAAAAGAGCTAAATAATGAATATGAGAAAAAAGTTAAGGAATTAGAAGAAAATTTTGTTAATAATGAAGGAAAGAGGTTAATAGAAGAAAGAGAAAAACTTCTTGGCAAATTTGCAGATAAAACCATCTGGAAACAAACTATTTCTATACCAAAATTAACGGCAACAGCTGTTGCTTCTTATGCTGCAAGCTATTTTATGGCTCCTGCTTTGGTTGGGGCTTATGGCGGTTTAGCAAAAGGGGCAGCAGTAGCAGTTACAGCATTAGGAACCGGAAATTTGGTTTACTCTACAGCAAATATTATTAATAGGTTAGTAGAAGAACATAATGCTGGGAGCTTAACAAAAGAAAAAGTTTTTAATATAGTCGGACCGACAGCACTTGTAGCTTCTGTTTCTATTGCTGGGGGTATTGCAGGCAGTTATAAAGGTTTAGCTAAATATAACCAAGCAAGAGCGGAGTTTAATTTAAATATAAATAAACAATTGGCTGGTAACGAAGCACTACAAAAGAAGATTTTTACAGCAGAAAATTTAAATAGAGGTTATGCAGAAATCCCTTATAACAATTATAAAATGAGATTAGCGATAAATGAAAATATGTATCAGAAGTTGCAAATACAGAATATCTTTTTAAGAGAAGGGGGAACTAAATACGGGAAAGGGTTACAGAAAACCGAGTATGTAGGTTTAAGTTATGAAAAAGGCGTTTTATTAAAAGATAAATTAATTAAAGAACTTGGTTTAAAAAAGGATAGTTTGGTATTAGATGAGGGAGGTTTAAAAGTAATAAAAAATTCCATTGTTTCAGCTAAAACTGGCATAGTAGGAAAAGAAAAATTATGGTATAGTATAAATGGGAGATATTTAAATAGACCTATAGAAGTTTTGTTTAATTATACAAAAACAGGGAAAATAACAAATCCACATATAGTAATAAAAACCCAGAGCCCTTTAAACCAAAATGTTTTTTTGGTTACTACAGCCAAAATAATAAAAAAACCTGCCGTAACAAAAACAAAAAACAATATAGAAGTTTATAGAATACAGGTCGAACCGATAGGGACTAAAATCGTTATAGGGAAAAAAGTAAAAAGTAGTGTATTAGACAATAATAATATTATAATAGAAAGAGCGAAGTATGAATTTTTATCAAAAAAACTTTTTGGCAAAACGGAAAGGGAGGATTTTTATAATTTTATAGTAAGCGATAAGCTTATAAAAATTGATAAAAGCAAATTATTTAAAGACGGAATTATAGAAAGAGGTTCTTTAGATGTTTTAGAGGTAAGTAAAACTAAACCTTTAGGCGAGATAGATTTTTATAAAAAAATTGGTTTGTTTAAGGGA
Source organism: Candidatus Omnitrophota bacterium (assembly GCA_023819525.1). Lineage (GTDB taxonomy): Bacteria > Omnitrophota > Gorgyraeia > Duberdicusellales > 4484-171 > JAMWCT01. Next base: position 8,609 of record JAMWCT010000015.1, read on the forward strand.
AAAACAAGAGAAGATATTTTTAACTTTTTGGATATTAAGAAAACACCATTAGGTTATACAAAAACTCCCCTTTCCAAAACATTCTCTAAAACAGAAGCTAATAAGCCCTTGTCAGAACTTTGGAATGATAAGGGAGTTAAAAGTTTAACGAAAACAGAGGAGATAGTGAAAACCGACTATATTTTAGGTAACTTGCCCAAACTGAAAACAGACAACATCAAGATCAAGATAAGCCCATTGGAAAAGGAAAAAGCACATTTCAGTAGTTTAATTTTAAGCCCAAAAATTAAAAAAACAGAGATAACAAAGCCCCAAACAAAACCGCTATCTTTAGAGAAAAGCGTTAATAAGGAAAGAATTTTTGATATGCCTAAACAGAAAATAGGAAGTTTTAGTATAGAAAAAAAAGATAACAAACAAAATATCAAACCAAATACTTTAACTAAAACAAGCCAGAAATTGGTTTTAAAACCTTTACAAAAAAGTTTAAATAAGGACATTTTTAGCGGCTTAAGTAATTTAAAGTTAACAACACCAACCTCAAGCATAAACTTAAAACCAAAAATGCCACAAATTCCTTTAATAAAAATAAAACCCACTTCTTTTAGTGGTGCCAAAAATATTAAAGTTAAAAAAAGTGGAGATATTTTTGATTTTGGCTATATAACAGAAGTAAGGAGAAAAGGAAAGTTTATCCCAGTCTCTGGCGTTTTAAGTAAAGAGGAAGCTTTAAAAACAGGTGAAATGGTAGCAAGGAAAACATTAGCAGCCACATTTAGAATAAAAAAGACTAATGAAAAAGTCAAAAATAAAGAAGCAAGCTATTGGGGTATGCCAGAGGATTTTTATAAGAAAGGTGATTTGTTTATACAGAGAAGAGAAAAGAGGCTATCAACAAAAGGAGAAGTTGGGGAGATACAGAGAGCAAGGAAAAAAACTAAATCTTTTTTAGACATATGGAGATAAATTTAAATGTAAAAAAGATGTTATTCAAAAAACCAAAAACAATAAGTGAAAGGCTTAATGAAATAGAAGGATTATTAAAAATAGAAAGGATGAAGAAAGAAATGAGAGAATTCGAGAAAAAAAGAAAAGAAGAATTAAAAAAGAAAGTAGAAGAGTATAAAAAACTAAAAAAAGAAAACTCAAAAATAGCTCCTTTAATAAGCTTCTCTTCTAAAATTATAAAAAATATAAAGCCAAGCATAAAATCTATTAATAAACCTAAAATTAAAAAACAAAGTTATTATAAAGATTTAGAGAAAATAAGAATTTTAAGAGAAAGGGAAAGAAAGAAAAGAGAGCAGGTTTATAATAGGTTAAGGGAGAAAAGAAAAAAAGACCCTTATGCTTGGTGGTAATAGGCGACATTAATGTTTATACTATAAAGTGATAAGAAACATTTAAAAATGGGTTAAAATAAAGAGTATTATGGAAACGAACAAACGAATAAAAATTCTGACAAATTCTGGTTACAAATACGAAGGTAGATTTATATCCCAAGATAAATTTTTTATTGAAATAGATGATGATAAACAAGGGATTATTAAAGTCCCGCTAGCCAATATTTCTTTAATAAAGGAGGTTGTATGAGTTATACTGATTTAGGTTTTGATGAAGAAGAGGTTTATGAGGATGATTTTGATAGGTGGTATAATAAATTAATAAACAAGGGTTGGGAGTGATTTATGGATGATAACCTTATATTTCTTAAAAGAATGAAATTTATAGAGATGTTAGAAAATCCTCTTAAAGATGTTGCATCTCCGAATTATACTTCTCAAGAGATTAACTGGGTTGAGAATATAAGAACATGGAAAGAAGCAAAAAACGAAGCAATAAATTTTATGAGTAAAGAAGATAGATTGGTTTTTTTAGCACACGACTATGATTTTTGTAAAGGAAAACCACAATTAGTTCATAGAACAATCCAAAAAATAAATTTATTGACTATTGTTGAGAAAAAAAAAGTTGAAAATAAAGGGGGGGCAGTTGAGTTTATAAAACAATTCAAGTTTATAGATGATTATTTTGATAAGCGATATGATGGAAAAGAAATTGCAAAGTTGTGTTTTGATTTTTGGGTTTATAGGTTAATAGAACAAGGAAAAGAGTATTATTTATTATCAAGAGAGCCCTTATCTGAAGAATATTCAGAAATTAGCGGGATGAAAATAGAATTAGAAGACACATCAGGTATCGGGGAAAATTTAAAACTAAATAAAATCTCTACTTTGTTTATAGTTAAAGAAACAAAACCAGCGGTAAAAGTAATCCCAAAAGACCAATTAGTGAAGTTTACAAAAGAGTTAGCTGAAAAAAACGGATGGGATTATAAGGGTTTTCAAGATTATATATTTACACATAATGATGGAAAAATATACGATTTTAGTCAAGATTTTAATGAGTTAAGAATAGCGCAGTTTCTTTCTTCAAAATATGAGGGTTATCCTTTACATATTCTTAAAATCGGACCCGTAGGAACAGGAAAAACAACCGAAGCCGAGACCATAGATTTTAAGTTTAAAGAAGAGTTGGGTATTTTAGAGGCTGGAACCTCAAGAATGAAGGTTCTTGTGCCGAGTTTTAAAGAAAAACCAGCAAATTTAGGTTATATTTGTAATTGCAACAGGGTTGCCATTATAGATGAATTAATGAAAATGGTAGCAAATGCTATGCAAAACCAACATGTTGATGTAAATAATTATTTTGGTGAGTTAAATATGCTTTTAGAGCATAAAAAAAGGTTTGTTGGTTCAGGAAATGACAATTCAACAGTTGTAAAGGCAACAGCAAAAGTTTGTATAACGACAAATCCTTTAAAAGGCAAATCAAACCTTGCACAACATTTGAGCGTTCTTGATAATACAACCCTTTCAAGAATGTTAATCTGGGTTCAGGATAGAGAGGAGGTAGAGAGAGTTTATAAAAAGGATAATATAAGAGTTAATGATAACCTCTGTTTCCACTCCCGAGAACACATAGCCAATCCCGAGGAAAGTTTTTCACGAGGGGGAGTTTTTTATGTTTATAAGGATTGCGATTGTGTTCTCGGAAAAAGACAGGATTTTTTAACCATTTATGATAGCTGTCAAACATTTTTAGTTAATTTTAATATGGAGAAGGTTAAAAATATTTTTAATAAATCTGTAATGGAAACAGAAGACCAAATGAAACAGATATGGAAAAGCAGAGGATTACACCATACGATTTTAATTTTGGATGGTATTACTAAATTTAGGTGCTTATTTAAAGATTATGATGAAAGTTTTACAGCAAAAGAAGAAGATTATGAGAAATTAGAAAAAATACTCTTCCATATAGTCCATACTTGGAACTCAAATTTAGAGAATAATTTCACTGATTTTTATTAAAATAAAAACTTTTATTATTTTTATAACTTTTTAAAGTTTATAAAAAGGATAATATAAGAGTTAATGATAACCTCTGTTTCCACTCCCGAGAACACATAGCCAATCCCGAGGAAAGTTTTTCACGAGGGGGAGTTTTTTATGTTTATAAGGATTGCGATTGTGTTCTCGGGAGTGGAAATAAAGGTCTGTATTAAACAAATACTAAAAAACATAAATTGAACCATAAATTATCAGTCTTATATGACTTTACTAATTTAACTTTATGGTTAAAAATTGGGAAAATAATCTTTTAACTTTATTTTTACTTTATTATTACTATAAAGTTAAAGTAAAGATTTTTAAACTCCTATTTTTTATTTAATTTATGGAAAAGGGGATAAATAAAAACTCTAAAGAACAAACAAAAACTGATGATAAAATCTTTTATCTTAACTATACTAAAAAAAAGCAAGAAATGATAAAAGAAGAAATTAACAAGATGTTCAAAGAATTAAATATCTCGCAATTGGAAGATTAAAATGGATAATAAAGAAATAGTAATACTAACAGATATAGGAATAACGGGTTTTGTTATTTTGATTTTCTCGTTTTTATCTTATAACCTAAACCAGAGTATTAGTTTGAATTTTAAAATTCTATTATTGCTTTTGCTCTGTTTTCGTCTAATTCTTTATCATTTATTTATTTATTCTTCAAATAAGAGAGATAAAAGAAATGATATAAATAAAATGTTTTTCTTGGATTTTGTTTCAACTTCTTTTCTTGTTTTTTCAATGTTATTTTATTATTTTTATAGCTTGGGTCTTTTAAGTGGTATTTTAATGACCCTTTTATGTCTTCGTCTTATAATATCAAGTCATATTTTAGATTTAAAAAAAGATAAAAATGAAAAAACAAAGAAATAAAGACACTGAAAGAGAACTTATTGAATTAGAGCATAAGTTTAGAATGGAGGAGATAGAAGCAGAGAAAAAGGCACAGATAGAAATAGAAAACCTAAAATTCGACCATCAGTTACAATTGCAAAGAATTAAATCGGCTGAAATAAGGAAAACAATACAAGAAAAACAAAATTTAAGGTTTTTAGATGAGTTCAAATGAAAAGAAAAAAATGCTATAATTTAAGAGAAAAGATAAATTTTGAAAAAAGGGTTTTAAGAAGCTTATCTGGTGGTGATGAGTGTAAATTAATAACTATAATAGATAAAATTGGTTTTAGAATAGCAGAAGATTTTTGTAACCTATACTGCTCAAAAAACCAAATTTGTAGGTTTTATAATCGTTATGGAGAAAATTATAAACAAAATTATGATGAACCTTTATTCATCGGGAGCAAGTTATGAACAACAGGCAAAAGATGTATTTAGCTAACTCTTTAACAAGAGGGTGGTTAGAAGAAAAGGGTTACAAAGATATACACTTTTTTTTGCATACAAGATACAGTAAAGATGTTTATTTTCAGGGTTTAAGTTTTGATGGTTGTGCTTCAAAAGGCAAACAATTCGTTTTATTTCAGGTTAAAACAAATAAAAAACCATCAAAAAAGGTTTTAGAACAGATGAGGAAAGCCTCAAAACATTCTGGCGTTATTCTTTTATGGTTTAATAAATTAAAAGGAGAAGGGAAAATAAATGTCTATTCTTAAAAAATGAAAATAATTAAAGGGAATTTGATTTTAAAAAAAGATTATATCTTGAACGATGATTTAAAGGTTGAAGGTGACATAATCTGTGAGGATGAGGGACGATATGATATTAAATGCTGGAATGATATTAACCGCTGGAACATTGAATGCAGAGATATTAAATGCGGGAACATTGAATGCAGAGATATTAAATGCGGGAACATTGAATGCGAGGATATTCGCTGTGAAAATATTTTTTGTATGAATATCAAATGCAAGAACATCGATTGCAAAGAACTTGAATGCTGGAATATTGAATGCTATAACCTTAAATGTAATTACTTTAATTGTGGAAACACCAAGTGTGAGGATATTAATTGTTCAAAAGTTAAATGTGAGAGTGTCGATGGTATTTTTATATCGATTGCTTCTTTTTTACTTGTGCTTTTTATTTACCATTCACTACATCATTTAAAAAGATTTAAAAAAATAAATAAACAAAAAAAAGAAAGAGTTCAAAAATTTTTGCCAAATATCTAATAGAAAACAGAAGTAAATTAAAGATGATTAAACAAAAATGAAAGATAAATTTATATTGGATGCTTGTTGCGGGGGTAAAATGTTTTGGTTTAATAAGGAACACCCCAATGCAATTTATATAGATAACAGAATAGAAGAAAAAGGATTTCTTCGTAATGGAAGGCAAATAGAGGTTAAACCTGATATTTTAATGGATTTTAGAAAATTAGATTTTCCAGACAAATCTTTTAAACTTGTTGTTTTGGATCCGCCATTTTTAAAAAATGTTTCAGAAAATTTCATAAAAAACTTTAATATGGGAAATAGAGGAGAAGACCACCATCAGTTTATAATTGGTTATCAATACGGATATTTAGATAAAAACACTTGGAAAGAAGATTTAAAAAAAGGGTTTGATGAGTGTTGGAGAGTTTTAGATGATTATGGTGTTTTAATATTTAAATGGGGAGACCACGACATTAAAATTAAAGAATTATTAGAGGTTCTTGGTAGGGAGCCTTTGTTTGGTCATAGAACAAGAAATTCAAAAAGAGGAAACACCCACTGGTTCTGTTTTATGAAAATTCCTAATGAAATTACAAAATGAACACTAAATAGGTGAATTTGAAATAAATGAAATATTCCTGACAATATGAATAAACAAAAAAGAAAAATAAATAAACAAAAAGATTTTAGTTAATCTTCATTAACTAAAGTATATTTTGTATCTTTCTGTATCCCTGTAACAGAAACAACAAACTCATTCTGTCCATTTAATCCTCTTGTTACTATCTCTCTATAAAGAGGGTTTCTTTTATTAAGCCAAAGGGTTTTCTTTTCTCCTTTATGCTCAACAGGGATTATTGCTTTTATAATACCTTCTGGAGATGTCCAAAAGTTAAACTTTTCAGAGAAATCCACTTTAAACTTATAAACTTTTCCGCTTTCAAGTTTTAAAGATGGTGGTAGTTCGTTGCTTATTTCTTTTGTTTGTATTGCTTTTGCTTCTTCTTCAAGCCAGTCGGTTATTTTTGGTTTTTCTTCTGCCATTTTGTTTTACCTCCTACGTTAATTTAGTTAATATTAACTTTCTTGTTTTATTTCAATATCTTCTATATTGACCTTTTGTCCTACCTTTAAGTTCAGGTCGGTTATATCTGTTTTTAAAAGTTCTATTACATAACGCTTTCCATAAAGGTTTATTCTTCTGTATCTTGCCATATTCTTTTTATATTTCCTTACTTTATAAATCTTTATAACCACTTTTAAGTATTACTAAAGGTTTATAAAGTTTATGCTGTAAATATTCTTATGTTACTCAAAAAAGCTTTTAATAAGTTAGAGGATTTTATTTTTGGCGTTGGAGCTATCAAAATGGTTAAAAAAGAGTTGTTTAGCTCTATCTTAACTCTTTTAGCGGCCGTGTTCTTTTTTATAACCTCTCTCATTAGTTTTAGTTTAAATAAAAATCTTTATGCTTTTCTTTATTTAGCTATTGTTTTTACTTTATTTTTAAGTTTTCTTTCTCACGCTTCAAAATATCGGCTTTATAAAAATCTTGCGATTATAAATAAAAGTTTAAATAATAATGAAATTAAAAGCAAATTTTTTGACTATCCTTAAGGGAAGCAATTTAATAGTAATACTAATAAGAGAGGATAAGAAGGTTTTATTTAATTTTGGAAGCGAGGAGTGGTTTGATTTTTATAGTCTTTATAACTATGATGGTTTTATTAAAAATAATAAATTCAAAGAAGATTTTGAGGAAACAAAAGAGGTAATTGAAAAAGCGAAAGATTATAATGAAATAACAGAGAAATTTATAAAAGACTTTAAAGCGGATAGGGGAAATAAAATCGTATTAAATAGGGCGGAGCTGGAGGTATAATGAAAAGAGATATTTTTTTAGATGCGGAGAAGAATTTTGATAATGCAGAGAAAACCTTAAAATCTTTTTGGGGGATTATATCTAAACCTTTAAACTATATTTTTAATAAAGCGAGTGTTTTTTTTGATAGTTTAATAAATAAATTATTTAATAGAGAAGATGAAGTTAAAGAACATTTTAGAAAACTTCCGCTCTAAAAATTGGTGGTTGAATGAGATTAGAAAGGTGAATTTAACAGATTTATTGGTTATAGTTGTTATTATACTTTTATTATTTCAGTTTAGGGATGCTATAAAAGTTTATAGAGACCCTTGTGCTTATTGTTATATTAAACATTTAGGTTTAACCTGTAAGGAGTATTTTAATATTGGGAGGTCTTATGCAGAGTTTATTAATCTATCTCGTTGAAACTTTGAAAGAGAAGTATAAGGTTTTCCCATTCTCTTATAAAGAGTTGTTAAACCATTTTACGCACGTTTTTAGAATTAAAGAAGAACAGGCGAGGGAATTAATAAGAATGATGATTAAGATTAATCTTATTATTGAAGGGGATAAAGTAGAGAGAGAAAGATTTTTTAATGTCAATTTTGATGTAGAGAAAGAGCTATTACTTAAATGGAATGAAAGGAGGTTAAAAGAGTTTAAAAAAACTCTTGGTTTATTATGATAGAAAAAAATTTAATTTATGAGTTGAGGGCGTTAGCTTTTTTTTTAGTTGTAGGCGTTTTTAGTATTCTGGCTATAGTTACTTTAAACTACATTAATAGTTTTAGTTTCGCTGTTTTAGTTTTCTCTTGGGCTTTTTCTGTTTTCTCTCTTTATTATTATTTATCTCTTTTAAGGAGAAAAAATGCCAAAGATAAAAACCATAAGAGAAGACATAATTTCTGAAAAGGAGTTAAGAGAAACAATAAACAGGGCAAGGTCTAATGAAATAAAAGTATTAATTGCCATACTATATTTAACAGGGGCAAGAATTTCAGAGGTTAAAAGCATAAGAGCGAAAGATATAGAGATAGATGAAGATTGCTGGTATATTGAAATGATAACTCTTAAACAGCGAAAAAAGGAATGGCAAATCCCTATAAAAAGACGGCTTAAACTTGTTAGAGAGGTTTTGTTTGAAAAGATTATTTTGCCCTATCTCAAAGCAATGGGGTTCAAAGAAAATGAATTTATTTTTAGTAAGACAAGACAATATTATTATAAAGAGATTAAATTTGCTAATCCTAATATGTATCCCCATTTATTTAGGCACACTCTCGCTACGGTGCTATCTGAAAGGGTTGACCCATATTCTTTAAAAGAGTGGTTCGGTTGGAAAAAGTTAGAAACTTCTTTAAGATATGTTAGCCCAAAAAATGCAATAGAAAATGTTTATAAAAAGAATAAGGAGATTTTAGAAGATGGTAGAAAAAAGTAATTCTTGCACTAAGGTTACCTTAGTGCAAAGGAAATAAAGGTTCGTATAATCTATTTTATAATTATTAGATCTTGTAATAACATTTATATAAAAGAAAAATAGTATAAAAAGTATATTCCTTTTAAAATAAGATGCTATTATTTTTTTAATGAATAAGATTATTTTTCTTTTAAGTTTAAAATGCTTAAATTTTTTTTGTCCCTATTTACAAAATGGCTATTTTGTAAATCTCGTCGGAATTGGTTTTTTAGACGATTTCTTCATTTGGTAGGCTAAATTTGCACTAAGGTAACCTTAGTGCAAAGGAAACAAAGGTCTTTTAGTAACCATTAAAAGGTTCGTATAATCTCAAAAAAGGTTCGTATAATCTCAAAAAAGGTTCGTATAATCTCAAAAAAGGTTCGTATAATCAAATAAAATCATATAGGAAGGTATAAATTTATAAATCCTTTTTTATTTAAGATTTTAAGGAGGATGAATATGATTAGAGATTTGATTTACGGCTTTGTAACTATCGTAGTAGGAGTTTCTTTTCTCGGGCCGTTAAATACTATGGTTAATGACGCTGTTGCTAATATAAGTGGTTTTGCAAGTAATGTAACAGGGCTTATAGTAGCATTCTTCTCATTGTCCTTAGTTGCGGTCGGTGTTGCTTTGGTAGTCAAAGCTTTCGGGCCAGAAGTTATTTAAGTATAACTAAATAGAATAAATGCATTAGGATGTTTATTAAGTTAAGAAAACAGGGAAATAGAAAGAAATTGATTTCTTTATTTCTCTGTTTTTTTCTCTTTTTATTTAGTTGTTACGCTCTTCAAGATTATGGCGTATATAAACTAAACGAGGAGTTTTCTTTTATTCAGTCCTGTTCAGAAGCGAGTTATATAACTTTATCAAGTATAAAAACGCCTACTAAAACTTTATTTATAAATGAGAATATGACCTCTGTCGGCAGTGGCTCTTTTATTTATAATTATACCCCTTCGGAAGTCGGTAGGCACGATTTTTTAGGTATTTCCGATGGTTGTGAAAAAACTTTTGCGGTTTCTTTTTTAGTTACTTATGATGGTTTGCCTTCAAACTATTCTAAAACGGATATTTATTATACTATCTTTCTTTTTATTGCTTTCTTTTTATCTGTTGCTTCCTCTATTTATGCTATTAGTAAAGACACTCGTTTTTTATTCTTCTCTTCTATTGGTTTTTTCATTTGTGGTTTAATTATTTCTTTTTTGCCAACAGGGTTAAGTAATACAAATATTAGTGATAGTTTAACAATATTATTTTATGGTTTAGCTTTTGTATCTTCTATTTGGGCAATTTGGGAGTGGTTGCCAGAAAATTAAAATGGCAGAAGATGAGATAATTGAAGAAATTGAGCCAGAAATAGATGAAACAGAAACATTGGAAGAGTTGAATAACAAAGACGAGAGTTTAGAAGAGTTAGAGAAATTAAGAGAGTATGCTAAAAAAGTTGATGAGTTAATAAAAAATAATCCTCGTTTAATCAATAGGGTAGAGAATAAACACGATTTTGCTTCTGAAGTAATAAATGCAAAGTCGAACCAAAAAATTGCTAATTTAACAGAAAAAGAAATTTCTTTATTACTTGATAAAAGGGCTTTTATGAATTTTTTATACTCTTATGGCTGGAAAGTTTTAAGTGAACTTGTTTCTTTAAATGTTATGGATATAGAGAATTACTCCTTATCAAAAAACGGCTTCCTTATAGAAAGAACGCTTGTTGAAAATTTAAGGCAGTCCTCTGCTGTTGTTCAAGTGGATAAAAAAAATATGAAGGGGGGTGAAGGTTTATATAATGTTTAATTTTTTTAGAAGAAAAGGCAAATTAACAAGTAGTTTATTAAAAGTCATAGAAGATTATTTGAAGCTAAAAGAAAAGGATGCCTCTCATACTTATGTAATAGTGAAATACTCAAAAAAAGATAGGAATGTTTCCTTTTTAGTTGGAAAGTTAGAGGGCGAAATTGTGAATATTAATGATATAGCATATTATGTGCCTGAAAAAAGTATTTACTATTTTGACTTTTATTTGGATAAAAAGAAGTTTTCAATACCTCTTGTTGATGTTTATGAGGGGATAACCACCTCTTATAATCCCTACAATGATATCAGTAGTGAAATTTTCTCCGAGAGGGTGCAGAAAGCAATTTATTTGTATTTAAAAACAGGTATAATGGAACAGAAGATAAAGCAAAGTTTATCTATGAAGAAAATACTTGTGGGCTCTTTAATTGGCTTCGTGGCAATATATTTAATACTAAAACTTTTCTCTTAACCATAAGAAGATGTGGACCGAAATACCCAGAGTAAAATTTGAAAAGGGGGAAATAACATTAGATGTATTTAGAAGAGGAGACAATAAACCAATAGTGCATATAAAGGGGAATATAAAAAATAAAGAAGTAAGAAGAAAAATAGCAAAAGTTAAAGAACTTTTTGGCTCTGCCTTTTTTTCTGATATTATTGATTTTGTTGAAATTAGTTATCCTTTAGAAGAAGCAATTAAAGAATTAAAGGAGATATCTAAAAATGGTTAATATATTTACAAGAGAGGATAAAGATTATAACCGCTTTAATCTTCAAATGCACTTTTTATCAAGTTTTGCTTTACTTGATGATGTCATTACTACAAATCTTGCTAAATCTTTTAATGGCTCTATTTCTGGTTTTAGGACAGCTTTGGGGAGAATAGGGGTTGTTAAAAGTAAAATTGAGGGTGTTAAACTGACAGTAGACAAAAGGGATTTAGAGGTTGTTGAGCTCAATTTAACAATAGCAAAAAAACTTGGAGATTATAATATAGAAGAAGCGACGCAATATCTTTTTAATGCTTATGAAATTCTTTTAAGCATTTTAAGAAGGAATAATCTAATCTTTCCTAAAAGCAAAAGAAGTTTATCATTCAAATCTTTTGTGGATGAGGAGATTGGTTAAATGGTTAATCCTTTGAAAGAGTTTAAATTTGATGATAAAGAGATACTTTTAAAGAAGGTTATAACCCCGAAGCATTTAGCTAAATATTCCAAATCATTGACAAGAGTAGAAAAAGATACAACTATGATGATAACGGGCTATCCAGGTGAAGGAAAGTCGGTTTTAGCCAGAGAAATAGCCAAATTATTTGATAGGCGTTATAATGATGATAGGAATTGCATCTATTCAAGAAATGAATTTATGAGTAAAATAGAGGCTTTTCCACCAAGTGCTTTTATTTTAGATGAAGCGATAAATTTGCTTTATAAAAGAGATTGGAATAAAGGAACCCAAAAAGAGTTAATAAGAGCTTTAAATGTTTGTAGGAGTAAAAGGCATTTATTAATTTTTATACAGCCATTCTTTTCGGATATGGATCCGGATATTAGAAAATCAAGGTTAAGATTGTGGATTTTTGTTATAAAAAGAGGATTGGCAGTAGTTTTTAGACCTATACAGACCTTAAGCGGAGAAGAAGACCCCTGGAATTTAAAAGAAAATAATATATTAGTTAAAAAATTCGTTAAAAAATACGGGAAGGTAATAGGAACAATAGAAGGGTGTTATAGGACAGAGAACTTTTTATCTTTTCTCCGATGGGAAAATATTTCAAAAGAAGAGTATAACCTTTATGAGGAAGTTAAAGATAGAAAGAAATATGCAGAAGATGATAAAGAAGCTTATTATACAAAAGAGGAATTGAGAAAAGAGGTATTAAAAGAGATTTTTAAAGTTTATGCTGTTTTAGAAGCGGAAGGAAAAATTAAGCAAGGGGCAAGGGGGCTTATGGCTGCCCAGCTTAAAATATCTGACAGCACAGCAGCAGGGTACTTAAAGAGGAGTAGGTTAGAATTGGGTTTAATTAAAAAGCAAGAGGTAGAAATGGAGGATTTAAAAATAAACGAGGAAGATGTAGATTTATATGGTCTTGTATAAATTTATATATAATAATCTTTTAAAATAAATATGGAATTAAGTAACTCAAATTTAATGGGGAGGTTTATAATGACTTTATTTATTTTCCTTTCTCTTGTAGCTTTGGCTCCGTTGCTTTATAGTGGTGTTGTTTTTTTAAAGGACAATCTTTATTGCTCTATTGAGTATAGTTTTATATGTTTTGTTGCTGATGCAATTCTGCCAGTTATTGCTGTAACAATATTATCTCTGTTAGTAGGTTTTATAAAAGGGGAGGGTTAAATGAAAAATTTTATACTTTTGTTTTTATTAATTAGTTTTATTCCTTTTTCTTTCAGTTACGACCTAGTCAAAGAAACAAGCTACTATTGGAAAATAGAAAAAACAGGCAACGAACAATATTTTGATGTTAACATTGCCACAAAAGAGGTTGTTGTTTCTAACATCTGGACGAAGATTTTGGCATTTTTAGGTTTAAAAGAAGGAGAATATGAGAATTGGACGGTAGTAGAAATATGTTCCCCGAATATTAAAGATAAGGAAGTTATAAGAGAGGGCGATTATTTTTATGTTTTTAATAAAGAAGATAGTATAAAGAGTATTGAAGAAGCAGAGATAAAACTTTATTTGGTTATGCCTAAAACCTTTGAGGTTGATAAATTAAGTGAAAGTATACCATTCACAATCAAAGAAGATGAAAAAGAATTAAAATACTGCTATTATGATTTATTTAATCCAGAAGAGAGAGATTATATAAAATATGGGGAGAACTCTATAATAATCACAAAGGTTTATAACTTTACAACAGAGGCGACGCTAAACCAAACACAAGCAAACTCAAACTTCATTCATTTAGAGATAAATAACTCTGCTTCTCCTTATGATGCTCTTCTTGGCTATTGGAGTTTTGATGGCGATACTTCAACAACCGTTTTTGACTTGTCAAGCAATAAAAATCACGGAAATTATTATAACGGTGCTTTTTCTAATGCTTCTTGCGATTTAGGTTATGGAAAATGCTCTTCTTTTGATGGCGTTAATGATTACACCTCGTTTTCGGGCGATTTTAGAACGGTTTTAGAATTTAAAAAATATGATAATACTGTCCCTGCCAACTCCGATACAACTTCAACAAACGGAAGAATACCCCTCGGAACATCAGGAAAAGGAGATAGTTACCACGTTTCTACCCCAAGCGTAATCAAAGACGGCGATACATACAAAATGTGGTATGGCGGTTCTGATGGAACAAATTGGAGAATTTATTATGCAACTTCATCAGATGGTCTAACTTGGACTAAATATGACAATAGTA
>JAMWCT010000118.1 GCA_023819525.1 Candidatus Omnitrophota bacterium
AGAAAGAGGATTCTCTATCAGTAACAGCCTCTTCTACAATATTAATAAATGCTAAACTTCTAAATCTATATCAAGCAAGTTTTACGCTAAGGCAGAATTTTGAAGGTTTTGATTTATAATGGTAGGAAATCACAAGGGGCTTCTTTTTTAAAAAAATTCTTCTAAATGTGGATATTTTCAATTTGTTTTTACAAGTAATGAAGCCATTATGTTGCATAAAATAAGCATTGCTTAAAATGCGCAAACAAATTCCCCCTTCCCATTAAACCTCTTTCCACTTACGAAGTGGAAAATTATAGAAACTTTTTTTGTATATGTTAAAATAAAAAACATTTATAAATTTTTAATGATTTAATAACTAAAGATTTATAAATCTTCAAGAATATGCGAATAAATATTTTTAAAATTGTATTATTCTTAACTGTTTCATTTTTTTTATTATATAACTTGAAAGCAGAAAAAATATGGAAAGAACCGTTTACAAGTTATAAGTTTAACTGTGGGAAAAGTGGTGGCAGGATATTTTTGTCGATAAGTTCTGACCCAAAATCTTTTAATCCAATAGTTGCAAAAGAAACTTCTACAACCGCAATAACAGGTCTAATTTTTGAAGGTTTAACCAGAACCGATCCCCTAACTTTAGAAGTTTTACCAAATTTAGCAAAAAGTTGGAAAACTGATGATCAGAAAGTGTGGGTTTTTTATTTAAGAGATGATGTTTTTTGGTCTGATGGAAAAAGATTTAGCGCCGACGATGTTATTTTTACTTTCAAAGAACTAATTTATAACCCTAATATTCCAACAGGCAGTCGTGACATTTTTACTATAAATGGAAAATATATAGAGGTAGAAAAAATAGACGATTATACAATAAAATTTATTTTGCCAGAAAGGTTTTGCCCTTTTTTACGAGCTCTTTCTCAAGATATTTTACCAAAGCATAAATATCAGAGTTTAGTAAGAGAAAATAAATTTACTTTTAGTTTAGGTTTAGATACTCACCCAAAAGACATTGTTGGCACAGGACCTTTTAGGATAAAAAAATATCTTGCAGGAGAAAAGGTAATTTTAGAAAGAAATCCTTATTATTGGAAAAAAGATGCTTGCGGCAATAGGCTACCATATTTAGATGAAATTGTATTTGTTATTTTACCAAATCCTGATAGTGCACTTTTAAAATTTTTAGAGGGAGAAGTTGATCTTTACGCTTTGCGTCCAAAAGATTTGGCTGTATTAGGGCCACAGATAAAAAGAGGTTTTAGTATTTATAATTTGGGAGTAACTTTTGGCTCTAATTTTTTAGTTTTAAATCAAAACCCAGATATCAATCCGCAGACTAAAAAACCTTTTATAGAACCCCATAAGTTAGTTTGGTTTAAAAATAAAATTTTCAGAAAAGTCATAAGTTTTGCAATAAATAGAAAAAAAATAATAGATTTGGTTTTGCAAGGTTTAGGGGTTGAACAATTTTCACCAGAAAGCCCTGCAAATAAAATTTTTTACACAGACAATGTTAAAAAATATAACTATAATCCCAAAAAAGCAAAAAAACTACTTTTTAGTTTAGGATTTAACGATAAAAATAAAGATGGGATTTTAGAAGATAGTTCGGGCAATAAGTTAGAAATAGATTTTTTTACAAATTCAAATAGTCCTGAGAGAATTATAATTGCAAATATAATAAAGAAAGATTTAGAGGCGATTGGTTTTAAAATAAATTTTTTGCCACTTGATTTTAATAATTTAGTGACAAAGTTAACTGCTACTTATGACTGGGAGATGGTTTTAATTGGGCTGACAGGTGGGATTGAGCCATATTTTGGTAAAAATGTATGGGCAAGCAATGGAGATTTACATGTGTGGAACCCAACTAAAAAAGCACAACATCCTTATGAGGTCAAGATAGATGATATTTTTAACAAGTCTGCTATAATTTGTGATGAAGTAGGGCGAAAAAAACTATTTTATGACTGGCAATATATAGTCTCAGAGCACCTTCCACTTATATACACAGTTTTAGGCTATTCTCTTTATGCGATTTGGGATAAATTTGAAAATTTATATCCAACTATTTATGGTGGAGCATTTTCACAGATAGAATATGTTTATATGAAAACTAAAAAATAAAAAATATGTTTAAGTATAGTTTAAAACGACTCTTTTTGGCTATCCCACTTCTTTTAGGAATTACCTTTATTACATTTTTATTTATTCAACTTGCGCCTGGAAATTTTTTAGATAATCTTAAACTAAATCCGCAGATTAATAAAGAAACAATTAAGATTTATCAAGAAAAGTTTTTTTTAGATAAACCCCCTGTCGTTCAATATCTTATTTGGCTTCAAAACATCTTAAAAGCTGACTTTGGTTATTCTTTTTCATTTCAGGCACCGGTTAAAAAAATTATACTTTCAAGAACATTTAATACTTTATTGTTATCAATTTCTACTATTATTTTTAGTTGGATTTTAGTTATACCTTTAGGAATTATTTGTGGTTATTTTAAAAATAAATTTATTGATAGAATTATTTTATTTTTTTCATATTTAGGCATATCCAGCCCATCATTTTTTTTAGCTTTTATATTTTTATACTTTGCTTATATAACAAGACTTTTTCCTTTGGGTGGTAGGACTTCTGTTTATTTTGACCAACTTTCATATTTCGGAAAATTTTTAGATTTAGTGAAACATTTAATTTTACCTGTTTTGGTTTTATCGATTGGCAGAATTTCATCTTTAATTAAAATTTTTAGGTCTAATATTTTAGAAACATTGGGTTTGAATTATATTTTAGCATTAAAGGCGCGCGGTATAGGCAAAAGAAGAATTTTTTTTGTTCATATTTTGCGAGCAGCCATAAACCCTCTTGTTACAATTTTTGGCTATGAGATTTCTTCACTTTTAAGTGGGGCCGCTTTGGTTGAAATTATTTTTGGTTGGCCGGGTTTAGGGCAGGTTATGTTAGAGGCAGTTGGGAAGCAAGATATATATCTTGTTATGGGTTCGGTATTGATTAGTGGAATGCTTTTAATTTTGGGAAATTTTATCGCAGATATTTTACTTGCTTTTTTTGATCCAAGGATTAGGTTAAAATAATGTGGAAAGAATTTAAAAAAAATAAATTGGCTTTAGTTTCTTTTTGGATTTTATTTATTTTTTATTTTCTTGCTATATTTGCAGATTTTTTTGCTCCCTATAGGTATGATGATGAAGATATAGAGCAAAGTTTTGCCCCACCAACAAAGATATATTTTTTAAATTTAAAAGAAAAAATTTACCAACCACACATTTATGCGTATAAATACAGACGCAATCAATACTATATGCGAGTTTATGAACCAGATAAAAATAAAGCTATCCCAATTAAATTTTTTATTAGAGGTTTTAAATATAAACTTTTAGGAATTATTCCTTTAGATATCCATTTATTTGGAGTTAGTGAGGGTAGAATTTATCTTTTAGGAGCTGATTTATATGGAAGAGATATTTTTTCAAGGCTCCTTTATGGGGCAAGGATTTCTTTAAGTATAGGTTTAGTGGGGGTATTGATTTCATTTTTTTTAGGGTTAATCATTGGGGGTATCTCTGGTTATTTTGGTGGAGCACTTGATACAATTTTGATGAGATTTATTGAAATTTTGATGATGCTTCCAGCTTTTTATATTATGTTAGCATTGCGGGCTTCTTTTCCGCCATCTGTTAGTTCAACACAAGTTTATTTGTTAATAATTGTTATTCTTTCTTTAATAGGTTGGGCTTATATAGCAAGAGTTATAAGAGGTATGGCTCTCTCATTGAAAGAGCAAGATTTTGTTTTAGCGGCTAAAGCTTCTTGTATAGGTAGTTTTAAAATAATAACAAGACATATTTTGCCACATACATTTTCTTACGTAATTGCTGCAATTTGTTTAAGTATTCCAGGATATATTTTAGGGGAAGCGGCTTTAAGTCTAATTGGTTTAGGAATACAAGAACCACAAGCAAGTTGGGGAAATATGTTGGCTTTAGCTGTTGATATAGTAAGTATTAAATTTTATCCTTGGATACTTTTTCCAGGTGTATGTGTAGTTGTCGTTACTTTATGTTTTAATATTATTGGCGATACATTAAGAGATATTTTAGACCCAAAAAGAAAGATTTTTTAGGTTTTTTTAAAACATTATTAAAAATGGATAATCTTTTGCTTGAAGTAAAAAATTTAAATGTAAAATATAATTTTAAAGGTAAATCCATTTCAGCTTTAGAAAATATAAATTTTGACTTAAAAAAAGGT
>JAMWCT010000119.1 GCA_023819525.1 Candidatus Omnitrophota bacterium
AAAAGCTGCCCTTGATAATTGTAACGACCAAGGAGAGATGGCAATAAATAAGGCAGAGAAAAGAGCAATTTTCTCTTTTTTAAATATTTCTTTGGCTAATAAGTAAGTTGCAACAATAAAAAGGGTACCGGAGAAAGCTGAAGGAAACCTAACAGCAAATTCATTTACCCCAAAAAGAAATATCGAGGGAACTGTTGCATAAATATAACCTGGGGGCTTAAAGTCGCCAAAAGCAATAAAACGAGCTAAAGGGTATGGTTCGCCATGTTCATCTATGCCGTAATTAAGTATAGAAAACGCGTTATAACCAAGACTAACTTCATCCCAATATAATGAGGGTGGATTATTAGATAAGTGGTAAAGACGAAGTATTGTTCCTAATATAACAATAAGTAAAAAAAGTAAGCGATTATTGTTCATAACCTAAAATATGAACCTTTAAAGGTAATAAAAGTAATAAAAGACCAATAAGACTAACAAGTTTGGCCATTTCTCTTACTCTTGTATTCTCAAACTTGACAGTTATTTCGTGTCTACCATAAGGCAACCTAAAGGTAATCAAACCTTTATAGTTTGGGTCTTGATATTCTATCATCTGGGTTATATTGACGCCATTATCATAAACGTTCCAACCAGGAAAATAAAGGGTATTTTCTAAAAAATTAGTGCCGTCCTTTTCAACCATAACTAAGTATTTATGCAACTCTGATTCTCTAAGGACATTAGTTATCTGTGCCTGTCCTTCGATAATTTCTAAGGGATATTTATGCGTACTTTGAACATCAAGAGTAGTCCAGATCGGTAAACTCTCTCCATTATCCGCAAAGCTAACGTAATCTTTTAAATAATAATTATCGTTTTTTGAGAAATATCCTTGTGGTTTATGATAATCTTTTGTGGTAAGAAGAACACCAAAAGTCAAAACAACAATTGCTATATTTACTAAATAAATATTTTTAAATTTTAATAATTTTTGAAAAAGAATTGTACCAAAAAAAGCATTAATAATTACAATTAATACTAATAGTCTCCAAGGGAAATGAATATTGAAGAGGATATCATTAGATAACCAAATAAATTTAGAATATTTAGTCATCAAAAATATACAGACAAAATAAATAACAAATAAATATAATGTTAATTTGTCAACTCTCATTTTTTTTAAAATGAATAATGTAATTAAAACTGAAAGTATCAATAAATTAATAATTCCTATCTGGGTTGAAAAACCATCACTTATTCTTGGATCACCAAAGCCCCATCGGGGAATTATAAGCTGTTTTAAATCAACTAAATGAGAAGCAGAAAATTGTTTATTAATAATTAATCTTCTCAATGTATATTTCCCTTCAACAACTGCAGGAAACCAATAAAACAATGTCAATAATATTGAAATTATAAAAGGTAATGCTAATACAATTAAATCATATATAAATTTATATTTTCTTTTCTTATTTAAGAAGATAATCAAGAGCAGGATATAAATAAAAGGTAAATAAAAAACTGAGCTGGCAATATGTACGAGGGTTAAGGATGACAAAAAAATAGAAGAAATAACAAACTTTAGTTTTGTTGGTTTTTGATAGTATTTAATTAATAAAAATAAACTGAGTGGAGCAAGCATGAGAAATAAATGTTCAGGAAGAGCCCCCCTAACAAAAATGTCCACAAATCTGTATGGGCTAAATAGATAAATCAGCGAGCCAGCAAAAGCTGTTTTTTGCGAGAATATTTCTGATAAGAGTAAAAACATGAATATACCTGAAAGAATAAAACCAAGCGCGAAAAGAATTTTCACTGTATCTATAAATGAAAAACCTAAAGCAATAAAAGGTAAACCAAAGTAATTTGGTAATGGGTACAAAAACATAAGTGTTGGATTGCCTAAATTATTGTTAAAATTTGCTCCCCATCTTGGAAATAAATTTCCTTCTGTGAAAGATTTGTAAAAACTAGCAAGCCTTGCAACATGTAACTCGCTATCGTGGCTGATAAACATTCCAGGATGAAGTAGTGACCTTAATGGAACTAACGAAATTAAAATCAAAAGAAATAGATATCTCATTCTTTTTTCACCAACTCTCCGTAAATATCCTGATTATTAGGCTTAAAATCAAGACTACACTGATCGCATTGTTCCTTTACCAACCGAGTATCAAAAATTAGATAGGCATCCCTCCCATCAGGATAAAGAGTTTTTGTTAAAGGAGTTAGGCCTTGCGGCTGTTCCCCGCTTGAGGCTACATATAAAATATTTTTAGAGAGATCAAAATATTTAGGCACTCTAGCAAACTTATATTTATCAAAACCAGTAACAGTTCCAAAACCAAACTCGTTTAATGAGTCTAACTTTGCCTGCTTTTGATAGTCAGTCGGAGGATATTTAAGGTAAAAAAGTAAATGGATATAGTCTATACCTCTATTGGTAAGCCAAACTTGATCATAATTTTTCTCAAGATTTTTTACAAGTTTTATGACATCCTTTTTGGCTAAACGATTATCTGCGGCATTTTTAATTGCCAAATGGATGTAGTAACTATCCAGATATAAAAGGTACTCAAAAATGAAAAATATTAAACCTAAAACTAAAATAAACTTTTTATTATGTTTAATTAGATATTCATAAATTGTTATAAATCCAAATCCAATAATAATTGTTAGTGGAATGATCATAATAAATGCTCTGTTGCCTGATGCTGGAAGTCTGGTTAATGCTGAAGCAATAGGAGACAAAAATAACCAACTAACCACTATTTTTTTATTTGGGTAATCTTGGCTGGACAGTTTGTATAAACCAACTAAAAGAAGGGGAAGAAAGCTAAGCAAAAATAAACCGGTAAATGGAGTCTTAAATAGTTTATCTTCATCGCCTATAAAAAACAAAAATGTTAAATCAAAATGCGAAATGTAATTACTGACAAATCTTAACGAGTATTCAACAGCCTTATTATGAAGAAATTGTGAAGGAACAAAAAAATTTAACTTACTCCATAAATGTTCTGCTCTTTTTTCATTTATCCCAAAAGTTACACCTTGATCTGTTAAAAAACTGATATAGCTTGCTCTCGTTGTCCCCTCTTTTGAAAAAAGAAAAGGTAAGAGAGGAAGCAAAATAACTAAGCCTAATAAGACAGCAAGTATTACATGTTTCTTAATTCTTAGCAATTGCTTTTTAAAAATTATCACTAAAGATAAAACATAAAGTGGGATAAAAACTCTAACTGAATAATGGCTGTAGAAAGTAAGAGCAAAAAGGCTGATACTTATCAATAAATAGTTGCTTTTCTTAGCTGCTTTAACAAAAAACAAAGTTGCTGCTACTACTAGAAAAAGCATTATGCTCCCTTCATAGGCAATTCTGGTAAACTGTAAGTGCCAAGGAGAGATAGATAAAATGAAACTAGATAAAAAAGCTAACTTTTCCTTGTTAAATAACTCTTTAACTAGAAAATATAAACAGATAACTGTTAATGATCCAAATAAAGCGCTAGGAAAGCGTATGGCAAATTCGTTAAGGCCAAAAAGTGCAACAAAAGGCGCAGTTATGTAAATATATAGGGGCGCTTTATATTCACCAAAAGCCCTAAAAGCTAGAGGAAAAGGTATACCAAACTCATCTTTACCAGTTTTCAGGATTGAATAAGCATTATAACCTAAGGAGGCTTCATCGCTACTAAATCCTTGAGGCATACTTCCCAAAAGAAAAAATCTCAAAATAAAACTTAAAAAAACTAAGCTAATAAAGTATCTCATTGTTTACAAACTATTGTATCGGTTTTGTGAGAAAGCAGAAACTTCTGGGTTTTGTTAAGATCGTAAATGGCTGCTAGCTGGTGAACTTTATTAAAGCTACTAACTACAAGTATTGGGTCATAATTTTCTTTAATTTCGTTTGTGACATAAAGAATTCTTGATTGCGGAGCCTTTTGCCACATACAATACGCTGCCTTAAAATCTCCTTCCACGTATCTGTATTTCCCAACTGATAATACCTCAAAACCATCCCTAACGACATTATTTCTAAAAAAATCCGGGTCAACAGCCTGATAAAACAACTGGTAAATGTATGGGTGTTTGTTGAATTTTTTGATAAACATCGCATCATAATCTTTATCAACATTTTGCAGATATTTATAAATATCTAAATAGTAATCATCCCATGCCATGGCTTTTTTCGTATAAACAAAAAGATAATCAGTCATCGTATAGCTCAAACTTAGCAGTAAGACAAAAATAAGGATAATTTTG
>JAMWCT010000120.1 GCA_023819525.1 Candidatus Omnitrophota bacterium
CATAAAAATAACTCATATTTTTAATATTATAAATTCTTATTTTAAAATTTCCATAAATACTAAACTTTCTAAATGGCAAGTATGAGGGAAAAAGTCAAAACTAGCCACATAATTAACTTTATAAAAGCGCAAAAACCTTAATAAATCTCTTGCTAACGTTGCAGGATTACAAGAGATATAAAACACTCGCGGTATTTTTAATTTTAAAATTAAATCTAAAGCGGCTTTACTTAAGCCAGACCTTGGCGGATCCAAAATTAAAGTATCTATATTTTTAAATTCTATATTAGTAAAGTTTTCTACTTTGCTTTCAAAAAAAATGCAATTATCTTGCTTATTAATTAAAGCATTTTCTCTTGCGCACAAAATATTATCTTTACTCATATCAACCCCAATTATTTTTTCAACATTTTGGGCGATAAGTATTTCAAGAAAACCTGCTCCGCAATAGAAACTAAGTATTCTTTTACTTCTTATTGAAATCAAAAGCTCTTTTAATTTATCATATAGCAATTTTGTTGCCTTTATATTTGATTGCAAAAAGGTGAGCGGGTAAATTCTAAATATTCTATCTAAAATTTTTTCTTGGATAAACTCTTGCCCAAAAATATGTAATTGTTTATAAGAATTATCTTTTTTAGCACTTTTAAATAAAAAATAAACACTTGTCAAATTTAATTTGGCTATTTTTTCTTTAAAAAGAGTTAAATACTTTTCTTGCAAAAAAGATCTAGCCACTAAAATTAGCATCGTCTGACCTGTAAACTTTGTATCGCGTAAAATTAAATTTTCGAACAGATTATTTTTGCTTAACAGGTTTGCAAACTCTGAAATTTCTGAAATAATTGGAGAAAGTCTTGAGCAAAAAATAATGCATTCTTTAATTGGAAAAATTTCTTTAATATTTTGCCAAAAATACTCTTTTTTATTTAATCCTAAAATGACCCTATCAGTTTGCTTTAAAAAAAATAATTTAATTTTATTTCTATAAAAATATATATCTGGTGAAGCGACTATCTTTGATTTTTCTATATTATTTATGTCTAATTTTGCTATTCTTTTAAGAGTCTCAAATAAATATTTTTCTTTTATTTCTAATTGCTTAAGATAAATAAGATCTTGTAGGCAACAACCACCACATATGTAAAAATGTTGGCAGGCTGGCTGCTGTCTAAATTTTGATAACTCTATATAATCAATTACTTTCGCAAACAATAGATTTTTTTTCT
Organism: Candidatus Omnitrophota bacterium; assembly: GCA_023819525.1. Lineage (GTDB taxonomy): Bacteria > Omnitrophota > Gorgyraeia > Duberdicusellales > 4484-171 > JAMWCT01. The sequence continues at coordinate 1,230 of JAMWCT010000120.1, forward strand.
CACTTACTATTTCTACTCTTACTTTATCTAATAAGACAGTTTCTGGAACAAATACAGTCTTTCCTTCTAATTTCCCCACACCAAAGCAAGCCGGCAAAGCTATGTCGTAAATTTGGATAATATGGCTTTCCATTTTAAAAAAGGAAAATTTTAAATTTTTTGGCAGGTTGATTTGGCTTTTAGAATAATATCACAAAATTCTCTTACTGCACCAAAACCACCGCAAGCATTTGTTACATACTTACAGTATTTAAAAACTTCCGGATGAGAGTCTTTAACGCAAGCAGATAATCCTACTTTTTTTAAACATTCTATATCGTTTATATCGTTTCCTAAATATGCCACTTCTTTTAATGAAATATTTAGTTGGTTAGTCTTTTCTTTTAAAACCTCAAATTTATTTTGGCAGCCCTGGACACAATCTAAATTAAGTTTTTTACATCTTTCTGTGACAACATTATTTGTTTCTGATGATATCACAAGTATATTTAAACCTACCCTTTTTAACAAGCCAAGGCCAAAACCATCACCTCTATGGCAAAAAACAGCTTCTTTGCCATCTTGGAATACCAAAACACGATTATCGGTAAATACTCCATCAAAATCAAAAACTACTAATTTTAGTCTCGAGGCTATTTTATAAATGGATTTCATTTTACTTTTATTCATATATATCAGGATATACGATAAAGTTATTTTTGCAAGATTTTTTTGATTATTCTCCTTACAAAATAAAAACAACTTTATTGAAATAGTTGACTTTTGGGTATAAATATGTTATTTAATATCAATATGGACGAGAAAATAATAAATAATGAAAACGAAGAAATACAAAAACTAAAAGAAGAATTAGAAAATACTAAAAAGAAGCTACACATTTTTTACGAACTTACAAAAGTTTTAAGAACAACTTTGCGTTTAGATGAAATAGTCTATATTATCTTGACTGCTTTAACTTCTCACCAAGGACTTATGTTTAATAGAGCTATACTTTTTATGGTTGATGAAGAAGGTAAAAACCTAAAAGGATTTATGGGTATAGGGCCGGTTGATATGCAAGAGGCTGATATAATCTGGAGTAGTATTAGAAATCAAAAAATGGATTTATATGACCTTATTAAAAATTATCACCTTATAAAACAAGCCCCGAATAAACCAAAATTTATGGAATTGGTGCAGTCTCTTACATTTCCACTAACGCAAGAAAGTGGATTTATTTTTGAGGCATTTTGGGAAAAGGGAATTTTACATATAAAAAAAGATAAAACAGAGCAACTAAAAAATGATCTGTTAATCGAGAGGTTTCAATTAGAAGAATTTCTCTCAGCATCCATTTGGATTCAAAATCAACCTCAAGGTTTAGTTATAGTTGACAATTATGTTACAAAAAGACCAATTCAGCAAGAAGATGTTAAATTTTTTGGAATGTTTATGGAACAAGCAACAGGTGCTATAGAAAACTCTCAAATTTATGAAGATACATTAATTAAAGCCCACAAAGATGCTCTTACAAATCTATGGAACCATGGATATTTTCAATATAAATTAGATGAAGAACTACTAAATGCCAAATCAAAAAATTATCCACTTTCTATATTAATGATAGACATTGATGATTTTAAAAAATTTAATGATACATATGGACATATGCAAGGAGATGAGGCTTTAAAAAAAATAGGTGAATTTTTAAATGAAAATGTAGGAGAAAAAAATATTTTATGTCGTTATGGGGGGGAAGAATTTGCTGTTATTTTGTCATCCACACCTAAAGAAGACGCTACAAAATTAGCAGAAAACTTAAGAGAAAAACTATCTGAGAGTAGCATTCTATTTAATAAATTTACAATAAGTATAGGTGTTGCGAGCTATCCAACAGATGCGACAACAAAAGAAGAGCTGTTAAATAAAGCAGATATCGCATTATATAAAGCAAAGAAGGAAGGAAAAAATCGCGTTATTTTTGCTTTTTAAGTTGATTCTATAGGCTGGGTTTTTTCCTCTGCATTTTTAGTTTCAGCAAACTTTACAGATACCAATTTTGAAACCCCTTTTTCTTGCATTGTCACCCCATAAAGAATGTCAGCACAACTCATAGTCTTTTTATTGTGGGTTATAACTAAAAATTGAGAGATTTTTGCAAACTGCTTTAGAAGATGGGTAAATCTATCAACATTTGCTTCATCTAATGGAGCATCAATTTCATCTAATACGCATAAGGGTGAAGGTTTAATTTTAAAGATAGCAAAAATCAACGCAATTGCGGTTAAAGCCTTCTCACCACCCGATAATAAAGAAACATTTTGTAACTTTTTTCCAGGTGGTTGAACTTCTATTTCAACTCCACTTTCTAATACATTTTCAGGATCTAAAAGAATAAGAGAAGCCCTTCCTCCACCAAATAGAAATCTAAAATTATTTTTAAACTCTTCTTCTATCTTTCTAAATGTCTCTAAAAATATCTCTTTTGAAGTCCTATTGATTTTTAAAATTGCCTTTTTCAATTCTTCTTTAGAAGAAATCAAATCTTGTTTTTGTTGATTTAAAAAATTTTGCCTTTTGCTAAGTTCCTCAAACTCCTCTACAGCCACAAGATTAACTTCACCTAAATTGTCTATTTTTTTCTTTAAGGTCTCCCTTTTCTCAAGACAAACTGAGAGAGCTTCTATGACTATATCTTGAGGCAAAACTTCAAATTCTATATTATAAACTTGCTTAAGATAGTCTTTAATTTTTTCTTTTTCATATTCCAAACTTTGAATATTTAATTTTTTGTTATATATAAGATTTTGCAATTCCCCAAATTCTTTCTCCAATGTTTCTATTTGGATTTTTTTCTCTTCAATTTTTTTTGAATATTCAGCCTCTTGTGGTGCAAAGGTTTCTTTTTTTTGTAAATATTGGCTTATTTCTTCTTGCGTTTCTTTAATTACTACTTTTAGAACCTCAATTTCTTTAGAAATTTTTTCTATTTTCGAAATATTTTGTTGCTCTTCGTCTTC
>JAMWCT010000121.1 GCA_023819525.1 Candidatus Omnitrophota bacterium
ATTTTTTATAAAATCAAAAAAATTTTTTCCAGGTTCGTCTAAAAAACCAGTTCCAAAAAGCTGATTATAAACTTTTTCAAGTATGGATAAACTCAATTCTTTAGTCTGGGGAAAATACTCTTTTCCTACTATCTTAACATTTAGATTCATTATCTTTATCTGTTCTTCAAGAAAAGGCTCAAGCTCCTCAATAATAATTAACATCCTTTTGCCTTCTGAGAAATTTTTGATAATACCTTCAGGCAGCGGATTTGTAAATTTTAACTTTAAAATAGGAAAATTATAAAAAATTTCCCGTGCATATTGATATGATACTCCAGAAGTAACAATACCTATATCATTTATTTTTTGTTTACCTTTAGGTCTAAAAATTTCATAAAATTTTGTATCTTCACAGTAATTTTTTAGTCTTTCCCATCTTCTAAGAAGTTCTTCATGTCTTAAACGCCCGTAAGCAGGAATCATTACATATTTGAACTCATCCTTTTTATATTTTTTTTCAGGTGATAATATTTTTCTTTTACCAATTTTTACAATAGATCTTGAATGTGAAATTCTTGTAGTAGTCCTAAATAAAACGGGTGTATCAAAAACTTCGCTTATTTCAAAAGCTTCTTTTATAAGGTCAAGCGCTTCTTGGCTATCTGTTGGCTCAAGCATTGGAACTTTTGCAAATTTTGCATAGAATCTATTATCCTGCTCATTTTGTGAACTATGCATATAGGGGTCATCTGCAGTTACAACAACAAGTCCACCATTTACACCAGTATATGCAAGCGTTATAAATGGATCAGATGCCACATTCAAACCTACATGCTTCATAGAAACTAAAGCTCTTGCACCAGCAAGGCTTGCACCAGAAGCAACTTCTAATGCAACTTTTTCATTTACAGACCACTGGCAGTATACTTCCTTATATTGTGCAATATTTTCAATGATTTCTGTTGAGGGGGTCCCTGGATAAGCAGTAGCAACTTTTACACCAGCTTCAAAAGCTCCACGTGCAATTGCTTCATTTCCAGTTAATAATGCAGAAGTTTTATTATTTTCCAAATTTAAAAAACCTGTAAATAATTAATATACAAGCAATCAAAAATAGATAAGCAGCTAAAATTTTAACTATTAAATTATCCTAAGATCAAAATGTATTTTTATTTCTCTTTGTGCCATTTCTTAAATGGCATATAAGTTCCGGGTTTAATAAACCATTATATTTTAAAAAATTTAAGTTCTTTAAGCAAAAAATTTTTTATTTACCAAAAATATAAAAATATAGATACCTTCACCATAAAATACGTGCCACTTATATAAATTCACGTTTCAATGCAATACACCTATTCATTCGCACACTGAAGAGTGTGGAAATCAGTGCCTTACTGATTTTTAGCAAATTATTAAGCATAAATTAATTAAGTTTTATAGTATATATAAGTAATAATAAAAGTAAAGTATCTTAATTATTGCTTTTTACTGAAAATACTTTCTACTTTATTTATGATTCTATATAATATAAATTTAATCTGCCGTTAAACAAACAGAATTTAGTCTGGTGACGGATGGACTTTGTTCTATTTATAGTAAGCATATGAAGCTTACGACTTCAGTCGGGGTAGTTTTACTACAAGTAAGCAAAAAAGTTTCAATGGAGAAAATAAAAAAGCTAAATATAAGAAGAAGTCAGGGCGCTAAAATAATAATTCTTACAATTATTATTCTTACCGCTATTCAGGTTTGGTTTCTTTTTTCAAGTTATAAAGAAGTAATTATAAAAATTCCTCAAGATTTATTTAAATCACAAAAAACTTATCCCGAAACTGAGCTTATTGTAAACTCACATTACAGCCCCCAAATCGAAGAAAAAGAGGTAGAAAAAAAAGAAGAATTGTTATCAACTGAAAGTTTTAGCACTTCTGAAAGCCTTGCACAAGAAACAACAGAGGCGACTGTAAAACCAGAAGAGACCCTACAGTCATCTGAAGGTAATTCAGAAGAAGTTGTTTTAAGTGAAATTCAAAAAAAGATAGTGCTTAGACTTTTGGAACTCTTGCAAGAAGATATAACTTATGGATACAAAGTATATCAGCAAACAGGATATCCTACAGAAAATATCTGGGCATCAACAGATGTTATAGCAATGGTATATAAAGATGTAGGATATGACTTAATGGAAATAATTTATGAAGATATGAAAGCTCACAAAGAAGACTATCCAATGGATTTAAAAAAAAGAAGCGAACCGGTAAAGTATATTGATTTTAGAGACACATTTTTTCAGCAACAATTTTTTAAAAGAAATGCTCTTGAACTTGACAATCAATTTATTTTAGACAGTAATGAAAATAAAATTCAGTGGCAGGCTGGAGATATTGTTTACTTTCAAATGGACCCTGACAACCCAAACAAGGACCTTGCTGGTTTTATTTCACCCCACAAAAATGAACAGGGAGTACCGCTTGTTATTATGATTTCTAAGGAACTTGGAAAAATTAGCGAAGTAGATAAATTACTTGAATATAAAGTGATTGGCCACTATAGATATCCAAACCCTTATGACGAAGAGTAATATGCTTGCTAAAACTAACTTAGAGCATTTTTATTTTTTTTAATCTTGCAATATAAAAACAAATTATTAATTTCATTCAGAAAACCTGAAAGGGTTGAAGTTTGTTTTGTAATCAAAGTAATCTACTTTTTCCTTTTGCTTTAAAAATCCTACGACCTTATAGGTAAGAGGTGTAAGTACCACTTCCAGACCAACCTTAAAAATATAATTTGAAATTATTATTAAAAATACAAGTTTCCATTCATACAATCCACTAAAAGCAATAAGCACAAAAAGAATTGTGTCCACTCCTTCCCCTACTACTGTTGAGCCAATTGTTCTTGTCCATAAGAACCTTCCCTTTGTAAATATCTTCATTTTTGCAAGAACAAAAGAGTTTGAAAATTCTCCTGCAAAATAAGCAATAAGTGATGCAGCAACAATTCTTGGGGTTTGACCAAGTATTTTCATATAAGCATCTTGAAACTCCCAACCTTCAGCTGGTTTGATTATACCAATTAAACCAAGTGTAACTGACATTAAAAGTGCGCAAAAAAAACCAATCCATATAACTCTTCTGCTCTTTCTATAACCATAAACTTCTGTTAGTATATCACCAAAAATATAGGATAAAGGAAATAAAATTGTCCCACCATCAAATGTAAATTTCCACAGCTGGACAATTTTTGTTGAAGCAATATTTGAAATTAATAATACAGCAACAAATAAACCAGTTATCAAATCAAAATATCTGAAGTTCTTGTTGTTGGGATTACTATTTCTTTCTTCCACAACACATTTTTTAAATTTTTTTAATTGCATACACTATATTTTATCCTTTGTAATAGAAATAATAGAATATAATATTTTAACTGGATTTAACACTAAACAAAATAGTATAATAACTACAATTATAAAAATAATAAAGAAATAAAAAATAATTTGTAGATATAAAATTTTTAAAAAATTTAACGAATATTATAAAAGATATAAATTTAAAAATAGTTATATAAAAAAATTTATATAGTTATAATTTTTATTTCCTTAAAATACTGGGGGTTTTTAAAATGAGTCCTGAAAAAAAAACAGACAAAAATATTGTATATTTTATAGTTGGTGGTGCAATATTAGGTGCAATTGCAGGATATATAGTAAAAAAGGTTGGGATAAAAAATATACTAAACGCACTTAAAGCAAAAAAAATAATATCTGAAAGCATTGCTGATACAATTTCAGAGTTTGCATCACAAAATGAAGATGAAAATTTAGAGGAAGAAGAATAATAATTAAAAACTCAATTAAATTTAAATTAACATTAATTTAAATCATAAATTTTCATTTTAAAAGTATTTTAATCTATGCTTTAAATAAAATATAATTTTAAAATAAAGACTTTTATTTATTAATTGCATAATTATAAATTAAAATTTGCAACTCTTTTTTATTCTATCTTATTTTTTTTTAAAGTTATTTTTGTCGTGGCATTTTCTTCATTACAAGAAAATAATAAATTATAGCCCCTATTCCTCCAGCAAGTACTATTATTAAAATCCATAAAACTTTTGTGTTTTCTCCAGCGCTTGGAAATTCTTCATTAGATCTCTTTACACAATCAACAAGTGCAATTATCCATATCACAAAAAAGA
>JAMWCT010000016.1 GCA_023819525.1 Candidatus Omnitrophota bacterium
GAATTTAATATATTAGAAGAAGAACTAAAGCAGAAAAAAATGTTACTTCAAATACGCGACGATGAAATTGCGCATCTAAAAGAAGAGCTTGAAAAGACGCGTTTGCAACTAGAAAGTAGAAAAGTTGTGAAACAAATAGAGCCTCAAGATTTAAAGAGCAAAACTTTAGATATACCAACAGAAAAAGAAACTTTAACTACACAAATGCAGGAAGAAATTGTTAAAAAACAAGCTACTGAAGACAAGGAAGAAAAAACAGCTGAAATTACTCAAACAACAGAAGCTGTTGCTTCAACGCAAGAAAATGCTACTTTGCAGCTAAAAGAAGAAATTGCTGAAACTACTACAAAAATAGAGGATTTAAAAATGGATCTTAATGCAATAAGAAATATAGGGATTATGGCTCATATAGATGCTGGAAAAACTACTCTTTCTGAAAGAATTCTTTTTTATACTGGAAAATCGCACAAATTAGGAGAGGTTCACAATGGAACGGCACAATTAGATTGGATGAAACAAGAGCGTGAACGAGGGATAACAATTACCGCAGCTGCAACTACATGTTTTTGGAATGATATCCGCATTAATCTTATTGATACCCCTGGACATGTTGATTTTACTGCTGAAGTTGAAAGAAGCCTTCGTGTACTTGACGGCGCTGTTGTAGTATTTTGTGCGGTTGGTGGAGTGGAAGCCCAATCAGAGACTGTATGGAGACAATCTGATAAATATAAAGTTCCAAAAATAGTTTTTATAAACAAAATGGATCGGACAGGAGCGGATTTTTATAAAGTTTTAGATGATATTAAAAATAGACTTGAAGCAAATATTGTTCCTGTTGTAATTCCTATAGGCGTTGAAGATAATTTCGTAGGTGTAATTGATTTAATCGAAATGAAATCTTATATATACAAAGAAGAAACACAAGGTAAAGAATTTATGATAAAAGAAATCGATAGTGAGTATAAAGATCTTGCTTTAAAATATCGCCAAAATTTGTTAGAAAAAGTTTCATCAATAGATGAAACTTTGATGTCAAAATATCTACAAAATTCATCTAGCATAACTGAAGAAGAAATAAAAATTACTCTTAGAAAAGGTTGTATTACCAATAAGTTAATTCCTGTTTTTTGTGGTTCTGCTTTAAAAAATAAAGGAATACAAAAACTTCTGGATGGTATTACATTATATTTACCTTCTCCTTTAGAATTGCCACCACAGGAAGGTTTTGATCCAAAAGATCCTAAAAATAAAATCTTAATAAAGCCCTCTCCGGCTGAACCTTTCGTTGCTTTAGCTTTTAAGGTCCAAGTAGACACGCATGTAGGTAAATTAGTGTATTTGCGCGTCTATTCAGGTTATCTTAATTCCGGCTCTTATGTTTTAAATGCAACAAAAAATGTAAAAGAGCGAGTCGGTAGATTAGTGCAATTACATGCAAATCAAAAAGAAAATAGAAGTAGAATTTTTGCTGGGGATATTGTCGCCGCAATAGGTTTAACAAACACAGTAACTGCAGATACCTTATGTGATTTAGAGCATCCTGTTGTTTTAGAAAAAATGGAGTTTCCAACCCCTGTTATGTCGATTAGTGTAACTCCAAAAACGCGTCAAGACCAAGATAAACTCTCAAAAGTAATAGCAAAACTTATGGAAGAAGATCCAACATTTTTGGCAGAGACAGACGAAGAAACTAAAGAAATTGTCCTTTCTGGAATGGGGGAACTACATTTGGAAATAATTGTTGATAGACTTAAAGATGAATTTAAAGTTGATATAGATACCGGACCACCAAAAGTTGCATACAAAGAAACTGTTTTATCTTCCGCTGTTGGCGAATATAAGCATATTAAACAGAGCGGTGGTCGTGGTCAATATGGTCATGTAATTATGGAGATATCTTATTTAGAGAGAGGTGGTGGTTTTCAGTTTGAAAGTAAAATAAAAGGCGGAGCAATTCCACAAAATTTTATCCCTTCAATAGAAAAAGGAGTGAAAGAAGTTTTAAAAAAAGGAGTATACGCAGGTTACCCCATAGTAGATGTAAAGGTTACTTTACTTGATGGTTCTTATCATGAAGTTGATTCCTCAGATATAGCCTTTAGACTGGCAGCTATGGGGTGTTTTAGGGAAACTTTTCTAAAAGCAAACCCAATACTTCTTGAACCTATAATGCGTATTGAACTAATGACACCCGAAGAATATTTAAGCAATTTAGTTGGTTATATCTGTTCAAAAAGAGGAAAGATTATCAGTATTGAGCAAAAGGGAAGTCAAAAAATTATTATTGCAGAAGCCCCATTGTCAGAAATGTTTGGGTACTCACAGAATTTTCGTTCGCTTTCAAGTGGACGCGCCACATTTTCAGTCTATTTTTCTAATTATCAACAAGCGCCACCACAGCTAACAGAACGTATTCTAGAAGAAATGAGAGCAAAGAAGGAACAAAAATAATGAACATTTATTTGTTAGTTGTCTTAAGCATAATCGTAGTTGAATATTCTATCAGTGTGGTAGTAGATTTTTTAAATATTAAGGCGATTAAAACTACATTACCTGCAGAATTTAGTGGAATATATAATCCGAAACTTTATGAAATTTCACAAAAATATCTAAAAGAAAATACATATTTTGAGATTGTAAAAGAAAGTATATTTTTTGTTTTTACTATAATTTTTATAATTTTTGGAGGATTTAATCTAGTAGATAAATTTGCACGAAGCTTTGGTTATAATGAAATTATTACTGGCTTAATTTTTTTTATAAGTTTAGGTATTATCGCACAAGTTATGGTTTTTCCGTTTGAAATTTATCAAACATTTATTATTGAACAAAAATACGGATTTAATAAGACGACTTTTAAAATCTTTATTTTAGACCATATCAAAATTTGGATTTTATTAATAAGCATTGGCAGCATCATTTTATCAATTATTATATGGTTCTTCATAAATATAAAAAGTGCTTGGCTTTATTGTTTGATAGTTGTAACTATTTTTGAATTATTTTTACTTTTTATTGCGCCAGTTGTATTTCTGCCACTCTTTAATAAATTTATTCCTATAGAGGATGGACCGTTAAAAAATGAAATTGAAAATTTTTTAAACGCTCAAAATTTTTCAATAAAAGGAATTTTTAAAATAGATGCCTCAAGACGTTCAACAAAAACAAATGCTTTTTTTGTAGGGTTTGGGAGATTTAAAAAAATAGCGCTTTATGATACATTAATTAAAAAACACACAATTGAGGAACTGGTATCTATTCTTGCGCATGAAATTGGCCATTACAAAAAGAAACATTTTCTAAATGGTATTATTATTTCTATTTTGACAAATGGATTTATGTTTTTCCTGCTTTCATTTGTTATTAATAACAAAAAATTGTTTAGGGCATTTGGCATGCAAAATATTTCAGTTTACGCAAGTTTAGTTTTTTTTGCCTTTTTATATCGTCCAATAAATTTTTTTATTTCTATTGTTTGTAATTTTATTTCGCGCCGTAATGAATATGAAGCTGACAAGTTCGCAGTTAAAGAATATAAAAAACCAGCTGCTTTTGTAGCAGCTTTAAAAAAATTAGCAATGGATAATTTTTCTAACCTCACCCCACATCCTTTAAAAGTTTTTTTTGATTATACGCATCCACCAATTTTAAAAAGAATAAAACACATTCAAGATTACAGTAAAAAATTTTTTGTTGCAGAAAATATAGTTTAATATAAAATATAGTATTTGTGTTTAAGATAAAAAGGTGATATATGGTATTGACTTTAGGCATTCCAAAAGGAAGTTTACAAGAAAAAACTTTGGAAATTTTTAAAAAGGCCGGCTTTAATATTTATGTGGACAGTCGCTCGTATTTTCCAACAATAGATGATCCGCAAATAAAAGTCGTGCTTATCCGCGCCCAAGAAATGTCTAGATATGTAGAGCACGGAGTTTTAGATTGTGGCATAACAGGTGAGGACTGGATTTTAGAAAATAATTCTGATGTTTTACGTATAGCAGAACTTTTGTATGCAAAAAAAACCTTAAAACCAGTTCGTTGGGTAGTAGCCGTTCTTCAAAATTCACCTTTTCATAACATAAAGGATCTTAAAAATAAAACAATTGCAACTGAACTTGTAAATTTTACAAAAAAATTCTTCAAAGAAAATAAGATAAATGTCAATGTAGAATTTAGTTGGGGGGCGACAGAGGTGAAGGTGAAAAGCGGGCTAGTCGATGCAATTGTCGATTTAACAGAAACAGGTGAAAGTCTACGTGCAAATGGATTGCGAGAGATAGCTACAGTTTGTACATCAACTACTAAATTTATCGCAAATAAATCTTCATATAAAGATCATCAAAAGCGAAAAAAAATGGAGCAAATTTTAGTGCTAATTAAAGGTGCGCTTGAGGCAGAAGGAAAAGTTGGCTTGAAACTTAATGCTCATAAAAAAAATCTACAAAAAATTATTGAACTTCTACCGTCTTTAAAAAAGCCAACAATCTCGTCTTTAACTATAAAAAATTGGTATGCCCTAGAGGTGATAGTTGAAGAAAATTTAGTAAGAGAGTTAATTCCACTTCTTAAAGAAAAAGGGGCTCAAGGAATAATTGAATATCCTTTAAACAAAGTTGTTTATTAGAAAATGGGAGGAGAAGATATGCCTTGTGGTAGAAAAAGAAAATTAAAAAAAGTAAAACGACATTGGTTTAAAAAAAGACGAAAAATGCAAAGACATAAAACACACTAATAAAAAAGACTACTAAATACACAGTGCAAAATTTTCTAACTAATCTTAAAACTTAATGATAATAATTTTTGTGGCAATAATATGTAGTGTGAGTCCTTTTTTTGTTTTTTCGCAACCACAAGAAAGTTTGAAAAATAAGTATGCTTATTATTTAAGAGGATTGCTTTTTATAGAAAATGGCGATTTTAATCTAGCATTAAAAGAATTAAATCAAGCAAAAATGTTAGACCCAACATCAATTTCTATTCGTTTAAAGATAATTTATTCCCTTATTCAACTTGGAGAGTTTAGCCGGGCTGAAAAAGAACTAAAAGTGATAAAGAAAATTGACCCAAATAATCCTAAAATCTCTCTTGTGCTATCGCTACTTTATTCTTTCCAAGGAAAAGATTTAGAGCTTGAAAAAGAATATGAAGAATTCCTAAAACTTTCGTATGCTAAAGAGCCATCTAATCGGCAAATTGCGGAAAATCTTGCCCAGTTTTATATTTATAAAAACAGGTACAATGAAGCAATAAATATTTACCAAGAGATTGTAAAAAATGACCCTGAATATGTAGATGGACTTTTTTGGTTAGGTTATTTATATGAAGAGACAAATAGACGTCAAGATGCAATTAGACTTTGGGAACTTGCACTAAAAATTTCTCCCAGCCATGCATTAGTACTTAATTCTTTGGGTTATATTTATGCTGAAGAAGGCATAAATTTAGATGCGGCAGAAGAAATGATTAAAAAAGCGTTAAATTCTGAACCAGAAAATGGGGCTTTTTTAGATAGTTTAGGGTGGGTTTATTTCAAAAAAAATGATTACAAAAACGCAGAATATTATCTTCTTGCCGCATATAACTTATTAAAAGATCCTGTAATTTATGAACATTTGGGAGATTTATATATTCGACTTGATATGCCACAGAAAGCTATATTTTATTATAAAGAAGGCCTTAAATATTTTCCAAAAAATATTAAATTACGGGAAAAATTAAATATGTATGGAAGCCAAAATAAAGTTATTAAAAAGTAAAGCATTACAAATACGCAAACTCATTATACAGATGCTTGCAAAAGCTGGAAGCGGACATCCTGGTGGTTCTTTGTCAGCAACGGATATAATTACTTGTCTTTATTTTGAAGTAATGAACCACGATCCAAAAAATACTAAATTACCAACTAGAGATAGGTTTCATTTATCAAAAGGTCATTGTTGCCCGGCTTTATATGCAGCATTAGCAATAGCCGGTTATTTTTCTGTTGAGGAATTGATGAATTTGCGAAAACTAAATTCAATTTTACAAGGTCATCCTGATAGAAGAACTCCTGGCGTTGAAGTTTCAAGTGGTTCTTTAGGACAAGGTTTATCAGTAGCTTTGGGCATGGCATTTGCTGCAAGAATTGATAGACTTTCCTATAGAGTATATTGTCTTTTAGGTGATGGTGAAATTCAAGAAGGAAATGTTTGGGAGGCGGCAATGGCCGCTGCTCACTATAAGGTAGATAATTTATGTGCAATAGTTGATAATAATCATTTTCAAATTGATGGTAGAACTGACCAAATAATGAATTTAGAACCTTTAGCAGAAAAATGGGAGGCTTTTGGTTGGAATGTTATTAAATGCGATGGACATGATTTTATACAATTAATAGCTGCATTTAATCAAGCCAAGACAACAAAATTTAAACCTACAGTAATTATTGCTAATACTATAAAAGGTAAAGGAATATCATTTATGGAAGGTGTTGTGGATTTTCATGGAAGAGCACCTACTGAAGAAGAAAAAGAAAGAGCTTTAAAAGAATTAGAAAATATTGGAAAAGAATTGCTTTAACCAATAAAAATCTTATGGAACAACTATATGCACGTGATATATATGGAAAGACACTGGTGGAATTAGGAAAACATGATCCTAAAATCGTTGTGCTTGATGCAGATTTATCTACCTCAACAAGGACTTCTTTATTTGCAAAAGAGTTTCCTGAAAGATTTTTAAATTTTGGCGTGGCTGAACAAAATATGTTTGCAACAGCTGCTGGTTTAGCAAGTTGTGATAAAATAGTCTTTGTATCCACATTTGCTATGTTTGCAACAGCCCGAGCTTTAGATCAAATTAGAAATACGATTTGTTATAATAATTTTAATGTAAAAATTGTTGCTACACACAGTGGTATTACAGTTGGTGAAGATGGTTCATCTCACCAGGCATTAGAGGATATAAATTTTTTAAGAGCTATACCAAATATGAAAATAATTATTCCTGCCGATGCTTGGGAAACAAAAGATGCAGTTATTAGTGCGTATAAAAATTATGGTCCTTTTTATATCAGATTAGGAAGAGCAAAGGTTACAACTCTTCCTTACAAAGAAAAATTTGTTTTGGGAAAAGGTTATATAGTTAAAAAAGGAAAAGATATCGCAATTTTAGCTTGTGGAATTATGGTATATGAGGCTTTATGTGCAAGTAAAATTTTAGAAGAAAAAGGTATATCTGCGACAGTTGCAAATATCCATACATTAAAACCGATAGATGAGGATTTACTTATTGAGTTAGCAAAAACACATTCTTTTATTGTTACTTGTGAAGAACATCAAGTTATTGGTGGACTTTACTCAGCTGTGTGTGAAGTTTTATCTAACAAATTTCCTACAAGAATAGAAAGAATTGGCGTTGAAGATAAGTTTGGTCAATCCGGAAAACCAGAGGAGCTACTAGAATGTTATGGTCTCTCAGCTAATTGTATCGCTAAAAAAGTCCAGCAGTATCTACGGCAGCAGGGTTAAAATATTAAGTCCTGCAAAATTAAATCTTTATCTAAATATTTTAGGTAAATACCCTAACAATAGCAAATTTTTTGGATATCATAAAATTGAAAGCATAATTGAAAGAATTTCTTTTTTTGATGAAATATATATTGAGGTAAAAAGAAAAGCCGATATTGCATTATATTCAAATAATAAATATTTAGTTGCAGAAAACAACCTCTGTTTAAAGGCAGTAAAATTAATAAAAAAAATTTATAAAATTCCATATGGATTTAAAATATTTCTTAAAAAAAATATCCCTGTAGGTGCTGGTCTTGGTGGCGGTTCTTCAAATGCGGCGTCTACACTATTAGGAATAAATGCTTTGCTAAATTTAAAATTATCTTTGGCAGAACTTTATAATTGTGGTCAAAGTTTAGGTAGCGATGTAAATTTTTTTCTATCGCAAAGCCCCTTTGCTGTAGTTAGAGGTAGAGGAGAGAAGATAGAACCATTTTGTGGAAAGATATTGCAACACTTTATTATATGGCCAAAAATTAATTTATCAACTGCAGCAGTCTATGAGACTTTCAATATGAAATTGACAAAATTCTTATCAAATGTTAATATATTAAAATATGCAATCACTAAAGGCGATTTGTCACTTGTTCAAAAAAATTTATATAATGCTTTGGAAAAGACAGCATCTTTTATATGTAGACCAATAAAAGATATAAAAGCGTATTTTGAGAAAAAGGGGTTTCATTTTCTACTCACAGGGTCAGGGAGTGCGTTGTTTTGTATTATAGAAAAAAAAGTGAAATTTCCTTTAGCTACTACTTCGGATTTTAAATTTTTCTATGCAAAAACATTTTAATTATATTTATAAAAATGGCACAGGAGTGCTAAAGCAAGTTACTTAAAAAGGAGGTAGATTCTATGGAAATTACAGAAGTTAGAATTTCACTTCGCGAGAAAGAGGGGAAAAGACTTAAAGCTTACGCAACGGTAACTTTTGATAACTCATTTGCTGTGCGAAACATTAAAATTGTTGAAGGCAACAATGGTTTATTTGTGGCAATGCCTGCGAAAAAAATGAAGTTATTTTGTCCGCGCTGTGGTAGAAAAGTTGATATGGGTAGTAGATATTGCAATCATTGTGGTGCCCAATTACCCATTACCCCGAAAGACACATCAATAAATGCACGACAGTCTATACATCAGGATTTAGCGCATCCTATCAATCAACAATTCAGAGATTATCTGCAAAGTAAAATTTTGGATGCATATTATAGAGAAAAAGAGGCACAAAGTAAACAAAAAACATCTGAAGAAATAACACCTAAAGAATAAACAATACCTGTAACAATTGCCCGGTGGTGTAATTGGTAACACACCAGAATTTGGGTCTGGGTTTTCTGGTTCGAGTCCAGACCGGGCAGTTTAAATTAGATTTTAATTAGGCAAGTTTAAAAAAACCTGCCAAAAGGAATAAAAAATTTTAAAAATGGGGTTAAGTGGTGTTTTCTTTAATAATCCATTGATTTTTATATTGCTACTTCCATTATTACTATATTCTGTAGTTATGCATGAAGTAGCTCATGGATGGGTTGCGTTTATTTTTGGCGATAATACCGCAAAATACTATAGTAGACTATCCTTAAACCCATTGAAACATATAGATATTGTTGGATTGCTGATGCTTTTTTTATTTGGTTTTGGTTGGGCAAAACCAGTTCCAATAAATTATTTAAATTTAAAAAACCAAAGATTAGCAATATTTTGTGTTGCGATAGCAGGTTGTCTAATCAATTTTATCATTGCTGCATTTTCTGTATTTTTTCTGCACTTTACCTTTGTCCAATCTAATTTCTTATTAGCAACAATTTTTCTTATTTTAGCAAGGATAAATATTACTTTAGCGGCTTTTAATCTTATTCCTATTCCGCCACTTGATGGTTCAAAAGTGTTTTTTAGTTTTCTTCCTGAAAAATTTCAACATATTTTTGCGAAATTTGAAATTTTTGGGTTTTTCATATTGATTGCTCTATTATGGACAAAAGCATTAGAACCTATTATAGATGCATTGAATGATTTGCTAATTCGTTTAATAAATTTTAGCAAAATGTAGACTTATTAGTTAAACTTTTGATTTTAAAATGTAGCCACACAAAATTAAAACGTGATTTAATTTATGAAAGTTAATCTGGCAGGCTTTAACGTAGACACAAAAGTATTAGAAGATTTGCAAAGACAAGCAACTGTTAAGCGAGAAGACTTAACCCCAGAAGTTATTTCCGCAGCTTATGCAAGAATAAGCAGAGATCCTCGTCCAATAGACCAAATTCGCCAAGATGCAAGAAACGAAGTAGAGAGAGCTAGACGTTCTAATTCAACTATTATTTTTAAAATGGGCCATCATTCAATTGCTGAACATGCAGTTTTTAATCTTGATATTATTGGTGTTTCACGATATGCAATGGAGGAAGTTGAGAGATTTAGATTATGTTCTTATACAGAAAAATCCCAAAGATATATAACTTTGGATAAAGGGTTTATAGTTCCACAAGAACTTGAAGGAACAAAATATAAGAAATTTTTTGTAGATGTCATAGAAGACCAAAATTATGCGTATGTAGAATTTTTTAATTTCCTAAAAGATTATGTTTTTTCAAAATATAACGATCTGGCATCAGATAGGAAAAATTACGAACTTCTGGAAGGATGGGCAAAGGAAGATGCACGTTATATCACTTCTCTTTCAACTTTGTCACAAGTTGGATTAACTATCAATGCAAGAAATCTAGAATTTATGTTAAGGCGTTTTGCATCTAGCAGACTTTCTGAAGTACAGGTTTTAGGGGAAGAAATTTACAAAAAAGTATTTAAGATCGCTCCATCGCTTTTAATTTTCCATCAGGCAAATGATTATGATCGAAAAACTTATTTAGAACTTGCAAAACTTTCAAAAACTATTTTTAGCCAGTTTAAAAACTTACAAACAGAAAAGAAAAAATATTCTGGTGAAGATGTTTATTTAGTTGAGGCTACTAAAAACGGAGACCTAATTGTTACAGCAGCAATATTACACACAGTTACAAATTTGAGTTATCAAATATGTAAGGAGATAGTAAGTAAATTATCAAAAAAACAATTATTTGAAATCTTTAAAAATAGTTGGAAATATATGGAATTTTATGATGCAGTTTTGCGAGAGTTTGAATATGTTAATTTTGTTTTTAATATTGTATTATCAGCTGCTTGTTTTGCACAACTTAAGCGCCATAGGATGGCTACATTGACTGCGCAAAATTACGATCCATCTTTGGGGGTTACAATACCCCCATCGATAAAAGCTATTGGCAAAGAAAAACAATTTATCAAAATTATTGAAAAAACAAATAAGGTTTATAAAATACTTAAAAAAAATATTCCAATAGTTGCACCATATGTTTTGACAAATGCTCATCGTAAAAGAGTATTGTTAGCAGTGAATGCACGAGAACTTTATCATATCTCACGCTTAAGAGAAGATGAACATGCGCAATGGGATATTAGGAATATTGTAGGCAAAATGTCCAAGCTTGCAAAAAATAAGATGCCTTTTGTATGTGCAATCATTGGCGGAAAAGATAAATATAACCAACTATATAATGATATTTTTGGGAAATTGCCAAAAGTTACAACTCAAACTTTACCAGGAGTAAGAAAGATAAAACTTTTAAAATGATTACACTTAGTGGTGTAATTTTAGCAGCCGGAAAAGGCAAGAGATTAAACACACCTTCCCCAAAAGCCTTAACGCTTTTACAGGGAAGACCACTTATCTATTATATATTAAAACAGCTAAGTTCTTTAAGGCGCTATATAAAACAAATTATTATTGTTATCGGCTATAAAGGTGATGTCGTCAAAAAAGAAGTTGAAAAGATTCTAAAGGAGAAAGAGGTGTATTTTGATAAAAATGATATTTGCTTTGTCTATCAAGAAAAACTTTTAGGAACAGCAGATGCGCTAAAGTGCGCAAAACCAAAAATAAAATACGAAAATATTTTTGTTGCCTGCGCAGATACTCCACTTATAACAAAGCCCACACTCTTTAATTTTTTTTCTTATTATGCAAAAAATAATGCAATTTGTTGCTTGCTTACAGCGAAAGCAAATAAACTTACTGATTTAGGACAAATTATTCGTGATGACGATGATTGTGTTATGGCTATTAAAGAAAAAATTGACCGTTCTCAACTAGATATGAGGGAAAAACTTATAGAAGTTAATAGTGGATTTTATTTATTTAATCGAGATGTATTATTTTCAAATATTGATAAAATTCCTCTACACCCACAAAAAAAAGAATATTTTTTAACAGATATTGTTGAGATATTCTATAAAGAAGGCTTTAAGATTTTTTCTTACGTAACAGATGATTATAATGAAATTTTTGGCATAAATACACAATTTGATCTTTTATATGCCGAAAAAATACTTAGAGAACGAATTTTAAACGATCTAATTCTAAAAGGGGTTAAAATTTTAGATCCCCAAACAACTTTTATTGACAAAACAGCAAGAATTGGCAAAAATACTATAATTTATCCCTTTACCTTTATTGAAAAAAATGTTATAATTGGAAACTCTTGCGTTGTTGGGCCTTTTATACATTTGCGGCAAAATATTCGGATTGCAGATAACACATATCTAGGAAACTTTGTAGAAATTGTGCGTTCTAAAATAGGTAAAAATGTTAAATGTAAACATTTTAGTTATTTAGGAGATGTAACAGTAAAAGATAATGTAAACATAGGAGCAGGTACTGTAGTGGCAAATTTTGATGGAAAAAAGAAAAATAAAACATTAATTGGAAAAGGCGCTTTTATTGGTTCAGACACAATTTTGGTTGCTCCTATAATAGTGGGGAAAGGCGCGATAACAGGCGCAGGAAGTGTTGTTACAAAAAATGTAAAAGCAAAAACTGTTGTAGTTGGGGTGCCTGCTAAAATTTTAAGAAAAGGTTAATTATGGATAAGCTAGTTATATTTAGTGGCAATTCAAATAAAAAATTAGCAGAAGATATTTGCAAATATTTAAAAAAGCCATTAGGAAAAATTTTAGTATCTAGGTTTAGCGATGGTGAGATACAAGTGCAAATTGAAGAAAATGTCAGAGGAAAAGATGTTTTTATTATTCAATCAACCTCTCACCCTGTAAATGAAAATTTGATGGAACTTTTAATAATTTTGGATGCCTTAAAGCGCGCATCTGCACAAAGAATAACAGCTGTTATTCCTTATTTTGGATATGCGCGTCAAGATAGAAAAGATCAGCCGCGTGTTCCAATTACAGCAAAATTAGTTGCAAATCTACTTACAGTAGCTGGTGCAAGCAGAGTATTAACTTTAGATCTTCATGCCGGACAAGTTCAGGGTTTTTTTGATATACCCCTAGACCATCTTTATGCAATTAATGTATTTTTTAATTATTTTTCTAAAAAAAATATAGAAAATCTTGCAATTGTGTCGCCTGATGTTGGTGGCATAAAGATGGCTAGAGCATATGCAAAAAAATTTGGTGCAGACCTGGCAATAGTAGATAAAAGAAGAAATACTCCTACCTCCACTGAAGTAATGCATATTTTAGGAGATGTGAAAGATAAAAATGTTATATTAGTAGACGATATAATTTCTACAGGAAGCTCTTTGGTAGAAGCTGCAAAAGCATTGCGTCAGGCAGGTGCAAAAAAAATATACGCTGCTGTCACACATGGTGTTTTATCTTGTGATGCTGTTGAGAAGTTAGAAAATTCTTTTATTGATTTATTGGTTATAACAAATTCTATTCATTTATCAAAAGAAAAGCAAAGCAAAAAAATAGAGGTTGTATCTGTGGGTAAACTTTTTGCAGAAGCGATTAAGCGTATTCACTTTGAAAAGTCAATAAGTGTTTTGTTTGATGGTATTAGAAGATAATTTTATAATTTGTAAGGAGTAAGTTATGGAAAGAATATCTATCGAGGCAATGTTACGCACAAAAGTTGGTAAAGAAATTTCTAAAAAGGAACGCAAGAAAGGCTTAATTCCAGCTATTATTTATGGAAAGAATACAAATTTAGCAATAGTCTTACCTCAAGCAAGTTTAAAAGCTTTAAAATCAATTAATTTTAGTAGAGGTGTGGTTTTTGATATTCATATAAACTCTAAAGAAACTGAAACAATTTATGCACTTATTAAAGATGTCCAATATCATCCATTAACAGAAGATGTTATTCATATTGATTTTTTAAAAGTCTCTTTAACAGAAAAAATAAAAGCAACCGTTCCGATTGTTCTTAAAGGTGAAGCTAAAGGAGTAAAAGAAGGTGGGATAGTAGAACAAATATTATGGAATATAGAAGTGGAGGGTTTCCCTACCGATATCCCACCGAAAATAGAAATTGATATTTCAGAACTGATGATTGGGCATGCAATACATGTTTTAGATATAAAAATACCGGAAAACTTAAAAATTATCACATCAGAAGATGCCACAGTTGTTACAGTTGTGGAAAAGAAAGAAGAAGTTGTAGCAGCAACACCAACTGAAGGCGCTCCGCAAGAGCCTGAAGTTATAAAAGAAAAGAAGGAAACAGAGGAAAAAGAGGAAGAGCCAAAACAGGAAGAGAAAAAAGCCTAAAAGTAAAAATCTATTCTAAATAAATGTGAAAATTATTTTTGGTTTGGGAAATCCTGGAATTAAATATAAAAATAATAGGCACAATTTAGGTTATATGGTTGTTGAAAGGTGTGTTGAAAGATATAAAAATATAAAATTTTCTAATAGTAATAAATTTTCTGCTTATATAGCTAAAATTATGGTAGATAATAAAGAAATTTTTTTTGTTAAGCCAAAGACCTTTATGAATAATTCTGGTTACTGTGTAAAAAAAATAATTACTAATTATTCTGTAGAGTTTGAGGATATTTTAGTTGTATATGACGATATAGATTTGCCATTTGGCAAAATTCGTTTTCGGGAAAAAGGTGGCTGTGGAGGGCATCGTGGTTTATTGTCTATAATAGAGTCACTTGGAACAGAGCAATTTAACAGATTGCGAATAGGTATAGGTAGACCCCAAAAAACTGATGAAGTTGTAAATTATGTGCTTTCAGACTTTAGACCACAAGAGAAGAAATTGTTAGGGCTAGTCATTAGCAAAGCAGTTTTTGCTTGTTATGATTGGATTTTTTGTGGAGCAAAATACGTGATGGCAAATTACAATTAAAAAAGGAGAAATTTATGGAACGAAAATATGAATGCGTGTTAATTTTGCAACCGACTTTAACCGAAGAAACTCAAAAAGAAATACTTCAAAAAATCACAAAAAAAATAGAAAGTTTAAACGGAAAGCTTTCCTTAGAACAATTATGGCTAAAAGAAAAAGATTTCTGTTATCCAATTAGAAGTAGAGGGGCTGACAAAAAGAAATATTTTAAAGGTAATTATTGGCTTATTCATTTTACTTTAGATACATCAAAATTAACTGAATTAAAAGAATCAATAAAGCTTGAAGATAGAATTTTAAGAAGCTTAATTTTAAAGAAGGAGGATGTATAATATGGTAAGTTTTAATAGGGTTTTTTTAATAGGGAATTTGACAAAGGATCCCGAATTGCGCTATACACCGCAAGGAACAGCCGTTGTAACCTTAAGATTAGCAGTAAATACGCCTTTTAAAAATAAAGATGGGGAATTAAAGCAAGAAACATGTTTTATAAATGTTATTGGTTGGGGGCAGATGGCAGAGATATGTAATCAATATCTACAAAAGGGGCGATTAATATTAGTTGAAGGTAGGCTGCAATCTAGAAGTTGGCAAGATGCAGAAGGGAAAAATCGCTCTTCTATAGAGATACGAGCTACAAGAATACAATTTATGCCAAAGACTTTTAAGGAAAAAGAAGAGCATCCGCCGATAGATTTAGGTGAAGAGCCAAGAGAAATATCAGAAAGTGGTTTATTAACTTCTTTGCAAGAACCGCCTCTGATAGATAATACAGGAGAAAGTTTGTAAATTTAGAAAAGGAGAAATATGTTAACAAAAAAAACAACCATTCCTTTCAAAAAGAAATGTATTTTTTGCAAAAAAAATTACCAAACAGAGATTGATTACAAAAATATTGAATTGCTTTCAAAATATCTTTCTGTGAAGGGAAAGATTAATTCACGGAGAGTAAGCGGCAATTGTGCAAAGCATCAAAGAAAGTTGGCTCATCAAATAAAATTAGCGCGTTATTTAAGTTTGTTACCTTATATACAGAAATAATTTTACTAAGATGAAAATTATCATTTTTAAAAAATTTGGTAAGTTCACTAAAGAGGGCGATATAGTTGAAGTAAAAGATGGCTATGCTCGTAATTTTCTTATTCCGAAGGGATTTGCCCTCCCAGCTTCTGAACAAAATATAAAAAAGTTTGAGCAATTACAGGAAGAGAAACAACGTCTGGAGAAGCAAGAACGGAAAAAATTTCTATCGCTAAAAGAAAAAATTGAAAAAACTTCTCTAACTATCACAGCTGAGATAAAAGAAGGAGATGAAATATATGGATCAGTTACTGCTATACAAATACTTAATGCACTAAAAGAAGAAGGTATAGAACTTAAAAAAGAAAATTTAAAACTCACCTCACCCATAAAGAAAATAGGTGTTTATAATTTAACTGTTGAGCTGTATCAAGATATCTGTGCAAAATTATCTGTGTGGGTGGTTAAGAAATGAATATAATAGAGTCCACACAACTTGATAAAATACCTCCTCAAAATATTGAGGCTGAAATGGCCACATTAGGTGCGATGTTGATAGATGAAGAAATCATCCCTGAAATTTTAGAAGTTCTTGATGAAAGTTGTTTTTATAAAGAAGAACATCAAAAAATTTTTGCAAGTATTGTTTCTTTGTTTGATAAACGCAAAAAATGTGATATCCTTACTGTCTCCGAAGATCTTGGCAAGAAAAAATTATTAGATAAGGTTGGTGGCACCAGTTACCTAACAACATTAGTTGATTTTGTTCCTAGCTCTGCAAATGCAGTTTATTATGCAAAAATTGTAAAAGAAAAAAGTATATTGCGCTCATTAATTCAACATGCAACTGAGATTATTTCGTTAGTTAAAAAAGGTGAAGAAGATGTCAACGTAATTTTGGACAAATCTGAAAAATTAATTTTTGAAATAAGCGATAAAAGAATAGAAGGTGGATATTGTCACGTTAAAGACGTAATTATAAATAGCATAGAACTTATAGAATCTCTCTACCATAAAAAATCACATATCACTGGTATACCTACTGGATTTACCGATTTTGATATAAAAACAGCCGGTTTACAAAAAGGTGATTTAATAATTGTTGCCGGAAGACCATCTATGGGGAAAAGTGCTTTTGCAATTTCAATAGCTGAACATGTTGGAGTGGAAGAAAAGATACCTGTTGCTTTTTTCAGTTTAGAAATGTCCAAAGAGCAACTTGTGCAACGCTTTTTATGCTCGCAGGCAAAAGTTGATATACATAAATTGCGAACAGGTTTCTTAGCGCCTTCTGAATGGCCTATACTCACCGCAGCAGCTGGTAGGCTTTCTGATGCTCCAATATATATAGATGACACACCGGCAATGAACATATTTGAACTTAGAGCAAAAGCACGACGACTTAAAGCACACCATGATATTCAGCTTTTAATAGTTGATTATTTGCAAATGATTCGTTCGGTTCAACGCCAAGATAACAGGCAACAAGAAATTTCAGAAATTTCTCAAGCCCTTAAATCTTTAGCAAAAGAATTAAATATTCCTGTTATTGCAGTAAGCCAATTATCTAGAGCGGTAGAGTCTAGATCTGACCATAGACCTCAGCTATCGGATTTACGCGAATCCGGCGCGATTGAACAAGATGCAGATGTGGTAATTCTACTTTTACGTGAAGAATATTACAACCCAACCCCACAAAACAAAGGGACAGCAGAAGTAATAATTGCAAAACAGCGTAATGGTCCGGTTGGAAGTGTTTTTTTAACATTTATAAAAGAGTATATGAAATTTGCAAATCTATCAAAAATAAGCGAAGAGGGGGGATAAATGATTATAATAAGACAAAAAAAATTTTTCTACATTTTTTTAGTTTTTTTTCTTTTTAATTTTTCTATATATGCAGATGATTCAAAAAAGCCAATTTTACGCATTGCAATAGAAGGCAATAAAATTATAAGTGATGCCACGATTTTATCAAAAATAAAAGTTCGTGCCAATCAACCGTTTAGTTCTGATTTAGTAAATGAAGATTTAAAAAATTTATACGCAACAGGTTTTTTTGATAAAGTTGACGCCAAAAAAGAAGATACTGAAGATGGTGTAATTTTGACATTTATGCTTAAAGAAAAAGCGATTTTAAAAAAAGTTGAAATCGAAGGAGCGAAAAGTATACGTATTAAAAAAATTGAAGAAGTTTTAGACCTAAAGGAAGGTGGTTTTATTGATGAATACAAAATAGAAGAGGCTACAAATAAACTTTATGATTATTACAAAAAACGCGGTTTTTTTCAAACAAAGATTGAGCATATTTTAAAAATTGATGAAGAAAAAAATGAGGCAACTATAAAATTTGTTATTAATGAAAATCGTAAACTTAAAATACGCCAAGTAAATTTTGTTGGAAATAAAAAATTTTCAAAAAAAGAGTTAATAAGACTTATAAAAACTCGCCCAAATTGGATTTTTAATCAACAACCATTTAACGAAGAAACATTCGCAGATGATATAAAACGTATAAAAGATTTTTATGAACGTAATGGTTTCGGTGATGTGAAAGTAAAAGAAGATATAAAATTTAAAAACGATGGGGTATATATTGATATTAATATCCAAGAAGGGAAATGTTATTATATTGGCAAAATTGAAGTTGTTGGAAACGAAAATGTTACAACTGATCAAATACGGAAGGTTTTAAAATCAAAAGAGGGTGGTATTTATAGTGAACAAATAATTTATCAAGATATATCA
Source organism: Candidatus Omnitrophota bacterium (assembly GCA_023819525.1). Lineage (GTDB taxonomy): Bacteria > Omnitrophota > Gorgyraeia > Duberdicusellales > 4484-171 > JAMWCT01. The sequence continues at coordinate 18,502 of JAMWCT010000016.1, forward strand.
AACATTCGTGAGATCTATATGGAGAAAGGATATATATTCTGCCAAGTAGAGCCTATAAGTTTTCTAAATACACAGACGCAAAAGGTAGATACCACCTTTAAAATTACTGAGAATCAAATTGCTTATGTGGAAAAAATAAATATTTATGGAAATACAAAAACAAAAGATAAAGTGATCCGAAGGGAATTACGCATTTACCCCCAAGATCGCTATGACGGAAAAAAAATTAAAAAAAGCAAAGAGCGTTTAGAAAATTTAGGTTTTTTTGAAGAAATACGTTTTAATACGGAAGCAGGAACGACTCCTGATAGTGTCAACCTAAACGTAGATGTAAAAGAGGCAAAAACAGGTTATTTTAGTTTCGGTGGTGGCTATAGCTCAATAAATGAGTTTATGGGATTTATTGAATTAAGACAACGCAATTTTGACTATAAAAATTTTTCTACTTTTACAGGAGGTGGCCAAGACCTTTCACTATATGCAAGCTTAGGAACAATTACTGATTTTTATAAATTAAGTTTTACTAATCCGTGGATATTTGATGTGCCGATATCTTTTGGTTTTGATGTCTATAAAAGAGGCCACAGTAGAGAAGAGGATGTAGGATATGCTTACAGTGAAACTGTACAGGGAGGAGATGTGAGGTTAGGTAAGGAATTTAATGATTATATAAAAGGTCAAATTGCCTACAGATTAGATATTGTAAAAATAAGAGATGTGATAGATACTGCCTCTCAAGAATTAAAGGACGAAGAAGGCACTACGAGTTTAAGCAGCGGGGAATTGCAATTAAATTTTGATACCAGAGATGACGTTTTTAATCCCACATCTGGTATCTATTTTCCGCATACTTTTCAACTTACAGGAGGACCTTTTGGAGGCGATAAAGACTTTATTAAATATTTTAGTAGGTTTAGTATATATTTTCCAATGATTAATAAGTCAGTTATAGAATTTAGATTGCGTGTTGGTTTTGCGGATCCATTTTCTGGAACCTCAAAATTACCAATATATGAGCGATTTTTTGCGGGAGGAGCAAATACAATTAGGGGGTATAGTGAACGAAAGGTAGGCCCGGTTGATTCGATCACAAATGATCCCATAGGTGGTGAAGCATTATTTGTAGGAAATATAGAATACTCCTATCCTTTAATAGATTTTTTAAAAATTGCTGCTTTTTTTGATACTGGTAATGTTTGGAAAAAAAATGGTGATTTTTTAAGCGGGGATTTAAAATCAAGCGTTGGTTTTGGGGTGCGTGTTAAAACTCCTATAGGGCCTATCAGCGTAGATTACGGGTTGCCTTTAGATAAAGAGGAGGGCAAAGAAGATAAAAAAGGAAAATTTCACTTCAGCGTTAGCAGAAATTTTTAAAAAGTAAGGAGGCAACATGAAAAAGTTTTTATTTATTGTAAGCATTTTACTTATGTGGGTAACTAATTCATATTCAAAGGAACTGAAGATAGGGTATGTTGATTTTTTTAAAGTCTATAATGAATATGAAAAAACAAAAGAATATGAAAAAATTATAGATGAGAAAAAAGAAAATAAAGAACAAGAATTAAAAACGAAAGCGAAGGAATTAGAGAAACTGCAGAACAAAATTAGCATGCTAAATGAAAAGGAACAAGAAAAAGAAAAAGAAGATTTTCGAAAAAAACTAACTGATTTTGAAAAAATGCGACGCAGTTCCTATATAGATTTAAAAAAAGAACGTGACGAAATGATGAAAGAAATCATTACAGATATTGAAAGTGTAATAAGAAATTATGCCAAAAAAAATAACTTTGATTTCGTCCTAAATGAAAATATTGTGCTTTTTGGTGATCCTTCGGTTGATATAACAAAAGATATACTTAAAATTGTTAATGAGGAATATCGCAAAAAAAAGCAATAGTTTAATAATAATTGATGAAATTAACTTTAAAAGAAATTGCAGAATTAATAGAAGGTCAAATAGTTGGTGACAGTGGTATCGTAATCACAGGTGTAGCAGGAATAAAAGAAGCTAAAGAAGGCGATATTACTTTTTTGGCTAACCCAAAGTATTTACCTTTACTAAAAGTCACTGGCGCATCAGCAATAATTGTCAATAAAGATATTGAAAAAATTTCAAAACCAATAATTAAAACTGCTAATCCATCTTTGGCATTCTCAAAATTAGCAAATATTTTTTATCCTCAAGATATAATCCATCCAAAAGGAATTCATCCCACAGCAATTATATCATCAACTGCGCATTTAGATAAAAACGTTGCTGTTGGTGCCTATACGATTATCGAAGATGAGGTTTATATAGGTGAGAATACAATTATTTATGGAAACTGCTACATCGGCGTTAAAACAAAAATTGGCTCAAATTGTCTTATATATCCAAATGTAACTATACGAGAAAGAATTGAGATTAAAAATAATGTAATTATTCATTCTGGAACAGTAATCGGAAGCGATGGCTTTGGATTTGTTTCTGTAGACGGTGTTTATCAAAAAATTCCACAAATAGGAAGTGTTTTGATCGAGGATGATGTAGAAATTGGAGCGTGTGTAACTATCGACAGGGCTAGATTCGATAAAACAATTATCGGGAAAGGCACAAAAGTAGATAATTTAGTGCAAATTGCTCATAATGTAGTGATAGGAGAAAATTGTATTATTGTGGCTCAAGCTGGGATTTCTGGTAGCACAACTTTAGGTAATCGTGTTATTTTAGCAGGGCAGGTTGGTTTAGTTGGTCATATAAATATTGGGGACGATGTGGTGGTAATGGCAAAATCTGGTGTTTCAAAGGATATCCCTAATAATACAAAAGTATTTGGATATCCTGCCAGAGAACATAATGAAGCAAAACGTATTTTAGGATTTATAAATCGTTTGCCGCATTTATATAAAAAAATTAGCGAACTTGAAAAAAAAATAAAAGAACTGGAAGAGCAAATTAAAAAACCAAAAAATATGCAAAATGAATAACAAGCAGCACACTATTAAAAATTCAATATTTTTTGAAGGGATTGGTTTACACACCGGAACATATTCAAAAATTGAACTCATTCCAGCCTTACCAAATACGGGCATAATTTTTGTAAGAAAAGATATACCTTCTGCCCCTATAATTAAAGTTGATATTGATACATTTTTAAATGCAAAAAATTTTTTACGTCGCACCTCAATTGGTAAAGAGGGTATTTATATTCATACAATAGAACATCTTATGGCTGCTTTTCATATTTTAGGCATTGATAATGTATATATTAACATTTGGGGAGAAGAAATTCCTGGTCTCGATGGCAGTTCAAAAGAATTTGTAGAAGAAATTCTTAAAGTTGGCATGGAAGAACAAGACGTTACAAGAGAATACATTGCCGTTAATGACATAATACATATAGAAGAAAATTCAGCTAGCATTACTGTTTTGCCATATCCAACTTTACGAATATCTTATGTTCTTAAATATGACAACCCAATCATAGGATCTGAATATGAAGAGATAATTATCCCTTCAGAAGATTGTATT
>JAMWCT010000122.1 GCA_023819525.1 Candidatus Omnitrophota bacterium
TGCGCATCAATAAACTAAAAGCAAAAACTATTACTTTGAAAATAAGGTTAGAAGATTTTTCTACCTTTACAAAAACCCACACCTTAATTAAAGCAACAAATTTTACTGATATAATATATAAAGAGGCAGTAAAACTTTATATGGATTTAAATTTTCAAAGTAAAAAGATGCGTTTAATAGGAATAAAGGTTTCAAATTTAATTGATATAGATACAGTTGATACCATTTTTATAGACGAATCAGATATAAAAAGAGAAAAGATACATAAGGTAATAGAGCAATTGAATAAAAAATTTTCTACAAAAATAATAGGGCAGGCTTCTAGTTATACAGAAAAAAGTTATTTATGGTAAAGACAAAAATCATTGCCACATTAGGTCCGGCTACAGACAATAAAACTATTCTACGCAAAATGATTTTTGCAGGATTAGATGCTGTGCGGCTAAATTTTTCTCATAGCAATTTAGAGCTACATACAAATAGATTAATTATGGTGCGAGAATTAAATAAAACTTATAGTCGTTCAATAAAAATCATACAGGACCTGGAAGGTTATAGAATAAGGATAGGGGTTTTAAAAAAAGAATTTTTACTTAAAAAAGGTGATGTTGTTTATTTTACACAAGAAGAACCTCTACGCTCTAATGAGGTTTATTTTGATTACAAAGGATCATTAAAAGGGATACCAAAAAATTCTTTAATTTATGTTGATGATGGAAAGATAATTTTAAAAACCAAAGAAATTGAAAAAAAGAGATTAAAATTAGAAGTTATTTTAGGTGGTATTCTTAAATCAAAAAAGGGTATAAACATTCCAGAGGCAAAATTAGAATTTGAGCCTATAACTAAAAAAGATATAGATGATGTAAAATTTGCTATTTTACATAAAGTAGAATATGTTGCTCAATCATTTGTATCTAAGGCCTCTGATATAAGAAGATTATCTAATTTAATAAAGCCACAGCATCCTAATTGTAAAATTATTGCAAAAATAGAAAACAAAGAAGCAATTAAAAACATTGATGAAATTATTGATGCATCAGACGCTATAATGATAGCCAGAGGTGATATGGGTATCTGTTTGCCCATACATAAAGTTCCAATAATTCAGAAAGAGATAATTAAGTTGTGCAAGGTAGCAGAAAAACCGGTTATAGTCGCAACACAGATGCTTGAGAGTATGACAGAAGAACTTATACCAACAAGAGCAGAGGTTAGTGATGTAGCTAATGCTATATTAGATGGTGCAGATTTTGTTATGCTTTCTTCAGAAACAGCTGTTGGAAAATATCCTCATAAAGTTGTTGAGATGATGAATAATATTATAAAGGCAACAGAAAATTATAAGAAAGGACTGAAGAATTTACTTTTATGAGGATAATTTCGCTTTTGACCGATTTTGGATTAAAAGATAATTTTGTTGGAGTAGTTAAGGCTGTTATTTTAAGTATAAATAAAGATGTAGAAATTGTTGATATAACTCATCAGATTTTAAGACACAACATATATGAAGCTTCCTTCTTACTTTTAAATAGTTTCAGATTTTTCCCAAAGGGTACAATTTTTTTAGTTGTTGTTGATCCGGGTGTTGGCTCCTCCAGATACCCGATTGCAATAAAAACAAGAAATTATTATTTTGTTGGGCCAGACAATGGGGTTTTAAGTTTAGCTGCAGAAAAAGATTTTATAGAAAAAATAGTAATTTTAGAAGATGAGAAATATTTTTTAAAAAATATTTCTTCCACTTTTCATGCGCGTGATATTTTTGCTCCGGTTGCAGCGTATATAAGCAAGAAAATTCCAATTAATAAATTTGGCAAAAAATTAGATACTATAAAAAAAATTGAAATTCCTTCAATAAAAATGACTAAAGATTTTATTTATGCCAAAATAATATATCAAGATAACTTTGGAAATTTAGTTACAAATTTAAAGAAGGTAGAACTTTTGGAATTTTTAAAAAATGCAGACTTTGTTGCTATTTTGAATAATAAAAGGATATATAAAATCTACAATTGTTACTCACAAGCAAAAGATAGTGAACCTTTTTTTATTGAAGGAAGTTTTTCGTTTTTAGAGATAGCCATAAAAAATAAAAGTGCGGCAAATTTTTTTAGAATAAAAGATAAAAATTTTATAGATTTTTTTATTAGAAAACGTGATTACAAAAGAGAAGTATAGAATAAGATTGAAAGGAATTATAAAGTATACGTATAAAAAAATAGGGAGGGCTATAAATGATTATCAAATGATTTCTTGTAATGATAGGTTACTTATTGCTGTTTCAGGCGGGATTGATAGTTTATGCCTTCTAAACCTTTTAATTAGCAGAAAAGCAAGAGTTCCTATAGATTTTAATATTATCGCCTGTTTTATTGAAACTGATTTTATAAAGGTAAATAAAGAGATATTAATTGAGTATTTTAAAGAATTAAAAGTTGAATATGTTATAAAGAGATTAACTTTAAAGGAAGCCCAACTTGATTGTTTTTGGTGTTCTTGGAATAGAAGAAAGATTCTCTTTGAGACTGCTAGAGATTTTAATTGTAATAAAGTAGTTTTAGGCCATAATATGGACGATATCATTGAGACAACACTTCTAAATTTTTTCTTTAATGGCGAGATTAGTACTATGAAGCCTAAGATAGAGCTTTTTGGTGGTAAATTAATTATAATTAGACCTCTCTGCTATATCGAGAAGAAGGATCTTATAAGTTTGGCTTCAAAATTTAATTTTCCTGATACACAATATGAGTGTAGATATGGAAAAAATTCGCAACGTCAGATGGTTAGAGAAATAATTAAGTCAGTTTATAGGGTATGCCCATCAGTTAAAAAAAATATATTTAGATCTCTATATAGAATAAAAAAAGATTATTTGCTATAAAAATGAAGATTTTAATTACAGCCGGCTCTAGCTGGACTAAAATTGATGATATAAGAATACTTGCTAGCATTTTTACAGGGAAAACTGGTTTATATTTAGCAAAAAGATTTGAAAAAAAAGGAGATTCTGTTACTTTAATTATAAATACACATTGTATAGGCAATGTCTGTGGAAATTTTAATTTAGTTAGATTTAGGTACTTTGAAGAATTAAAAGAAAACCTAAGCAGGCAACTTAAAAAAAATATGTATGATGCAATAATTCACACCGCAGCAGTTAATGATTATAAATTAGAAAAGATATTTAGAGGAAAAATTTCATCTTGTAAAAAAAAGTTAATTTTAAGATTAATTCCTACAGAGAAACTTATAAAATTGATTAGAAAATTAGCCCCAAAATCTACCCTTATCCAATTTAAATTAGAAGTTACGAAAGATGGATTAATTGATAAGGCTTACAAGAGTCTAAAAGATAATAAAAGCGATTTTGTTGTTGCTAATGCTTTAGAAGATTTAAAAAGAAAATATAAAGCATTTTTTATAGATAAAGATAGAAATGCCATAACAGTTTTTTCAAAAAAACAATTATTTGATTTGATATATAAAACAATTCACAATTTTAATGATTTAGTTTAAAATGAAATCACTATGAAGAAAAATATTTTAATAGGTATATGTGGTGGAATTGCTTCATATAAGATTTGCGAATTAGTCCGTTTGCTTATAAAGGATGATTTTAAAGTAAAAGTTATGATGACAGAATCAGCTACTAAATTTATTACCCCCTTGGTATTTCAGACACTTTCAGGAAATCCTGTTTATTTAGATATGTTTTGTTCAATAAAAAAAGAAAATATAGAGCATATAAATCTTTCCGATTGGGCTCAAATTTGTGTTATTGCACCAGCTACAGCAAATACTATTTCAAAGATTGCTTGTGGAATTTCTGATAATTTACTCACCACAGTTGTGTGTGCCCTTTCAGAAAATATACCTGTATTGATAGCTCCTGCAATGAATGAAAATATGTGGAAAAATCCCATTATTAAAGCTAATATTGCAAAGTTAAAAAAACTAAAAAAATATATTATATTAGATCCTGTTAAAGGGAGACTAGCCTGCGGCAAATATGGAGATGGTAGGCTTGCTGAACCTATTGATATTTATAAAAAAATAAGAGAACTTTCTTTTAAATAATTTACAATGCATCCTATTTTTATAATTATAATTTTAACTTTAATT
>JAMWCT010000123.1 GCA_023819525.1 Candidatus Omnitrophota bacterium
CAAATTGCATCTTTCCAGCAAAAATACAAAAAGTATTCTCTTTGCGTCATCTTTAAGTATCTTGTATTTTCAAAAATTTCTTTCTTTTTCATTTTCTTATCCTTTAATATAACTTTTCAAAAAAACCATCAATTTTTCATAAAGTGGCAAAATATTTACAAGAAAATCCCTTATCAGCTCATAAAGTATCTCCAAATACTGATGGGCTAAAATATTTCTTAACGCTGCTATCTGACAAAACTTCCTTGCCTCTTTTTCCTTCAACCCGAAAAAAAGACCAAAATCTACTAATGCCTCTTTATAACTTTTTGGCATTTGCTTTTTTTCAGATGCTAAAATAATCTTTGCAATATCTATTGTAGCATTAGCAATATTTTCTACCCATCTTTCTATATTCCGACGCTGAAATTTATCGGCTTTGTAGGTTTCAAAAGTTAAATTTTTAAATATACTAACCTCTTTAAGTTCTATCTCTAAATACTGCGTCCTTTCTAAAAGCCTAACTCTTTGTTGAGGCACCAAAGAGTTGGCTTGTTGATAAATCTTCCAGTAATCTTCAACAAACTCATAAAAATCCTGAGCCTCTCTGCTAATAAGAATATAAAATTCCCAAAAAAGACTTTCATCCTTAATCACTAAAGGAACGCCATAATCTAAAACTGATGAAACTAAAACAGGATTAGCTCTATTAAGCACAACTAAATCCACATTATCCGTCTCTAATAACTTTACCAAATCAAAGTGGATTTGGTCTTCACAAGGATAATCCCTTTTTGTCTCATATTCCAAGCCTTTTTCCGGCTTAAAATAAACCGCCATATCTACATCAGACTCTCGCATCCTAAAACCCCTAACTTGCGATCCAAACAAAAATGCAAAAACAACTTCCTCTCTTTTTAAAAAATAATCTTTAAGTTTTAATTTTTTCGCTCTACTTATACTTATCACTCTCAAAGGCCTATTTTTATCTTTTTTAACTATTTTGTTTATTTTAATGCTTCTTTTTTCTTTAAATTTCCTTTAAAATGTTCTCAATTTGCGTTTTAAGTTTTGGCATCTCTGTTTTTATCGCATCCAAAGAATATCCCAATTTATCCCAAAATAAAAATGAATAACTTTATCTCGCAATCCAGAAATTTTTTTCCACTCAATCTCTTTATATTTATCTCTAAGACTTTTTGATAAATTCTTTACCGCCTCTCCAATAATTTCAATATTACGCACAACTGCATCTTGTGTTTTGGTACCCTTTAGAAGTTGCTCATAACTCATCTAAATTTATAAATTCTTAACCCTTTCTATAGCCTCTCTCATATCTTTTAGAAATTCCTTATCGTCTCTTTTAGACATAAATCAAACTCTTTTTAATTTCTTCTGCTACTTCTTTTACTCTTATGGTTTCTAAACTTATAGGTGTTAAAATATCTACTCTTTTACCAAATAAATTCTCTAACCAAAAAACTAAATTCATAAAATTATCAAAGTTGGGCTCTTTAAACTCCACAAGAAAATCTATATCACTACCCTCTTTACCCTCCCCCCTTACATATGAGCCAAATAAAGCTATTTTCTTAACTTTATATTTTTTTAAAATATCGCGATGCTCTTTTAATATATTTATTATCACTTTGGCACTCAAAAATTTTCTTGCTCTTCTTCTCATACTTTTGTCTTATGTACTTATTTTTCCCTCACCAACTGCTTTTGCTAAAAACAATAAGCCTACCCACACTAAAATCCCCTCATCTATATTAGCCTCCTAAACAAAAATACAAAAACAACTTCCTCTCTTTTTAAAAAATAATCTTTAAACCCCATTTTCTGTCTGCCTAAATTAATAACCACCTTTTAATTCTGCACCTTAGGTTTTGGTATCGCTGGTCTTATAAAAATAATCCTTTTTGCAACTAATTTTTCTTTCATACCTTCCTCTGTCTCTTCTTGTATGTCTTCATATTGTATTGCAACTGTATCACCTTGCTTTAGTTGCTTTAAATCTTTAAAATGTTCAAACTTTAAATCAGGACTAAAAGGTAAAAGTATCTCTTCTTCTGAAGTTTCGCTTGAAGCATAAATTATCGCAATTTTATCCTTTCCTACCCAAGTTACAGATCCTTGTATCTCTTTTACCTCAGTTCTCTTTTTACCAACTTGTTTTTCTTCTGCCTTTATGTTAATTACAATAAAAATTAGAAATAAATAAATTAAAATTTTAAATTTTCCTTTCATGCATAACATAAACTTTTTAATTTACCTTCTTAACTAACTATTTATTCTGTGTTGTTTGAGTTTCTAACGAAGCCGAAGTCATCCCAACTGTAACGAACGAATATAGCTCTACTTTACCTGTTTTGTTATCTCTAATAGTTACTGTCCCAAATAAATTATTCCCCCTTAACTCCCCACGCCAAGCAGCAAGATTGTCTTCTACGTCTCTTTGAACTGTCTCAAATACAGCCACTCCTTCAGGTTCTATACGAAGTGAATAATTTGAGCCAAAAAAACCTTTTTTAGACAAAAATTCTGAAACCACAGTCTTATCTGTAAAAGTTAAAACATCGCTTATTGGCTTAGCTTTAGCAACACCTTGGGGGATAAGATCAATAAGCCACCTATTTAAACTTAATTTAGATTTTGCCTCTTCTGTTAAAGCAGCCACTTGCGCTTGCGTTAATGTAGGAGTAACTTGTGATTGCTCTACCGTTGTTGTCTTACGTTGCACTGCCGGCTTTTTTGCTGCAAAAGCTAAACCAAAAATTAAGTTAACAAAAAAAATCGCTAACACTACCTTCCTCATCGCACCCTCCTTTTATTAATTTTTCTTTTCATAAATCTTTAAATTTGCCTGTGCTTTTAAATTTTTCAACCACTCCTCAAATGCTGAAATTTTTTTCCTCTGTTTCAACTTTTCTAAACTTTCGCCCTTCACCGCCTCAAATTTTTCTTCACTCGCCACGTTTTTCTCTAAAATTTTAAAAACCCCATATCCTTTATATATAGGCCGTGTTGGATATGTATCTGAAATATTTCGTTTAAGCATGTTTAAAGCCGCATCTTGGGGTATCTTCCAAATATCTACTAAAAAAGCTATAGATACAAGTCCTGTCTTTAAAAAAATTTTTGGATTCTTCTTTTTTTCTTTTTCCCATAAATTAGTTCTACCCGCTACTTTTTTATAAAATTCATCAGCCTCTTTTTCAGTATCAAATTTAGCTATTTCTAAATTTAACATACCATACTCTTTTAAAAATTCTTTATATACTTGTTCATCTTCTAATTTTGGTTCAATTTTTTCTAAAATATTTTTTCTTAATTTTTCGATCTGTATAAGATGCTTTAATTGATTTTCAAAAACCTCAGGCGTTTCTTTAAGCCTTTTTTCTGTCCACTCTTTATAATTATCTTTATCAGTTTTAAAATCAAAATCTACGTTTTCATTTTTTAAAACCTCTCTTATCGCTAACTCAAGCTCTTCATCTGAAACCGTAATATTTTCGTTAAAAGCAATAAATGAAAGTAAAAGTTGCTCCCATATAAGCTCTTCTTTTTCTTCTTCATTTTGTGGTTGCCTACCCAACTTATTTCCAAAACGCTCTATAGTAGCTTTTATAAAATAATAATTACCAATAGGAACTTTTATGCCAAAAAATTCTCCTGCATATCCTTGATTGTCTGTTTGGCTTCCTAAATCTGAAACATTCGTTGTAACTGTAGAATTATCTAAATCAGTTGGTAGGCTAGTATTGGTAAGATTATTGATATTTCCTGAATTACCTTCTACTATCAAAATATTAAACAGTTTAAAAAACTCAAATATTAAAAAGACAAAAAAAATTTTTATAAAATAACTCTTTTTCTTTTTTTTCATTAATTCAGTAGTCTATAAATTTCACTAATATAATATAGTATATAAGAGCATAAACAAAAATCAAGTTTTTTATTCAAAAAGCAAATATTTAAAAAGAATAAAAAATTTCTCTACTCACTTATAAAATCAAAAAAGTAGAAACCAACTTCTCCCACCAAAAATACCAAATCTATAGTAATTACGGTAATTCTATGATAACGCAAAAAATTTTATTTGTCAATGAAAATGTTTATAACATTTTCCAACCATTT
>JAMWCT010000124.1 GCA_023819525.1 Candidatus Omnitrophota bacterium
ATTATCAAAATATTGGGGCTCTAAGTTTTTACCGAGTGCTTTGTTTAGGCAATCTATAATATCATTAAAACTTCCTGCCCGTCCTGTTCCAATATTGACAATTGTATCTTTTTTTAAATTTAATGCTTCAGTTGTCAGTCTTGCAACATCTTTTACATAAATAAAATCTCGTTTTTGCTCGCCCCATTTAAAAATTCGTGGACGTTTATCTTGCTTCATCTGTAGGTATAATTGATAGATCATACTAGCGGCACTTTTTTTATGATATTCACCCGGACCATAAACATTAAAATATCTTAATCCAACTAAAAGTGGTAATATCTTTTTATTTAAAAACTTATAAGCAAAACAGTCGCATAAATATTTTGAATAGCCATAAATATTTAAGGGTTTGGGTTGCTGGGTCTCTTTCATGGGGGTAGGGCCATTTCCATAAACAGCTGCACTTGAAATATAGATAAGTTTAATTTTCTTTCTTGCGCAATAACTGAAAACATTTTTAAAACCTTCAAAGTTTACCATCATCATTGTTTTGTCATCTTTTAAAGTTGTATCAGTAATGGCTGCTTGATGAATGATAGCATCTATTTTTGGTAATTTAGTAAAAACTTTTTTATCGACCACATCGGCACAGATTACATCTGACTTTGTTCCTTCTAAATTTTTAAAATTCGCAGATGTAAAATCATCTAAAATAAAAACTTTTGCACCTTTTTCTTCTAAAAGTTTTACTACATTTGAACCAATAAAACCAGCCCCACCTGTAACTAAGACTTTCATAAGTTTTATTTATTCAAATCCTTATATTTTTTTCTAATTCTTCTAATCTTTTTTCTAATCTATGTAAAACCTCAATTACCGGGTCAGGAAGTTTATTATGGTCTAAATCAACACCGCTTACTTTCTTTGGTGCTTTATCAACAATTTCTCTACCAGGCACGCCAACAACTGTCGCATTATTAGACACATTATTAATCACTACAGAACCTGCCCCAATTTTAGCATTATCACCAATTTTTATTGGCCCTAACACTATCGCACCTGCGCCAATAACTACATTATTTCCAACTGTTGGATGTCTTTTTGTATGTTGGCAAGATACTCCACCTAAAACTACACCTTGATAAATTAAAACATCATCTCCAATTTCAGTTGTCTCACCAATAACAACCCCCATACCATGATCAATAAAAAAACGTCTACCAATCTTTGCAGCTGGATGTATCTCTACACCTGTTAAAAACCTTGAAATTTGTGATAAAATTCTTGCCTCAAGTTTAAAACCTTTCTCCCAAAGCCAATGTGAAATTCTATGAATCCAAATAGCATGAAGTCCTGAATAACAAAAAATAACTTCAGGCACACTTCTTGCTGCTGGATCTTTTTTAAATACAGTTTGAATGTCTTCTTTTAATCTTTCAAGTAGATTCATATTTTATTTTCATAATAAATATCTACAATTAAAAAATAGCTACCAAATTAATTATCACTTTTTAATAACTCTAATTATCCTAGACACGGTTTTCTACCCTTATTTTTCTTGCGTCTACGTCTCCAAGAAAGTTTTGCACGTCTTGATCGTCTTGACATATGACCTCCTTTTTAGGTTTTTTATTTTATCATATTTTTTGTTTTTAACTATTAAAATTTAATTTTTTAGTAGATTTATTGCCTCTTTTAAACTAAATCTATTTTCATAAATGGCTTTGCCAACTATGACAGCCCATAAAAAAGAAACCTCTGCCTTTATTTTCATTAAATCTTCTAAACAACTTATTCCACCAGAGATTAAAATATTAAGATTTTTAAAACCAGAAAGTTTTTTAATGTTTTCTAAATCAATTCCAGAGAGTGTCCCATCTTTTAAAATATCTGTATAGATAATCCATTTCAACCCTTTTTTACTAATTTTTTTTATAAAATCAAAAACACTCAGTTTAGTTTCCTTCCTCCACCCCTTTATGACAATATTTTCGTTTTTTACATCTGTACTAATCATAATCCTTTGAGAACCTATTTCTTTGCATAATTTATCTAAAAAAGCTTCATCTAGGCTTTTTGTTCCTAAAATAACTCTTTCTACACCCATTTTTATTAATTTTTTTGCTTTTTTTATAGTTCTTATTCCACCGCCAACCTGTATTTTTATTTTTACTTTTGACAAAATTTCTTCTATAACAAAAATATTATCACCTTTATCAAATGCCGCTGAAAGATCGATTATGTGTAAAAGTTCTGCCCCTTCTTCTTTTAAGTTTTTCGCAACATCTATGGGGGTATGACTGTAAATTTTTGCTGTATTTAGTTTACCTTGCGTTAGCCGCACAACTTTTCCATCTAATAAATCTATAGCAGGAATTATCATCATAAATTTATAAAATTTTGCAGTAACCTTAAACCAACATTTTGACTTTTTTCCGGATGAAATTGAACAGCCCAAATATTTTTTTTATTTATTGCAGAGCAAAATTTTATCCCATAATTAGTTTCTGCTAAAACTACATCCTTTTCTTTTGGGTGACAATAATAAGAATGTGCAAAATAAAAAAAACTATTATCTTTTATCCCTTTAAATAATATTGGTTTTTTTGCCCTTTCTATTACCCTAACCTTATTCCACCCCATATGTGGCACAATTAAATTTTTTAAATTAAACTTTTTTACCTCTCCTTTAATTATCCCAAGACCATTTATATTTTGTGCCTCTTGACTTTTTTCAAATAAAACCTGCATTCCTAAACATATTCCTAAAAATGGAATACCTTCGTTAATTTTTTTAAGTAAAATATCGAAAATTTTTCTTTTCTTTAATTCTAAAACCGCCTTACCAAAATGCCCTACTCCAGGAAGTATTATCTTTTTTGCTACGTTTATAAATCTAGTATTATCTGTAACTTTTACATTTTTTCCTAAAAACTTAATTGCTTTTTCTACACTTCTTAAATTCCCCATCCCATAATCAATTATGACTATCATTTTAGTTAATTTTAAGAAATTAGTCGATTATGCCTTTTGTGGAAGGAATGCCTTTTCTGCGAGGCTCTATCCTCGTAGCTAAATCTAATGCTTTAGCTAATGCCTTAAAGAGCGCCTCTAATATGTGATGTAAATCATCTTGGCTATTTTTAATTATACATGCTAGGCTTATACCGGCCTGTCTTATAAAAGATTCTAAAAATTCTTCTACTTCTTTAAATGTAAAATTTGTATTATCAAAGTAACTCTTTGCTAATTTAGTTTCTATCTCTTTTTTGTTTGGTGCTAAAATTATCAAAGAAAAATTGGGTCTACCACTTATATCAACATCAACCTCAACAACAGTTTTATCCATAACAACAGAAAAACAACCATATCGGCAAATTCCTTTTTTATCTTTTAAAGCCTCTTTGAAAGTCTTACCAAATGCTATACCAATATCTTCAATTATATGGTGCGCTAAATCGCCTTTTGCTTCTACCTCTAAATCAAAAAAACTATGAAAGGCTAAAAGCTCCAAAAGATGATTTAGTGGCTCAAAGCCTGTTTTTATTTTAAATTTGCCGCTTCCATCTAAATTCAGCAAAACTTTTATATTAACCTCATGTGTTTTTCGCAAGACTTTTGCTTCTCTCATATACTTATATAACTTTACTAATATTTTATAAAATGTCAAAGAAAAAATTGTTTACTTTGATAAAAATTTAGACCCCTTTATTGTAAATCTATAATGCCATCTTTTTGCTATGCCCGCATAAGGTATATTTATTCTTGGTGTAGATATTATTTCTTCTTTTTTTATAGATGGTGTATAAGCTACATAAATTTTTTTACCACTAACTACATCGTAGCCATTTAGTTTAGTATTAATATTTAAAGCCTTGCAAAGTTTTCCTGGTCCGTTTAACAATTTTGTTATGTCAAAATTTCTTTTAGATTTTTTTAAATTTCTTAATATCAAATCTATACCTTTTTGCGGTTCCAAAGCTCTAATTAAGACACCGCCTGCTTTGTCTTTTTGATGAGAGACTATATTAAAGCAATAAGTATTTATATGCACTGAATATATGTAGGCACAGCCAATTTTACCAAATAGACCAGAAGTTTTTTTAGTTAAACCGAACCGACCTACA
>JAMWCT010000125.1 GCA_023819525.1 Candidatus Omnitrophota bacterium
AATTTTGTTTAAATTTTGTTGCTTTAAGAGTAAAAAATAAAAAATAAATTTTAAATTTATTAAAATAATGGCAAAAGAGTATAAAAAATATGGTAGAATTGAAAAGGTCCTATTAAAACACACCAATTTTATAAAATGAACAAAAATTACGACTTAATAATTGTTGGCGGTGGTCCTATTGGTTCAGCCATCGCTTATTTTGTTTCCCAGGGTAAAGAAAAATTAAATTTTAAAAATATTGCTTTAATTCAAAAAGAACCTAATGTTGATGAGGTAATTGCTTATTTAAATGCTGGTGGTTCAGTCAGATGGTATTTTGAAGATAAAGAAATAGCAGAAGCTACACGAAAAACAGCTGAGTTTATTATAAAAATTAAAAATGAAGTTGATGTAAATTTAGTTAAAGATTCTTATTATTTTGTTCATAAAGGAATTATTGCTCCGTCTTTAAATATAAGTGGCAAAAAATTAGTTGATTACTTTAAAAAAGTTGCTAAAGAAAACGGGGTTGAAATTTTTGAGGGATTTAGCTTTGAAAACTATGAAAAATCACAAGATGGTTATATTGTTAAAACTGATAAAGGTGAATTTTTAACAAAAAGAATATTTTTCGCTTTGGGGTATAAGAATAAAAATTTATTTAATTTAGATTTAGAGGTTGAAAAAAGACAACTTTTTGTTTTAGACTTACCAGTTAATGAAGAAAGAAAAAGCTTGCCTCATACAATTTTAAAATTTCAGGATGGTATAGTTTATTTCTTTATAAAAAAATTTGATGATGGTTATAGGTTAGTTTTGGGGCAAGAAGATATTTTCGAACATTCTTTAGAACCAGAGCCTGAGAATTATTTTGAAAAGTTATTAGAATTAGGTCTTGATAAACAATTACCATTTTTAAAAAATGCAAAAGTAGAAAAAATTTTATGGGGCTTTGATGTTAAAAATAAAAAACCTCATATCCAAGAAATTGAAGAGAATGTTTGGACAATAAATTGCGGAAGTGCGGTTAGATCAATAATTCATATTGGCGAAAAAATAATTGAGACGATAAAGGATTAATAATGAAAAATAATAACAAAATATCAAGATCAAAAATTGAGCTTTTTATTGATTGCCCAAGATGTTTTTGGTTAGAAATGAAATACAACATTGAACGACCAAAAGACTTTGCCGGAGGTTGGATAGGACAAAAATACGATCCAATTATTAAAAATGAATTTGACGCTCATCGTCAAAACTCCACTAAACCAGAAAAATTAGAAGAACTTGGCTTAGACCTCTTTAATGATCTTGAAAGATTAAAAATTTGGAGAGGGAAGGGAATAGAATTTTATCATCCTAAACACAATTTTGTTTATTGGGGAAAAATTGACGAACTTTTAATTGATAAAAAAAGCAATCTTATTCCATTTGATATAAAAACAACCTTAAGCAAAAATTTTCAAATCCATGAAAGTTATAAAAGACAACTTGAAATTTACGGCTATCTTCTTTTAAAAAATGGAGAACAAGTAGCTAATTACGGAGCTTTTTATGTAATCAAAATTGATACTATTAAAGAAACAAAAAATTCAAAAAATAATGAAATCCTAATCAGCGAAGAAAGAGATATTGTTTTAGTTGAAGATTTAAACTATGAAAAATACGACGAAATTTTAGAAAACCTCAAAGAAGTCTATTATAGCGAAACTCCTCCTGCCCCCAACCCAACCTGCCAATTCTGTAATTATTTTGAGAAAAGAAAGGAGATATAAAAAATTTATAAGAAAAAATCAAATAAATACATTAATAGATTACATAAATGCTGAAGATTTTATATTAGAAAATAAAGAAATTACCAATAAAACAAGAATATGCACCAAATTTATAAAAATATAAAAGTAGTTAAAATGGTAAAATCTCTAAAAGATCTATTGAATTTACTAAAAAGAAAAATTTTATTTTTTACAAAGAATAAAAATAATAATTTTCAATTTACGAATAAAGCCATAAAAATGTTTGATAAATTTTATAAAAAAATTAAAAATGAACAACCAACTAAAGAAAGAAAAGTAGCTAAATTTCTATTATTGTTTATTTATGCAAATATAAAAGCATTTATAAGTCTATGTAATTCTAAAAACCAATTTAATGATGCATCAGCTATTTTGCATTTAAGGCCCATTTTAGAAGCTTTTGTTAATTTTAATTATATATTTAATAAAAATAATTCAGAAAGAAACACTCTAATTGAACTATTTGCTAATTATGAAACAATAAAACTATATAAATTAGCTCAAGAATATAAACTTCTAAGTAATCAAGGGTGGCAAAGTATAAAAGATCAATATGAAAAGTTACAATCATTTTATGAAGATCTAGATAAAAGTGGTTCTTATAAAGGTATTAAAGAAAAGGTTTATGAAAAGGGAAATAAATGGATTAATAAAAATTTTAAAGAAATTTTAAAAGGATCTTCTCTTGCTACAAATGAATACGAATTAAGAGGTTTTATATCTATTTATTCTATTACTAGTGGCTTAATACATGGAAGTGCCAGTTTAGCTTCTAAATTTTTTACAAATTTAAAAGTGTCACTTTATGATTGTTATTCGTATGATCTTGTTTTGGCTTACAAATTGATTCAGTGTTTAAATTTGGCTTTAAATAAAAACATTTTTTATGTTGATGAAAAATTTAAAAAACAAATCTATGAATATAAAGAAAATCTCGAGAGCATGTTAGAAAATATAATTAATAATAAAATTCACTGAGTAATTATTTCATTATTTAAAAATCATAACTTGAAGATGTTTTACAATCTGATATTAAATATTGTCAGTTATGATATTCTGAATTTTTAGAGAAATTAAAGATCGTGTTCATAAAAATTATATTCCAACATTCTTAAGAATGTTGGAATGTTATTATTAAGATAATTGGTGGGGGTTATTGTTCTTTAAAATAATTTGTGGAGATATAGTGGTTTAAATTGGCGGATTGGGGAAAATTTAAAAAAAATTTTTTGAATTAAAACGACTAAAAGCATTTATGAGAAAAAAAGAGATTTGAGAAAATTAGTTTTTTATGATAAAAATAAAAAGATTTTTATAGGATTTGAATAGTGGGTATTTTTGATTAATATATTTTGTGATTATTTCAAAAATTTAAGAGAATTTAATAAAATCTAATTAATGGGATTGAATTATCGAAAAAGATTTTACGAGCTTTTAGGGAATATGTTTATTGGGGCAAAGATAGAAGGAGAAGGTGGTTATATTAATTTGATGAAAATTAAAGAAAAATATTACGAGAATTATTTTAAACCTCAATTAGAAGAAAAAATAAGTGAAATTTTAAATACCTATCTAGACTTAGAAACCGAACTTTTTGAAACTCTCTATACTTTTTTCTCAAAATATTTTTCAGAATCAGGTTCGATCTATTTTGTCAATATTCCTTCCTATCATCAAGTTTATGATGAAATTTATAGTGATACTAAAGATGTGATTTTATTTTGGAAAACTCGAGACCTTTATTATTTAAAAACTGATAAGATTTATAGACCTTTAGAAGTAGAAATTGAAAATGGTAATAAAAAGTTTAAATTTAGTTTTAATACTTCAACCCTTCAATTCAAAAAGGCTAACGAAAAAAGAAATATAATTTATGAGCTTGACGAGGAAAATACAACTCAGGATAAAATTGTTTTTAATGTTTATTATTCAGAAAGAGGAAAAACAACTGATATTGATGATATTTTAAAAAAGCTAAAAAGTAAAGAGATAAACATAACTGAAGAAACACTTAAAAAAGCTTTTAAAAAATTTGAACAGCAAGCAGAAGTGGACTATTTTATTCACAAGAATGCTAAACAATTTTTAACTGAACAACTTAAGCTTTATATCTACAATCGCTTCTTTTCTAAAAAAGAAGAATATTCAGCCGAGCGAATTGAACAGATTAATAAAATCAAAGAATGTGCTGAATCAGTAATTGAATTTGTCTCTAAATTTGAAGATGAACTTGTAAAGATTTGGCATAAACCGAAATTTGTTTTGAATTCTAATTATGTTATTACCCTAGATAGAATTGTTCAAAG
>JAMWCT010000017.1 GCA_023819525.1 Candidatus Omnitrophota bacterium
CTAAACTTTCTTTAGTACTATCGGAAAGAAAACCATAACCCTGCAATATAGCTTCATATTTTGTGCTATATCTAATCTCTAAACTTTTTAACCAAAATCCTTCAGGCATAGATTTATAAATTTTTTCTAAAAAAATTGAAATTTTTTTCTGTTGTTTTACTTGATTTTTCAAAGTAGCTAATTTATCTTCCAACTTCTTTAATTTATCTTGTTTTTCCTTAAAGGTAAGTTCTTTTAATTCAGGAGGGACACCAAGTTCTAATCTCGCATTATTTAATTTAAATTTGCTCACAGATATTTCTTGTTCATAATACGCTAATACAAAAATTATGGCGAGCAATCCAATAACCACTAAAGTTATAACAGCGGCGATATTTAAAGGAGCAACTGAAGTTACTTTTTTTATAGGCCCTGCTGTTTCTACTTTTTTAGTTAATATTGGCATAAATTTATAAGCATAAAAATCTCGTAAAGCTACTCCTTGGGCTTTTACAATTTCAAGAGTAGCATTTGGATTATTTACTAAATCTAAAGCACTTAATATTTCTATATTTTCCCCAAAATCTTCTTTTAAAAAGGAAATTAAGTTTTCGCAAGAAATGTTAGAGAAAATAACAAATTTTTCTATCTCATAAAAACTAAACTCTCTCTTAAAATATTGCAAAGAAAATCTCACTGCGCCTATAAATTTATCCAAATCTATTTTATTATCCTTTTTTTGTATAGTTAAATATCTATTAAAAAGTGGTAAGTCATGATAATAAAAAGTAATAAATCCTTCATTTTCAGTGAAATCTAAAACTGCAAAGTTTTTGATTAAATTAAATTTTTTTAAAGATTTAAACAATCGCACTAAAGATAAACTAGAAGGCTCAAATATCTTTATCTTAATATCCTGACGGCTAAAAATATTATTAAAAGTATTTATATTACTTTCTTTTATTCCTAAAAAAGAGACACTTACCTTTTTCTCTTTTGAAAAAGTTTCATAACTATAATCCCAAAGCATCTCTTCTATCTTAAAAGGAATATATTTCTTTATTTCATACGCTAAAGAAGACTCTATTTCTTTTTTATTCATCAAAGGTAGGTCTAAAAAGCGGAAAATAAAATCTTTGTCACTTAAGGAAAGATAAATTTCTCTATTTCTTGCCGATATCTCATTTAATGCTTTATTAATCAATGATTCAAGTCTTATATCGAAACTTAAGTTTTCTACTTTTATTTCTTCTTCTATAGTAGAAAAATCAATTGTGGTAGACGCAACTAATTTTTTATTCTCAACAACTACAGCTCCTATGGAATTTACCCCTAAATATAAACCAATATTTGTTTTAGCCATTATTGGTTTTGCTACATTCTTTTAACCATTTATTAATATAATTTTTATCAAACCTCCAAACTTTGCCAATCTTTATGCCGGAAATTTTCTTTTTGCTAAGCCAATTATAAATAGTTTGCTTCTTTAATCCTAAATATTCAGCGAGTTCATCAACATTCATTAATTTAGAAATATTTTGTCTTCTCATTGTTTATTATAATTTAGTCCAATTATTATTAAATTATTTTTATTTGCTTTTGTCAAGTGTAATTTATTATAAATTGTTATAATTTATCTATATATTGTGGTATTTTTTTAGTTCTACTATATTTTGTAGAAATTTTGTCTTATTTTGCATAAAAAAATAAAATCAATTAGATTTTTTTAATCTATTATTTAATTAATTCTTTAAAAATTAGGCTGGAAAAATAGGAAGAACGGGCATAGGGAGAACTTATTACAGCTTTAAAACCTAATTTTCTTGCTTTCTTTTCTAAAAGTAAAAATTTTTCTATAGATACATATTCTTGTGGGGTGTGATGTTGTAAAGAAGGAGCCAGATACTGCCCTAATGTAAGCCAATCACAACCAACTTCTCTTAGGTCAGAAAATACATCAAAAATTTGCTCACAAGTTTCACCTAAACCTAAAAGGAGAGCAGATTTGGTTATAATAGTCGGATTTAATTTTTTAATTAACCTCAAAACTTCTAAAGAACGCTTATAATCACCTTCTGGTCTTACTTTGCTATAGAGAAAAGGTACAGTTTCTAAATTATGACCTATTACGTTTGCGCCACTTTTTACAATTAATTTGATAGAGCCAATTTTTCCTAAAAAATCAGGGACCAATAACTCAATAATCAAATTAGGGTTATTTTCTCTCAATATTTTAACTGTCCTATAAAAAACATAAGCACCTCCATCATCCAGATCATCCCTTGTTGGTGAAGTTATAACTAAATAATTTAAATTTAACTTTTTTACAGCCTCTAATATTCTATCTGCTTCTGAGTAATCAATGCCATAAGGTTTTCCTTTATTTACCGCACAGAACAAACAATTTCTTGTGCAAATATTTCCTAAAATCATAAATGTTGCTGTACCTTTTGAAAAACATTCACTTATATTCGGACAACGTGCCTCCTCACACACTGTATTTAAATTAAGACTTTTAAGTGTATGCCTTGTTTGAGAATAACCTAAATATAACTTTTTATTTAACCAAAGGGGTTTCTTCATAAACAAAATTTCTATAAAAATTCCAGTTATTGTCTAAATATTTTTGATTAATTAACTTTTTTGTAAGCTCCATTTCTGCTTCATCCAATTTATCTTTAACAAGTTCTACCTTAAATGTTTGGCTAAAACTTTTGGCAAATAATAATGCTAAATTTAAATAATCGGCTTTTAAATACGCTCCTAAATATGTGATTTTATCTGCTAAATTGTCTACATCTTTTATTGTGGAACGAATAAGTTCAAAATCAATTTTTAAAGGAATTATTCCTTGTTGAAGTATTAAATTTTTTGACCTTTTTTGAGCATTGCCTCCAATTTTTTTTCCATTTATAATTATGTCATATTCAGAAAAAGAAGACAAACAAAAATTAGTAAGTGTGTCTAAATTAGATTTAAAAAGATCTTTTGCAAAATCTGCTTTCAGATTAAGTTGAGAATAAAAGTTAATAATAAATTTACATATATATTTATAGGAGTCTTTAACGCTACTTGAAAGTTTCAAATCTAAAGTTGAAAAAACAAGGCTATAAGTTAACTCCCAACTGGTATGTAAAAGCGCCGATCCACCTGTAATTCTACGAACAAATGGAATTTTATTATTTTTTAAAACATCTGCTACATTTTGCTTATAACCTAAAGTTATAAAAGGTCTTGCCCAACTATAAATTCTTAATGTAGGAATTTTATATTGATTGTAACTACAAAAAAGAGCCTCATCAACTGCCATATTATAATAACCAGAGCATCTACCATCCAAAATAAATCTCCATTCTTTTCCCATTTATTTATTCTAAATTTTCAGGTTGCCATTTTAAAACTGGAAAACGAGCAGCCTTTACTTCATCAACTCTTTTAAGTGGAGTGGTAAGAGGTGCATTTTTAAGTAAATGAGGTGCTTGTTTTGCTTGTGTATCAATTTCTATCATTGCTTTAACAAAATCATCAAGTGTAGTTTTACTTTCAGTTTCAGTCGGCTCTATCATTAAAGCCTCTTTTACAACTATAGGAAAATACATTGTGGGTGGGTGAAAACCATAATCAATAAGCCTTTTAGCAATATCTAAAGTAGATACACCGTTTTTAGCTTGATTTATGCAAGAAAAAACAACCTCATGCATGCAAGGTTTTTGTGAGGCTGGCAAATAATAATCTTTTAATTTCGCCTTTAAGTAATTTGCAGCTAAAACTGCCATATGCGATACTCTATTTAGACCATCTTCGCCAAGCCGCACTAAATACGCATAGGCTTTTACTAAAACAGAAAAATTTCCATAAAAACTTCTCACTCTGCCTATAGAATTTCTGACTTTATAATTAAGATAAAATCTTCCCTTTTTGTCTTTTTCAACCAAAGGAACAGGCAAAAATTCACAAAGCTCTTCTCTTACTCCAACCGCTCCAGCACCAGGACCTCCGCAACCATGAGGAGTAGAAAAAGTTTTATGTAAATTTAAGTGCACAATATCAAATCCCATAAGCGATGGTTTAGTAACACCTAACAAAGCATTAAAATTTGCACCATCATAATAGAGTAAAGCTCCTTTTTTATGAAGCAAGTCACTTATCTCTAAAATATTTTCTTCAAATAAACCTAAAGTATTAGGGTTAGTAAGCATCATCGCTGCAATCTCATCATCGCAAATCGCTGCTAGTTTATCTAAATCAACTAAACCATCTTTTGTACTTTCTATAACAATAACTTTATATCCACACATTGCTGCAGTTGCCGGATTTGTTCCATGAGAGGAATCAGGTATTATAACTTTATATTTTTTTGCTTTTCTTATTTTATGATATTTCTTAACCATAAGCATCCCTACTAATTCTGCCTGTGCGCCACTAGAGGCTTGAAAACTGAATCGCGACATCCCTGTAATTTCACAGAGTAGTTTTTCCAAATTATAAATAAGTTCTAATGCGCCTTGCACAGTATCTATATTCTGATATGGGTGAATGTCTATAAAACCTTCAAATTTTGATACCTCTTCATTTATTTTCGGATTATATTTCATGGTGCATGAACCTAAAGGATAAAAATTTGTATCTACACAAAAATTCAAATTTGCCAAATTTGTATAATGCCTTATAACCTCAAACTCACCCACAGAAGGAAGTGGCAATTTTTCTCTTAAATATTTAGAAGGCAAAAAATTAGCAGCATCTTCCATTTTAATTTCTGGCTTTCTTATATAAGAAGTCTGTAAATTCATATCTTTTTGAAAAATAAGTTTTCTTTCCATAAAATTATTTTACAATTTCTTTTAAAGCTTCAACAAATTCATCTATATCCTCTTTTTTCTTTTTTTCTGTGCAACAACTTAAAATACAACTCGTTAGATTTTGATAAAAATTGCCCAAATAAAAACCAGCAATAATTTTTCGCTTATAAAGCATCTTGATTAATTTTTTTGCATTATCCACTTGCCAAACAAACTCATTAAAAAAACAATCTTTAAAAGGAAATCTTATGCCTTTAATTTGATGTAATTTCTCATATAAATAATGTGCTAAATTTAAAGAGGATAATGCAACTTCTTTTAACCCATCTTTACCTAATAATGATAAATAAATAGCTGCGCCAATGGCAGAAAGCGAATGATTTGAACAGATATTGCTTGTGGCTTTTTCTCTACGAATATGTTGTTCTCTTGCCTGCAAAGTCAAACAATATGCTGATCTACCTTCTAAATCAGTAGTTTGACCAACAATTCTTCCAGGCATTTGGCGAAGAAACTCTTGTTTTGTGACTAAAAATCCAAAAGAAGGGCCTCCAAAATTAAGCCCGCCACCAAATACACCTCCATCGCCACAAACAATATCAACATCTAATTCTTTAGGACTTTTTAAGATCGCAAAAGACAAAGGGTTAGAAACCATAATAGATAATGCACCATATTTATGAGCAAAAGACGATATAGAGGCTACGTCTTCAATTAGACCAAAAAAGTTGGGACTAGCAAGTGCAATGCATGCGGTATCAGTATCTATTAAATCTTTTAATTTTTCTAAATTTATGAGGCCTTCTTTATCAAAATTTAATTCAACAATTTCAAAATCAAAGCCGCTTAAATATGTTCTTAAAGTAATTTGATACTCTGGATGAATTGAATTTGACACAATAACTTTTTTCCTTCCGGTAATGCGTAAACTCATCAATACGCTTTCGGCTAAACTTGAAGCGCCGTCTAAAAGTGAGGCATTGCAAACATCTAAACCAGTTAACAAGCACATAAAACTTTGATATTCAAATATTGCCTGCAATATCCCTTGAGAACATTCAGCCTGATACGGCGTATATGCGGTAAGAAATTGAGGAAGATTTATTAAAGATAAGACAGGAGAAGGGACATAATGCTCATAACAGCCAGCGCCTAAAAATGAATTAAACTTACAAATAGGTGTATTTTTTTCTGAAAGTTTTTTTAGTCTATCCTTAACTTCTTGTTCAGATAAACTTTTTTCTAAATTTAAAGGCTCTTTTAATTTTATTTTAAAAGGTAGGTGGGCATATAAATCTTCTAAAGAAGCCAGCCCAATTGTTTTGAGCATCTCTTCTATATCTTTTTGAGTAGTTAAAATATAAGGCATATAAATTATTTAAAAAATTTTGCTATTGCCTTTGCCAAAACGATATCTTCTGGATAAGTTATTTTTATATTCGAAGGGTCTCCTTCAATTATCTTTACTTTTTCCCCTAAAAGTTCAACAGCCTCTGCATCATCAAAAACTTTTTTGTTTCTTAAATTTTTGTAAGCCCTAATTATCAAATCTTTTTTAAATCCTTGAGGCGTTTGAATATAGAAAATATTTTCTCTGTTTAATGTAGATTCTACAAAACCATTCTTGTTTAATTTTAAAGTATCTTTTGCATTTAACCCACATACAACAGCATCAAAGTGGTGTAAATTTTTTATAATAGAGCGAATCAATTTTTTTTTGACAAAAGGTCTGGCGCCATCATGAATTAAAACATCTGTTATGTCATCATCCAAAGCCAAAAGCCCTTTAATAACTGAGTTTTGCCTTTCTTCCCCTCCTTCAACTATTTTAATAGAAAAATTTTTATTGAATTTAGATAGAAGTCTTTTTGCAATATTAAAATTTTTTTTGCGCAAAACTAAAATAATCTGCTTTATATACTTAATATTTAAAAATTTTTTTAGTGTATAATAAAAAAGTGGTTCATTTTCTATTTTTATAAGAACTTTATCTATTTTTTTACTAAACCTTTTTCCTCTGCCAGCACACACCAAAACTACTGCTATTTTTAGCATAAACTTTAACTAAGTAGTTTTGTAAAAACTATCCTTCCACTGGGGCTTTGCAAAACTGAAGTTACCTCAACGTCCACAGTTTTTCCTATAAGCCATTTAGCGTTTTCAACAACAACCATCGTTCCATCTTCTAAATACCCAACCGCCTGATTGTGTTCTTTCCCTTCTTTAATTAATTTTATACTAAATCTTTCACCTGCAATAAATATTGGTTTTAAAGCATTTGCTAAATCATTTATATTTAAAACCTTTACCCCTTGCAGTTGCGCAATACGATTAAGGTTATAATCCGTAGTTAGAACACTTGCATCTAACTCCTGAGCGACTTTTATTACTTTTTCATCTACACTATTTACACCCTCAACGTCTTCATTATGTATAACAACTTCAATATTTGGCTCCTTTTTTAAAGCATGTAAAATCTCTATACCTCGCTTTCCTTTTTGCCGTTTAATATGTTCTGTTGCGTCAGCTAAAGCCCTTAATTCATTTAATACAAAATATGGAATAACAAAACGCCCCTCTAAAAAGCCAGTTTTAACAATATCAAGTATTCTGCCATCAATAATAATACTTGTATCGATAATAAACGTCTCTTCTTGTAACTCTTGACGCTTAAATTTTACATAAGGAATAATTAAGTTAAATTCACTTCTTCCCTTTATCCCCAACGTAAGTCCTAAATATACAAATATTATAGTTATAAAAGCACTTATATTAGATATAAAATCAGCCGGCAAATTAAATTGCTTAAGCGTTTCAGTAAACATCTTTGCTAAAAGTAATCCTAAAATTATTCCAAAAACTGTGCTTGAAAGTCCTTTTAATGATACTTTACGAGCAAATATTTCAAAAAGAAGAATAAACAAGCCACTTACAAAACCAAAAAATGCTCCGACTAAATTATTACCACCTATATTATAACCACTAATGGTGAAAATAAATAAAAAAAATACTCTTAACATCCACAACCACATAACTACTCCTCCTTGATATATAAATTTTATAAGGAAAATATAGAATTAATTTAAATTACTCAAATATATGCTCCACCACTTCTTTTAGTGAAGAATAACCTATAATTTGAAAATTAAAATTTTTATCAACTTCATCTAAATTGTCTTCTGAGATAATACAGTTTTTAAAATTTGTCCTCTCAACTTCTTTTAGACGTAAATTTATATTATTTATACGCCTCAACTCTCCAGCTAATCCAACCTCACCCATAAAAACAGCACACAATTTTGGTATTTTTTCTTTAAAACTAGAAATAATAGAAACCACAGCTCCTAAATCTGCCGCAGGATCAGTTATTTTTAATCCTCCGGCAACATTTAAAAAAACATCCTCATTAGAGAAGGAAATCTTAAGGCGTTTCTCAATTATTGCAATTAACAAAGAAAATCTATTAAAATCAAAACCTAAACTTCGCCTACGCACCATGCCAAAAGATGCCCTCCCAACAAGAGATTGTAGTTCTACTAAAAGTGGTCTTGCGCCTTCTATAACACAGACAACAGAACTTCCACTAATCACTCTTTTTCTATGGGGTAAAAAAATATCATATATTTTTTTTACCTCTACTAACCCATAAGATGTCATCTCAAACACAGCTATATCACCAGTTGGACCAAATCTATTTTTTGTCGCACGCAATATTCTATAATTTGAGAATGCCTCACTTTCAAAATATAGCACACAATCAACAATATGTTCTAAAAGTTTTGGCCCTGCTATTAAGCCTTCTTTTGTAACATGTCCAATTATAAAAATAACAATATTTTCTGATTTAGCAATTTGAGTTAAAATTTCCGCACAACCTCTAATTTGTGTGGCTGAACCCTTTGAACCTTCATACGAGGAGACATACATAACTTGTATTGAATCTATTATCAAATATTTAAAATTATATTCTTTTATCTGTGAATAGATCTCGGTAATATTGTCTTCTCCTAAAATATATAGATTTGAAAAATCACCTTCCAGTCTTTTTGCGCGCAAAGTTATCTGCTGAGGCGATTCTTCAGCACTCACATAAAGAGTTTTTCCTTTTTTTGATAATTTAGAAGCAACCTCAAGCATCAAAGTAGACTTTCCTAAGCCTGGTTCTCCTCCAACTAATATAACCTCACCCTCAACCAACCCACCACCTAAAATTCTATCTAACTCTCCTATCTCTGTTTTAATTCGCAAAAAATCTTGTTTTTGTATATCTCCAAGAAGCATAGGAGAAGTTTTTCCTTTTTTTAAAAAACCTTCATCTTGGTTTTTTTCCTCAACAAATGTTTCCCATGACTCACAGACAGGGCATTTACCTAACCACTTGATCGACTTATATCCGCAATTTGAGCAATTATACATATATTAAAATTATTTAGACTTTGTTTCTTTTGGCTTATAAAATAATTTCCAGGGGTTACGCTTTAACTCATCTAAAAGTTCTTCTAATTTTTGATATAAAGCAGGATCATATATAAATTTGCCAACTGTTCCTTCTTCTCTCTTTATATCTTCTAAAATATTTTTTAAATTTCCGGTTATTGCCTCTATATTGGTAAGTGTATTTTCAAATGAAGTTTTTAATTTACCCTCTCTTACAAACTCATTAATTTCTGACATGGTTTTATGAAAATTAGAAAATACTGTAAATAAAGGCAATGGGGAAATGCCTTCTGCTACTTCATTTTCACTAAAAAACCCTTCTATTTTTTGAGGCGGGACTATCTCTAAATATTTTTCACCAAAAAGACTTAAACTATTTATAATAAAGGTTGAGTTTTTTGGTATATGTATATCTTGGCTTATTTTTGCATAAACATAAACAATAGGTTGATTATTTTCTTCAACTACAGTAACCTTCTTTACCTCTCCAACATCAACGCCACAGAATCTTACAGGAGATGCTGGACGAAGACCTTCAGAAAAATTAAATTTAACTTTTAAGATATATGTGCCTTTCCAGAAAGTAGTCTCTCTTATAGAAAAAAGCACAACAAATAAAATAATTAAAGCTATAAAAAAAACAATTCCAACTTTAAATTCTGGTGCATATTTTTTTATCTTGCTATTAATTCTCATCTACCCCCTCCCCTTTATTAAATCTTAAACTTGTGTCTCTTTTATTGGTCCTGAAGAACTTCCATGTATGAATTGCTGAACTCTCGCATCTTGAGTTTGTGCTAATTGTTGTTTATCCCCTTCAAAAATAATTTTACCACCAAGCAAAAATGCTAATCTATCTGCTAATTTAAACCCAACTTCTAAATCATGGGTAACAATAAGTGAGGTTATAGCTAACCTTTTATGTAGATCATCAATTAAAGAGATAACCTTATCTACTGCAATAGGATCAATTCCAGTTGTAGGTTCGTCATAAATGATTATTTTTGGATTATAAATAATTGCTCTTGCAATCGCAACTCGCTTTTTCATTCCACCACTTAGCTGATATGGATATATATCCTCTATTCCTTCAAGCCCAACAAGTCTTAATGTCTCTTTAACTTTTTTTCTGATATCTGGTTTTTTTAAATTTGTATGTTGATAAAAATAAAATCCAACATTTTCCTCTATAGTCAAAAAATCAAAAAGCGCACTACTTTGAAATACCAATCCAAATTGCAACCTTAGTTTCTCTAATTGCTTTTTATTTAACTTTGTTATATCAACGCCATCAATAAAAATTTTTCCCTCATCTGGGTGTAAAAGTCCCATAATATTTTTTAAAAGAACTGTTTTACCTGCACCGCTTCTACCAATAATTAAAAATGTCTCACCTCTTTTTATACTTAAATTAACCCCCTCAAGAACTTTCTTTTCATTAAATGATTTACATAGATTCTGGATATATATGATGTTATCCATAAACTAAACCAAAATAAAATAAAATATCGCTGTCAATAGACAATCACAAATAATTATGAGTATAAAAGACCTTACCACTGATTTAGTAACAGCACTAGCTACATCTGTTGAAGAAAAAGGCTGTAACCCCTCATAAGAAGAAATTACAGCAATAATTGCACCAAAAAAAATACTTTTTATAAACCCAACGACTAAATCTTTAATTTTTAAAGCTTCAAAGGTTAACTTAAAATAAAGTCCAAAAGGTATTGCAAATTTTGATGCACCCACCAAATACCCTCCAAAAATCCCAACGACATCTGCATATATAATTAAAATAGGCATAAACAAAACTAAAGAAATGAACTTTGGAACTACTAAATAATCAACCGGATCGACCGCAAATGCCTCTAAAGCATCTACCTGTTCGCTTATTTTCATTGAACCAATCCCTGCTGTTATAGAAGCACCTGCTCTTGCGGCAACTATCAATGAACCTAAAACAGGACCTAATTCTCTGACCAAAGATAAAGCAACTAAAGAGGCTATATATATTTCGGAAGAAAATTGTTTCAACTGATATGCTGTCTGAAACGCAATAATTATACCAACAAAAAAGGAAATCAAAGAAACTAAAGGCAAGCTATCTACTCCAATAAAAATAATTTCTCGCAGTAATGATTTAAAAATTCTTTTCTTTGCAAAAAGCCAAAAAATAATATCACGAATGAAAAAACTGATATTACCTAAATAATTTATAAGACTTGCAATGTTTCTAAATATTGCCATTAAAATTCTTTTCGTACTTCAAATCCTAAAATACTTTTATCGGATTCCATACGAATTTTTAAATAATTATCATCTTGAAGTTTATAATTTAACTCTGTCCCTTCTTTTATACTTAAATCACTTTGTGGATTGTCAAACAAAATAGAAAATTTTTCATCAACATTTTTGCTTAATCCTATTTTTCCAAAATCCTGCGATATTAATTTCCAATCTCCTAAAAAAAATTTTTCCATCACAAACTGAATATCTGAAAATAAATTTTTAAAATTACCGATATTTAATCTTCCTTCAATTTTGTAATTACTTTTATCACTAAGTATTATGTATGAATCGGTAAGAAAAAGGGTTGGAAAACTACCAAAGAAATTAAGAAAAATCCGTTCAAATTTAATTGCTTTATACTCACCATTAAAAATATTTAAATAACCACTTATAATAAAGTTATCTAATCTGCCCCATGCTTTTGTGTTCATCTGTACTTGGCCTGTTAATAAATCTGTCGATTTATAATTTGCATTTATATCAAAAAAAATATCACCTGTTATTAGATTGAACCTCCCTTTTAAAATTAAATATGGCAAAGAAAAATTATCTATAAAAACTTCATTTTCTTTTTTAATTAATCTTAATCTCACCCAAGACAATAATTTCTCGTCAATAATGAGGTCTTTTGCTTCTAAATTTAAAACAAAGCAATCTCTTTGCTGTTTTATGTTAAAAAAAACATCCCCTTCTATATTTATTGGCAAGTAAAAATTCTGCAGCTGAATATTTTTATTAACCGCATCGAAAACGATATTACCTGTAGAAATCAAAGAAAAAGAAAAAATAAAAAAAAGAGAAATAATAAAAACTCTCATTCAAATTTTAACTCATCTGCATATCTAGTTACTTTTATTTTTATCAAACCATCTTCTTTAGTTTTATCAGCAAAAATACCCTTTATTATATCTTCAGCTAATGGATCTTCTAAAAATCTTTGAATTATTCGTTTTAGTGGTCTTGCGCCAAATGTTGGGTCAAATCCTTTTTCAATGAAAAATTCTTTTGCTTCTCTTGAAAGTTCTACCATAAAACCCTGTTCGCGTAGTCTTTGATTAACATACGCTATTTCAATATCTACAATATGCTCAAGGTCTTCTTTGCTTAAAGGTCTAAATACGATTATCTCATCTAACCTATTTAAAAATTCTGGCTTAAAGGTTTTCTTTATCTCTTCAAAAAGCATATTTTTCATATCTTCATAACTTATTTCTTCACTTATAACTTTAAATCCTAAAGAACCTCTTTTTCTTATTATTTCTGCACCAACATTTGAGGTCATAATCAAAATTGTATTCCTAAAATCTACACGCCTTCCAAAGCTATCAGTAAGACGTCCCTCTTCTAAAATTTGAAGCAATAAATTAAAAACATCAGGATGTGCCTTCTCAATCTCATCTAAAAGAACAACAGCGTATGGACGCCTTCTTACTTTTTCTGTTAACTGACCTCCTTCTTCATAACCAACATATCCGGGTGGGGCACCAATTAATCTTGAAACATTAAACTTTTCCATATACTCCGACATATCTAATTGAACCAATGCTTCTTCATCGCCAAACATAAATTCTGCCAAAGCCCTTGCCAAAAGTGTCTTCCCCACACCTGTTGGACCAAGAAACATAAATGAACCAATAGGCCTTCTAGGAGACTTTATACCTGCTCTTGCCCTACGAACAGCCCTTGCTATAACCTGAATCGCCTCTTTTTGTCCAACGACTTTTTTAGCCAACTCTTCTTCTATATGCAAAAGTTTCTCAGACTCTTTTTGCTCAATTCTATATATTGGTATACCAGTTATCTGCGAAACTAAACGTGCTATATCTTCTCCTGTCACGAGAGGAACTATTTGATCTCTTTGTTTAGTCCAATCTTTTCGCAAATTTTCAAGTTTTGTTCGCAAAGTTTTTTCTTCATCTCGTAGTTGTGCTGCTGCTTCAAAATCTTGTTGTTTGATTAAAGCTTCTTTTTCTTTTGTAACCTCGTTGAGTTGATTTTCAAGTTCTTTTATTTCCTTCGGTGCTGTTAAAACCGCTAACCTAGCCCTCGCACCTGCCTCATCAATTAGGTCTATGGCTTTATCTGGCAAAAATCTTCCAGAAATATATCTATCCGAAAGTTTTGTGGCATACTCTAACGCCTCATCACTAAAACGCACCCTATGATGCGCTTCGTATTTATCTCGCAGGCCTTCTAAAATTTCAATAGTTTCTTCTACAGTATTTGGCTCAACGAATATTGGTTGAAATCGCCTTTCTAATGCAGCGTCTTTTTCGATATGTTTTCTGTATTCATCTAAAGTTGTAGCACCTATACACTGTATCTCACCTCTTGAAAGTGCTGGTTTTAAAATATTCGATGCGTCAATTGCTCCTTCTGCAGCACCTGCGCCAACTAAAGTATGAAGTTCATCTATAAAAATTATTACATCTTTAGAACGCTTTATCTCTTCCATCACCGCTTTTATTCTCTCTTCAAATTGTCCACGATATTTCGTCCCTGCTATCATCAATGCCAAATCCAAAACTATAAGTCTTTTGTTTCTTAAAACTTCTGGAACATCACCCTTTACAATACTCTGTGCTAATCCCTCAACAATTGCGGTTTTACCAACACCGGCTTCCCCTAAAAGAACAGGATTGTTTTTTGTGCGCCTAGATAAAACTTGAATAACCCTTTCAATCTCTACCTTCCTCCCAATTACAGGATCAAGTTTTCCTTCTTTTGCTAATTTTGTAAGATCTCTTCCAAAAGAATCTAAAGCCGGTGTCTTTGAGGCGGTGGTCTGACTACCTGCTGATGGTTGCGAATGTATACCACCCAAAAGTGCAGAAATCTCATCCCTCACCTTCGAAATATCTATACCAAAAGAAAAAAGAACTTGAGCAGCTAAACCTTCGCCTTCTCTAATTAAACCTAATAAGATATGTTCTGTCCCAATATAATTATGCCCTAAATTTCTTGCCTCTTCAGCTGCCAACTCTAATGCCTTCTTTGCTCTTGGTGTAAACGGTATATCTCCTAAAACAGCGGCACTACTACCAACTGACATAAGCTTTTCAACTTCTAATCGCAACCGCTCTAAATCTATACCTAAATTTTGTAATACTGCACACGCAACTCCTTCGCCTTCTCGAATTAAACCTAATAAAATATGTTCTGTGCCAATATAATCGTGGTTAAAACGTCTAGCTTCTTCTTTTGCTAATACTAAAATTTTTCTTGCTCTTTCGGTAAAACGATTAAACATATTGACTTCCTCCTTGAAAATTTAACTAAGTTTTTCTCTTAAAATTTTTGCACGTATATAATCACGTTCTTCTTCTTTCAAAATTTTATTTTCTATTTTTTGTAAATGTGCTGGTTGTATAATAGTAAATAGCTCATTTATCGTCTGGCGTTCTAAATTTTTTATTATATCCAAATCTATACCCAAAGACAACATAGAAAGATGCGCTAAGGCTTCTTTACTATTCATAAGTCTTGCGTGCCGCAACATCCCAAAAGCTCGCCAAACATTATCTTCGAGGCTTATCCGATGTTTTTTTAAAAGTATATCTCTTGCCTCTAACTCTTGATCTTTAATTTGGTTTACAACGCTTGAAATATTTTCTATTAACTCTTCTTCTGAAAAGCCTAAACTTCCTTGATTTGAAATTTGAAAAAAATTTCCTAAAGCTTGTGTGCCTTCTCCGAAAAAACCTCTTGCTGTAAATGAAATTTTTGCCATAAATTCTAGCATTTTATTAATCCTTTTTGTAAGAACCAATGCAGGTATATGTAACATACAAGAAGTCCTTAAAGCTGTGCCAACATTTGTGGGACATGCAGTTAAGTATCCTATTTGTTGGTCAAATGCAAAAGAAAAAATTTTGCTTAATTGAGTATCTATTTCATTTAATATCTGCCAACATTTTTTGAGTTCGAAACCCGCTGTAATAAATTGAATCCTAAAATGATCTTCTTCATTAATCATAATTGATATTCTTTCATCAGAAGACACAATTAAAGCCTTGCCTTTTAAAGAAGTAAGAAACTCTCTACTGAGAAGATGCCTTTCTAATAAAAACTCTCTATCAAGTTCTGCTACATCTTCCATCCTAACAAAAAAACTATCTTTAAGAATAGGTATTTTACGATAATTTTCTTCTATTTTTTTACAAATAGCCTCTTTTTGAGCTGTCGTTGCTTTCCATGGAAAAGGCACATCAGCTAAATTTCTTGCAAGTCTTAAACGTGAAGAAAAAATAATTCTAGATAAAGGACCTTCTGTATTATGCCAACTATTTTTATTTGATAAAAAGTCGTCAAACATTTTTACCTTTTAATTCTTCTAATTTTTTAATCTCATCGCGCAATTTAGCAGCTTCTTCATATTCCTCTAACTGAATAGCCAATTCCAGACGCTTTCGCAACTCTTTAATCTTCAATTCAGGACGCCCAACTATCTCATCTGTTGGATATTTACCTCTATGTTGATCTGAACCATGAATTTTTCGCAAAAGTGGTAAAATTGAATTTTTAAAATATTGGTAACAATTTGCGCAACCAAACCTTCCATTTTTTTTAAAATCTGCGTAAGTTAGACCGCAAACTTTGCACTCACTTAATAATTTTGATTTTTTAGAAGCAACCTCTTGGTTATTTGTAAGGCCTACTAAAAAATCAAAAATATTAAGTTGCTCTTCTATTCCTTTGGTTTTTGATTTTGTGCAAGCCTGACAAATATGCATCTCTACTACTTTATTGTTTACCAGTTCTGTAAGATGAATTGTTGCAATATTTTTATGGCATATATCGCATAACATAAAAACTCCTAATCTAATATATATCTTACCCCATCTGTTTTCGTTACTTTTCTAAATTCCTCCATAAGAAGTTTTGTAATTTTACCCGGTTTCCCATCGCCGATTTTTCTTCCATCAACCTTCACCACCGGAACTATCTCTGCTGCTGTTCCAGTAAGAAAACACTCATCACTTATGTAAAGTTCATGCCTTGTCAAAACATGTTCATGCGTAGGAATATTTAGTTTTCTTGCAATATTTAAAACTGTGTCGCGTGTAATGCCGCGCAATGTACCCATACATTGCGGTGGAGTATAAAGTTGTCCCCTCTCAACAACAAAAATATTATCACCGGTACATTCAGCAACATAACCTAAATTATCAAGCATTAAAGCTTCCTCAACACCACAATTTATTGCTTCTATCTTTGCCAAAATATTGTTTAAATAATTCAATGATTTTATTTGTGGATTTAAAGCTTCAGGTAAATTCCTAACTGTAGGTACAGTAATTATCGCCATACCTTTTTTATATAACTTTTCTGGATAAAGAGTAATTTTATCAGCAATAATTACAACTGTCTGTTTACCAGCACATTTTCTTGGATCTAACCCTAAATCCCCCTCACCTCGTGAAACAATAAGTCTTATATAGGCATCACGTAAGCGATTTGCTTTTAAAGTTAAAATAACTGCGTCAATTAATTGTTTTTTTGTTAAAGGTATCTCTAACATAATTGAATGAGCCGATTCAAAAAGCCTGTCTATATGTTCCTTGAGTTTAAATACTAAGCAATCATAACTTCTTATACCTTCAAAAACACCGTCACCATATAAAAAACCATGGTCGAAAACAGAAACTTTTGCTTGGTCTTTATTAACTAATTTTCCGTTTAAATAAACTTTCATAATCACCCCCAAGACCAACTTCAACAATTTTTCCTTTTTTCATAAAAATAACCCGTTTAGCTTTTTTTGTTAATTCTAAATTGTGAGTAGCCAAAATTATTGTTTTATTTTTTTTATTTAATTCATCTAAAAGTGATAAAACTTTCTCTTGCGAATCTACATCTAAATTTCCTGTTGGTTCATCACAAAGAAGTATTTCCGGTTCGTTAACCAACGCTCTTGCAATCGCAACTTTTTGTTTTTCTCCACCACTTAACTGTGAAGGAAAAAAATTTTTTCTTTCTTCTATATCTAAATATTTTAACAGTTCTTTTGCTTTTTTTAAAGAAAAATCTCTACTACAACCACTTGCCAGCCCTGATATCATAATGTTTTCTAAAACATTTAATTCCTCAATAAGATGATAAAATTGAAACACAAAGCCTACCATTTTACTTCGCCACAAAGCCAAATCTTTATCGTTCATATCATATATATTTTTACTTGAAAACAAAACGCTTCCAGTCGTTGGGCTTGCTAAACCGCCAATTATATATAAAAGCGTAGATTTTCCAGCACCAGAAGGCCCTAAAATAACTAAATAATCATTTTTTGATATGGATAAACTAAGATCATTGACTGCATAAACTTCCTCATTTCCATTACGATAAATTTTAGATAATGAATTTATTTTAACTAACTCACTCATACCTTAATGCCTCAGAAGGTTGAAAATGTGCGGCTTTTGCTGCCGCAAATGTGCTTGAAATAAATGAAAGTAAAACCCCAACAAACGCTATTATAATTACATCCTTATAATCTATTGATACGGGTAATTTTTCAATATAGTAAATCTCCTCGGGTAATTTTATCAAAGGATATTTTTTTAAAATTAAACACAAAGACAATCCAAAAAACAATCCACCAACTACTCCAATTAATCCCAAAATTAAACCCTGAAGACTAAAAA
The DNA here is from genome assembly GCA_023819525.1 of Candidatus Omnitrophota bacterium. Lineage (GTDB taxonomy): Bacteria > Omnitrophota > Gorgyraeia > Duberdicusellales > 4484-171 > JAMWCT01. The sequence goes on from JAMWCT010000017.1 coordinate 18,155, forward strand.
TTTTTAAGATCTGGCTATTTGTAAAACCAATTGATTTTAAAACACCTATATCTTTTATTTTTTCAACAACCTTAACTGTTATGGTGGCAAAAATATTAAATGAAGCAACTAATACAATTAAACTTAAAATAACAAACATTGCCATTTTTTCTAGTTTTAAGGCAGAAAATAAAACTCTATTTTGTTCCACCCAAGTACTTACAAAAAAATCACCAGCAAAATTTTTTACAATTTTTTCTTTTAACTTATAAGCCACAAATGGATCTTTTATGCGTATTCCTAAAAATAATAAATAATTTGATGTTATATTTTTTACGCTATCTATATCTGCAACTAAATAATTGCTATCTATCTCATAAAGTCCAATTTTAAAAAAACCTTTTATTTTTGCTTCTTGTGGCTTAAAAATATTTTCTAAAGGGTAAAGCAATAAATTGTCATTATTAAATAAAAATTTTCTCTTTAAGCCTTCGCCAACAAAGAAGCCATCAGTGTTTTTTTCTTCTATAACATATTTATAAAAATTTTTCTTCTCACTAGAATTAGAAAACTCTATACCGCGTATAACCAAAGGAATTATATAGGCATCTTTTTTAACAAAAACTTGTGTTTGCAAAAATAATGAAGCTACTTTGACATCATCGTATTTTAAAATTTCTTTTTTAAGCTTTAATAACTCTTCTTCCTCTTTAGCCTCCACTACTAAATGATAATTAAAACGAAGAAGTCTTTCCATTAGATCCTTATCAAAACCATCCATAACAGAGATAACTACAATAAGAGCAGCCACACCCAACGCCACACCAAAACAGGAAACAATACTTATGAAAGAAACATGTTTTGCTCTTCCTCTGAATATATACCTAGACGCTAAAAAAAATTCTGTTATCATTTTTCACCTTTTTAACCTTAAAAAGCATCAGGCTTCATTATTGACATCAGTCGGCTTAAGAAGAGGAAATAAAATTACTTCGCGTATTGAAGGCTGATTAAGAAGCACCATTATTAACCTATCTATGCCTATACCTAAACCTGCAGCTGGAGGCATACCGTACTCTAAACTTATCAAAAAATCTTCATCTAGTTTTTTTGGAAGTTCTTCCTCTATCTCCAATTGTTTCAAAAAACGTTCTCTTTGTTCAATGGGATTATTTAGTTCCGAATAAGCATTTGCAACCTCAAGTCCCCCAATAAATAACTCAAAGCGTTCTACTAAATTTGGATCATCTTTTTTAGTCTTTGCTAAAGGAGATGTCCAAGTAAAAAAATCTATTATAAAGGCTGGCTTATTTGTTGGGAATTTTTTTTCTATAAGTTCTTCTGTAATTTTTAAAAGTTGAGACCTGCTTAAAGATACATCAGCATTTATTTTTTTTCTAATTTTTTCTAAAAATATCTCCTGACTATCTTTTGGTTCTATACCAAATTCCTCTTTAAAAAGTTGCGCAAAAGAAATTCTTGACCAGGGGGGTGTAAAATCAATCTTTATACCTTGATATTCTATAACTAAAGATGAGTAAAGTTCTTCCAATAAATAAGTAAATAAATTTTCACATAATCTCATCATATATTCATAATTCTGATAAGCACAATAAGCCTCCAACATTGTAAATTCAGGTGAATGGTGTGTTGATATGCCTTCATTTCTAAAATTTCTATTTATCTCATAAATTTTATCAAAACCTCCAACTAAAAGCCTTTTTAGATAAAGTTCAGGTGCAATCCTTAAATACACATCACAATTATTTGCATTATGATATGTTTTAAAAGGTTTGCCGCTAGCCCCACCGGCAACAGGATGTAACATCGGTGTCTCAACTTCAAGATAACCAGCCTTATCAAAAAAATCTCTTATTAACCAAATAATTTTTGAACGCTTTATAAATATATCTTTTACAGCTGGATTTGCGATAAGGTCAAGGTATCTTCGTCTAAAGCGGGTCTCTACATCTTTAAGTCCATGCCATTTCTCTGGTAATGGACGTAAAGCTTTTGAAAGTAATTTTAACTCCTCAACAAAAACTGTTGGCTCACCTGTCTTTGTTTTAAACAACTTCCCCTTCACCCCAATTATATCACCAATATCTATATCTTTAAAAAGCTCATATAAATTGCCTAAAGCATTAACCTGTGTATAAATTTGAAGTTTACCAGTATAGTCGCTAATATGCGCAAAACTTGACTTTCCGTGTTCTCTTTTTGTAATTAACCTACCAGCGACACTGACGAATTTGCCTTCAGAAAAATTCTCAAGAACCTGCACAATGGTAGAAGGTTTATCAAAAAATGTCTCTAAAAAAGGGTTGCCATAATTTTGGATGATCTTCTTTAACTTTTCTTGGTTTTCCATAGTCTCAAATTATATTAAATTAAAGTCTCCCTGTCAAATTAAATTAAAAAATATAAGAACACCTTTAGGCATACGGTATTCAGTTTTTGCACTTTGCGAAAGCAATTTTTCCACTTCGTAAGTGAAAGGAGTTATATTTTGTCTTTTTTTAAATCCTTTGTTAATCCGCCAAGTAAAATTTCATCTAACGGCTTGCGGCGAAAAGAAGTCCTGAACGTTAGCAAAGGATTTAGGCAAGCTCGCAGAACCAACCTTTTATGTTATGCTGTGTTAGACGAAGTCGTGTTCTCATCTTTTACTTTTAATAACCTTTTCTTTAATTTTTCTACCAGCCGTCAAAATGGCATTTGTGAGGGTTCCTCTCCTTATCTGTATCTTGGGAGCCACTTTATTAATTTCTCTACCAATTTCCACTTGTATAGATGAAGATTTTTTAATAGCGAGCACCTGAGAAGGGTAGATACTTTTATGGCCAGTTACAAGAAAACTGATAATGCAAGATAAGGCAGCATAAGGAGCAATACCTCCTCCAAAAAGCTCTATTGCCATGATACTTGAGGCAATAGGAGTATTTGTTGTGCCTGCTAAAACGCTTACCAATCCAATTGCAGAAATTGTCACTCTATCCACCCCTAATAAATTTGAAAGTACCGCACCAGAGGTTGCTCCTATGAAGAATATAGGAGTTATAACTCCACCACTACCACCGAAGTTAAGGGTAATAGCAGTGAAAATAATTTTTAGAATGAAAAAATACCAGAGAACTGTTGTCCCTTCCAGCGTTGATTTTATAGTTTCTAAACCTAACCCAAGAAATTGTTTTGAAAATATAAAAGTTAAGACAACAAGAACAAAACCTCCAAA
>JAMWCT010000126.1 GCA_023819525.1 Candidatus Omnitrophota bacterium
AAGCGACGCTTAAAATGTGTAATTGATTACACAAAACAAGCGTCGCTTAAAATGTGTAAAATATGAAAAACTTAATTTTTAATAAACATTTTATTTCCTGCATTTTACTTATAATTGTATCAGCTTTAGTATTTTCAAATAGTCTACACAATAATTTTTTTATTTGGGATGATGAAGACCTGATAGTTAGAAATGAATATTTTCATTCGATAAAAAATATCCCATTTTTATTTTCTTTGCGTTACTGGAAATATTATGCCCCAGAAATGACAGGTCTTTATAGACCCATAAGAGCAGTGATTTTGACAATAGAGTATTTTTTTTGGAAAGATAAACCATTTGGTTACCACCTTACAAATTTAATTTTACATGCTATTGCTGTAATTTTGGTCTATTGGTTTGTTTTTTTATTGTTAAAAACTCTAGATATAAAAGATAAAGCAAAGATTGATTACAGTTGGTTTGTTAGCATTCCATTTCTAACAAGTATTTTTTTTGCTATTCATCCAATACATACAGAATCAATAAACTGGGTAAAAAATCGTTCAGATATACTTGCTTTTATATTCATTTTTTTAGCCTTTTTTGTTTTTATCTATTTTTTTAAAAAGAATAAGAAGAATTTATATTTTTTTAGTTTATTTTTATACATTTTAGCTTTATTTTGCAAAGAAACAGCTATTACTTTTCCTCTACTCCTTTTTTTGTATATTTTTGTTTTTATATCAATACCTTTTAGAAAAAAAATATTTTTAGTTTTACCTTTTTTTATTTTAGGGATAGGGTTTTTTTTATTTGAAAGAATAGTTTTAGTACCAAAAGCAAAGGTAAGTTTAGAGTATTACCAATATTTAAGTTTATATACTCATTTTCTTTCAATAATTAAAACAATTGGCATATACATCAAACTTTTGGTTTTTCCTTTTGAGCTTAACGCAGAAAGAGTTTTTGTAGTTCCTAAATCTTTTTTTGAAATTGAAGTTTTAGTCTCTTTTTTTGTTATAGCAATATTATTTTTCTTCATAATTAAATCATTGAGAACTTCAAAACTTTTACTTTTTAGTTTATTATGGTTTTTTATTACAATCTTACCTGTTTCAAATATAATATTTATTCATGGTAGACCCATTGCTGAGCAAAGATTATACATACCTTCGTTTGGTTTTTGTTTGTTGTTAGGTATATTTTTTAACAAAATTTTTGGAAAAAACATAAAATTCTTAAAACTTTTCTCAAGTATAGGATTAATAACTTTAAATTCTATTTATGGAGTTAGAACTTTTAGCAGAAATTTTGATTGGAGTGATTCATTAGGATTTTGGAAAAAAACTGCCTATGTAGCAAAAAATAGTTATAGAGCTTATTTTAATTTAGGTTGCACTTATCTAACTAGGGGAGATTTCTTATTGGCTTCCGAAGCTTTTAGGCAAACACTTGCTTTAAAACCTGATTTTTTAGACGCTATAATTAATCTCGGCGCCTCTTTATATGCTTTGGGTAATAAAGAAGAAGGGTTAAAAAAAATGTATGAAGCTTCTAAAATTGCACCCAATAATGAAATGGTACTTTTTAACTTAGCTCAGATATTTAAGCAGAATAACGAATTAGAAAAGGCATTAGAATATTTTAAAAAAGTAGTCCAGATCAATCCTTCAGTGGTAATCGCGTATGATAAAATTGGTACCATCTATTATTTGTTAAATAATAAAGAAGAGGCGATAAAATTTTATCAAAAAGCAATTGCAAAAGATCCATACTTTGTAGAAGCTTATAATAATTTAGCTACAGTTTTAATGGAAATAGGGAAAACCTCTCAAGCTATGGAATTTTATAAAAAGGCAATATCTTATAATCCTTCCTATTCTAAAGCATATTATAATTTAGGTAGAATTTATCTAAGTATTGGTGAGTATGATAAAGCAATTTTAAATTTTAAAAAAGTAATAGAGCTCAGTCCTTATGATGCAAGAATCTTTTTAGGTATGGGATTAGCGTTTGCGCAGCTTCAAAGATATACTGATGCATTATTGTGTTTTCATAGGGCGTTAGATATTGAACCATTAAGAGATGAAATATATTTTAATTTAGGCAATGTTTATGCTTTAATTGGTAATTACTCAAAGGCAGTTGATATTTACCAGAAAGGATTAATATTAAACCCAAACCATATTGATATTTATAATAATTTAGGGGTAGTGTATAACAAAATGGGTAAACATAACGAGGCAATTAGTATTTTAAAAAAAGCAATAGAATTTGATCCAACGTATGCAAAGGCTTATTATAATTTAGGCGAAGCGTTTTTAGGGTTAAAAAATTATGAAGAAGCTGAAAAGGCATTTAAAAAGGCGATAGGACTTAATAAAAATTTTATTGATTCGTATATTCAATTGGGCGGGCTTTATGAAACGCTAAAAAGATATGATGAAGCAATAGAGATGCTTTTGGAAGCAGTAAATATTAATCCCAATAATGGTTTATTACATTATAAGCTTGCAAGAATTTATTTTAATAATAGCCAGTTAGATGCAGCATTAATCCATTGTAAAGCGGCTATAAAATTTGGGTATAAGGTTGAAGAAGAATTTTTAGATATCGTTGAAAGAGCAGTTAAAAGAAAATAACGATTTTTTTGCATCAAATTTGTTTTGAGGACACAAATTGTGGCATTTAAATTTTAAATATATAATATAATTTTATTTTTTTAATTTTAGGTATATAGGATACAAAAAAACAATATAAAGTTACCTTCAGTGTCGTTTAAAATACTCTACAAAAACCAATCTGCTACTAATTTTGCAAGCCTATTTATCTTTAAATGAAATTATCTAATCCTTAAATTTATAGATAAGCATAAAAATTTTTTAATATTTTTCTTGACAGGTGGTTTTTTTTGCGTTATTATTGAGTTACCGTAATTACAATAAATTTGGTATTTGTGGGAGAGGCTTTTAATTTTCAAAAATTTTTTATGAGTGAAAGTGATAGAATAATTCAAAAAAGCAAGATAATTTCAGCAAAAGATATTGTAAAAAAATACAACATTACCTATCAAACAGTAAATCACTATACTGATTTGGGTTTGTTGCCTGTTTTAATGAAAAAAGGCAATGTTAGGTTTTACGATAGCGAGGTGGTTGATAGAAACTTAAAGCAGATAGAGGAGTTTAAAAAAGAAGGTTATTCATTAAGGTTAATTAGAAAGAAGTTGATTGGGATATGAAAAGCATAAATAAAAGAGTTGATAAAGAAATGATAAATAAAATAAAGCAAAAGCTTACCCCTCTTTTTAAAAGTTATAAAGTCAAAAAAGCAGCGTTTTTTGGTTCATATATAAAAGGTAAAAACACCTTTTGTAGCGATATTGACATATTGGTTGAATTAGACGCCTCTTTAAGTTTGATTGATTTTATTAGGTTAAAACAAAAAGCAGAAAAAAAGTTAGGTAAACGAGTAGATTTAGTTGAGTATGAAACTATTAAGCCGGCACTTAAAGACAAAATTTTAAAAGAACAGGTAACTTTTTTGTAAAAAATTATGAAGCGAGATTTTAATGTTTATATAATGGATATTTTGGATTCGATGGAAAAGATAGAAAAATATTTAAGTGTAGCTAAAAATGAAAAAGAATTTTATACTAATACTCAACTTCAAGATGCGATATTGCGAAGATTAGAAATTATCGGTGAAGCGGTAAAAAACATACCGGAAGAAATTCGAAAACAATATACTTCTATTCCCTGGAAAGAGATGTCTGGATTGCGAGATATTCTTATCCACCAATATTTTGGTGTTAATTTAAAAAGGGTTCTAAAAACAATAAAAGAAGATTTGCCGAGTTTAAAGAAGAAATTAAAAGATATCTTAAAACGAATAGGATAAATGAGTTACTACAAAATATTAGGATTTGAGAAGGAACCATTTTCAACAAGTCCAGATCCTCACTTTTTTTATCTTTCAAAAGCCCACCAGATTGCTTTAACAAATCTATTGATAGAGCTACGTTTA
>JAMWCT010000018.1 GCA_023819525.1 Candidatus Omnitrophota bacterium
TTCACCAATAAAAAAATCTTTATTAGTTTGCCAATTCAATTGACTATATTTCTTATCACAAAGTGCCTTTATTCCTTTAAAAAATTCTTCCGCATCAGAGGTGGAATCCCAAATTGTATCCATTATTAAAATTGCTTTCTGTTCTTTGCTTTCATATAAATAACAATAATCATTACCCCATCCTGCTGCAATAGTTTTTGCTAAAGTATCATCTAAATATTTGGATAAAATTATATAAAATGTTAACTCACCCAAACGATCAGAAAGAATTTTTTTAAAACCTTCTTTAGTAAGAAAATCAAAATTTTTCTCCTCTAAATAGATAGGTTGATCTTTTATAAAAAAATACTTCTCCGGATGAAAAATTTGCTCTGTAGATAAAGGTAAATCTTTATACAACTTATCTACCAATTCCCATCCACCATTATCAAATGCATATTTGATAAACAAAGCTCCTCTAATATATGGAAAAATAAGATAAGCAATTAAATGACGGTCGTTAGCGGCTGATATTTTTTTTGTGGCAAGCAACATAAATTCCAATATAAAATTTTCTAAATCTAGCGATTCTAATCTATTGTTATATTTTTTGCTTATCTTTTTTATATAATCAGAAATTATACTGTAGGAAACAAAAGTAGCTTCTCCTTCTATAACTGATTTAATTGCAACACGTGTATCTGATGGAAGCCCTTTAAAATTATCTTCTAATCTGTCTAAATAAATATATTGGTCTTGTAACGCATGAACCAGCTCATGCAAAAATACCTCATTTGGGATAAATGGATTAATTGATGAAATTATTTCTTTTATAAAATATATTTTATTCTCATTAAAATCATAAAACGCATAAATGCTTTTAGAAAACAAATCTAATATGAAGGTCTTATATTCTATGCCTTTATCAAGTAAACCCAACCTTACTAATAATTTTTCACCTTTTATAATATCTTCTTCTTTAAGTTCTTTTTCCACTTTTTTTCTAAAATATTCATCAAAGGTATTTTTATTTAAAATCTCTTTTTTTATTTCAAAAAGAAATTTAAGTTTCCGTTTCTCCTCAACTAATCTAATTGCTTCTTGAAAAGATTGTTCTTGAGCTTTTCCTTCCTCGTAAATCTTTGTATCAAATATCACATTCGCCTTATAAAACTCATCAAAAGAAAAACCATTAATATTATCTATCTCTTCTTTTAAAATCTTAATTTGTACAATTCCGCTCTTAGAAGCAATGGCAATAGCTATCTCATCCTTATTTATATTTATTAAATTCCCACTTATGTTTCTGCCATTTTTAAAATGAATAGTTACTTCTGCAAACACCCATATGCTAATGCTAACTAAAACAATAAAAAATAATAAAAATTTACGCATACACTCTCTTTAAATCAAAAACAGGACCATCGATACAAACCTTTTTATAGCCTTCTTTTGTTTGGATTACACAGCCACAACATATGCCTAAACCACAACCCATAAATTGTTCAAAAGAAACTTGACAATTTATATGAGGATAATTTCGTAAAACTTTATTTATTTGGTAAAACATCTCTTTCGGACCACAAGCATATATCTGGGCTTTCTCTATCTTTTCTTTTTTTAATAAAACTCTTAATAAACTAACCGCTGTCCCCTTATAACCAAAACTACCGTCCTCACTGCTAATATAAACACTAAAATTTAATTTTTCAAATTCTTTTTTACATAATAAATTCATTTTATTTTTTACTCCTAAAATTACTATGTTTTTACAATCTCTTTTAATCATATTTAGTTTTTTTGCCAAAAATACCAAAGGAGCAACACCCATACCACCAGCAATTAATAAATTAATTTTTTTATCGGAGTTTTTATAATCAAATCCATTTCCTAAAGGACCGATTATATCTAAAGTATCATTCTTTTTATATTTTGAAAGTTTTTGGGTTCCTCTCCCGCGAACAGAAAATAAAATATAAACAGTATTATTTTTGATATTATGGATGCTAAAAGGTCTTCTAAGAAAAACTTCATCTATTTTTATATGAATAAATTGTCCAGGTTTAGCTACTTTTGTAATGTATGGCGATTTAAAAGCCAATAGATAAACAGTTGGATTAATTTTTTTTACAAAATTTACTTTAATAAATAGCTGCTTTCTCATATGTTTTCGATTCTAAAAAATTTTCTACAAACACTTCTGCCTCTAAAAGTCCTCTTACAGAATTACCTACATATAGTTTATCTGCTGTCTTAATATCTTCAAGATATAATATCTTTTCTTTTGCTATCCCATTTTTTAAAAAATATTCGCGTAAAACACCTGGCAACAATCCACATTTTATGGGTGGAGTGTAAAGAAAATTATCTTTTTTTACAAAAATATTTGTTATTGCACCTTCAGTGATTTGGCCTTTAGTATTTAAAAAAATGACATCAAAAAAACCTTCTTTTTTTGCTTTAGATAGTTCCTCATCGTAAATTTTTCGCTGTGTTGTTTTATGGTAAAGAAAAATGTCTTGTGGGTCTAATTTTTTTGTGCTTAATTTTACCTTTAGAGGCACCTTTAATTCCTCTAATAGCTCTTTTTCTATTTTTACTGAACCTTCTAAACTTATCAATATCCTAACTTTAAATTTTTTAGTTTCGATTTTTGCTAAATTTTTAAGCTCTTTATCTAACACTTTTAATTCATCTTTTAATCTTTTAAAATCTAAACAAATAGAAAAATATTTACAAGACTTCTTTAGTCTATCTAAATGTAATTCTAAAAAAACAAATTCCTTATCCCAAAGTATGCTTTCAATTAAATAAAAATTTGGTAAGCCCAAAATAAAAAATTTCGCTTTTAAAATTGCCTCTTCAAACTCATCCTTTGCAGAAGAATCATAAACTATACCTCCCCCAACCCCAAGCTCTTTGTCTCTCTCTTCTAAAAGTATAGTTCTAATTGCGACATTAAAACAACATTGCCTTTTTGGAGAAATATAGCCTATCGCACCTGTATAGATTTTGCGTGCTTCTTTCTCTAGTTGGGCTATAATCTGCATAGTTTTTATTTTAGGTGCTCCTGTAATTGAACCACAAGGAAAAAGCGAAGAAAAAATATCATATATTTTTAAATTGTCTTTTAATTTACCACAGATAGTAGAGGTCAGTTGATTAATTGTTCTATAGCTTTCAGCAGTAAAAAGTTTTTCTACATAAACTTTCTTACAAATTTTTCCTAAATCATTACGCAAAAGATCAACAATCATAACGTTTTCAGCTTTTATTTTTTTATCATTTCTAAGATGCTTTCTTTTTATTAGGTCATCAAGCCAACCAAAACCTTTTTGAATAGTCCCTTTCATGGGGGAGGTTTTTATATAATTAGAGCCTATCCTAAAAAAAAGTTCTGGAGAAAAAGAAAGGATATTAGCGGTAGTTGTATTTATAAAAGCCATATACGACGTTGGCTGTGCTTTTCGCAAAGCTAAATATAAATCTATAGGTGAACCTTTAAAATCAAATTTAATTTTAAATGTATAGTTTACTTGATAAGTTAAGCCTTCTTCCAAAAAATATTTTATCTTATTTATCGCGTCTAAATATTGTAGTTTTGTTATATTTGGATTTATTTTTGTGACATCACAATGAAGTTCTAGTTGCTTGCCAAAAAAATTTTTATATGTATGATTAAAAATTATCGGATTTTTGCAAACACCTAACCAAACCAAAGGATAACTATAATTTTGTCTTAAATTGGATAAAGCCGACTCTAAAAAATAACCAAATTCATAACAAAAGTAACCAGCAAGCCAAAAACCCTTTTTTAAAAAATCTTCTATTCTAGCAAAAAATTTTTCTACATCGCTACCGGAATAAAAAGTAACTATATCTACAAAATTACTAAATAAAAAGGATTTTTTATTTTCTCTATCAAAACGAGCCGTCTCTAAAAAAACAAAGGGTTTTTTACTGTACAGATTTAATAAATTTTTAATTTGGCTCTCTCCAAATCTATACATTATTTTTTATAGAAAATAGAAAAATTTTTTATTTTTTCTATTTTTAAAAAATTGCAATTTAAATTTATCTCTTCTGTGATTAAAATTGTTGGTTTATCAACTAAACATATATCTTTTATGTAAGTCTTATATCTAATTGGCTTTTTAAAATATAGAATTTCAATTGTCTTTAATTTTTTATCGGTCACCACAATTTCATCAAATTTTAAATTTAAATTTTGCACTGCTAAAAATATCTTAAATAAAGTGGACGATTTTGAAACAATTGGAATATAAATAAAATTTACTAATTGCAATAAGATAATCCAAAATATAAAAAAAAATTTAATCTTTGCCTCTATTTTTTTTCTAAAAATAGTAAAAAGCATAATAACAAATAAAAAAAAGCTAAAAATTGCCTGATGCATAAAACCTTTATCTTTGAATATTATCCAACCTATAATCCAACTAAATATAAAAAATGCTATTGTAAAAAAAAACAAATTATTTATTAATTTTTTATGTTCGCTATTTAAAAATTTTGCCACCAGTCCCGCCACTGGGGTACTTAAAAGTAATAGGTACATAGGTAATTTTGATCGGACAAACGATAAAATTAAAAAACCACCAACAAACCAAACAAGATAAATTTTTTCCCAAAGCAAAAATTTATTTTTTTTAAACTTTAAAAAATATCCAAATAAAAAAAACGACCAAGGTAAAAATAGTGGCACTATATATAAAAAATAATACCAAAATGGTTGCTTATGACTTTGGGGGTTGAGTCCACGCAAAATCGTCTGTTTAAAAAATAAAATATAAAAATAATCTTTCTTAAAAAAAGAAAACAAAAAAAGCCATAAAAAAATTAAAAAGAATGCGAAAATATTTATAAACAATGTTTTTAAAAAATATTTTTTATTTTTTAAAATAATACTTGTTGTTAACTGAATAAAAAAAGGAAAAATTATTCCAAAAGCGCCTTTTGTAAAAGTTGCCAAAAAACTAAAAAATCCGGCTAAAAGAATATAAATTTTTTTCTCCTCATATAACGAAAGGTAAAAAAAATAGATGCTTAACAAAATAAATAACAAAAAAAGAATATCCATACGCACTAAAATTGTCATTGAATAAAATATTGCAGTTGTGGAAAGAATAAGTGAACTTAAAAAGGCACTATTTTTGTTTAGCTCTTTTTTTATAAAAAGATAATTTATTGATAAAATCAATGTAGATACAATTATATTAAAAAATACCGGCAGAAATAAAAAATTTTTAAAAGGTAAAAGCAAAAATCTTAAAATCCAAAAATAAAAAGGTGGCTTTTGGTCATAAAATTCATCAATATAATTTGGAAAAAAAAATTCAAAATTAGTTTTTATATTTTTTGCGATATAAATATTTCTAAACTCATCTGGATAAAAGGGGGCTCTAAAAAAAACAGATGGTAAATAAAGCAGAAAACAAAATAAAAAAAATAAAAAATAAATATTAATCTTTCTTTTTTTTATAAATAAAGTATAGATTTCTTGCATAAATAAAAACTCCTAACGCTTGACCTAAAATAAATACTGGATCTTTCCTATAACAGGCATAAACGAAAAGAATTATTCCACCAAAAATACTAAAATACCAAAAAGAAGTAGGAATTGTGCTTTCCTTTTTTCTTTCAGTTGCCAACCATTGGAAAAAAAACCTTAAAAAAAATAAAAATTGGCCTAAAAAACCAATTACTATCCAAAAAATTTCAACCTTCATATTTTATTTTTATCTTAATTAAACGCCTCTTTAACCAAAAAACACCAATTAAATCAAAAATTCCCTCTTTAAGTCTTTTTAATGTTGTATATTTTGATTTTCCTATCATACGCCTGTTATGTTCTACCTCTATCTCTTTTATCTTAAATCCAAAATTTCGCACCAAAAATGTAAAAAAACGATGAAAATTTTTAAAAAATGGAATAACATCTATAATTTCTCTCTTAAATAAACGCAAAGAGCAACCTGTATCTAAAGTAACATCAGCCAAAATAAGCCATCGAAAAAATCTTGCAATTTTTGAAGAGACCTTTTTTAAAAAATTGTCCTTTCTTTTTTTTCGCACCCCAGTAATAAAATCAAAATTGTCTTTTTCCTTGATAAGCGCTAAAATTTGATCCGGTGGATTCTGAAGATCGCTATCTAAAGTTATAAGCCATGCTCCTTTTGCATATTTAAAACCAGCGAAAAATGCAGCTGACTGACCATAGTTTCTCTTTAATGAAATTATTTTTATTTTTTGGTATTTAGATTTTAGTTTTTTTAGAATTTCTAATGAGCTATCGGTTGAACCGTCATCTACATAAATAATTTCATAATCATCTGTTATTTTATCTAAAATACTTGAAAGTTGTCCTTGCAGAATCTCTAAAGAACCCTCCTCATTAAATACTGGTATTACAACTGAATATTCCATATCTTATGTTTTTTTAAAAAATAACCAATTTTTATTTTTTAAATTTTTTACTTCAAACTTTATAAGACAATATGTTCCTTTTAATCTTTTTCCTTTTAATTTGAATACAATTTCTTTTTCTTCAAATTTTATAGGTACATAAAAGCCCTTATCCCATATTTTTACGCTTCCGGCTCCATATAGACCTTCTGGTATATTTCCTTGGAAATCTGCGTAATCTAATGGATGATCTTTTACCTCGACAGCTAATCTTTTAATACCGACTTTAGTTGGTGGTTCTTTCGGGATAGCCCAACTCTTTAAAATCCCCTCCTTTTCTAATCGCAGATCATAATGGAGATGGCTAGATTTGTGTTTCTGTATCACAAATATAGGTAATTTTTCCATCTATTTTTAGACTAAATTCTTTGAGGGACAAAGTTTATTAAGAATGCATTTAAGACAAATTGGTTTTCTTGCGTTGCAAATCTTTCTTCCGTGTTCAATTAAATAATAACTAAAATTTCCCCATTCTTTTTTGTCTAAAATGCTCATTAAATCTTGCTCAATTTTTAAAGGATCATCTTCTTCTGTTAAACCCAATCGCCTGCTTAGCCTTCTTACATGAGTATCAACAGGTATACCTACAGCTTTGCCAAAACCATTATATAAAACTATATTTGCTGTTTTTCTTGCAACACCAGGTAGTTTTAGTAAATCCTGCATATTGTCTGGAACTTTTCCGCAAAAATCTTTTAATATCATTTTGGCTGAATTTATGATATTTTTTGCTTTATTATGATAAAAACCAGTTGAACGAATTTCTTGTTCGAAAACCTCTAATTTTGCATTTGCATAGTCACTAACAGTTTTATATTTTTTAAAAAGTTTTTCTGTAACTCTATTTACACGCTCATCTGTGCATTGAGCAGACAAAACCGTTGCAACTAAAATTTCTAAAGGATTTCTAAATTCCAAAGCAATCTTTGCTCTTGGATATTCTTTTTTAAGTAAAAATAGTATTTTTTTAATTTTTTCTTTTTTATCCATATTATTTAAAAATTTCACCTGCCTCTAAACTCCAAAATAATAAATCTAAATGTGAAAGTGGTATATTTATTTTATCAGAAAATTTCTTAAATCCCTCTTCTATTTTTAAATATCTTTTTGGCGTTAATGTTTTTGGTATTTTCTTAATTACTCCATATTTTTTTAAATTTTTTAATATGTGCCTATCTAAGATTGCTAAATTTTCTCCTAAACCAATATTTCTTAAAAAATGACTTGCCTCTTTATAGCCAATACCTTTTATATTTTTTATAAGCCAATTTCTGATAACTAGAGGATTATTTTTAGTTAAAAAATCTTTTATTTTTTGTTCCAAAAAAATTTTTTTCCTACAGTTAACTATATATTCTGATTTTTTCTTATAAAACCTAATAGGCTTTAAATATTTTTGCAACTGAAACTTATTTGCCTTAAATAAAAGACCGCTATTGTATAATCTATTTATTAACCTATCTGCAACTTTTGCTTTAGATTGTGGTGTTAATATACAAAAACAGAGTTCCTTAAATATATGTTTTTCTGATTTATTTAAAATTTTCTTAAACTCATCTAACCGCGATATTATTTGGGCTTTCTTTTTTTGATATAATTTTTTTAGTATAATTAAGTTTGCATTGTCTTTACCCATACCTCTCTTTCTCTTGGACCGTCAAATTCGCAAAAGTATATCCCTTGCCACCTCCCTAAAACTAAATTAAAATTTTCAATAATTAAAGTTAAATTAGAGGAAAGTAAGGAACTTTTAATATGAGCATGGGAATTACCCTCTAAATGTAAGTAGTTATTATTTTGTGGGATTAATTTTTCTAATTGGCCTAAAATATCTTTTCTTACCGCAGGATCAGCGTCTTCATTTATAAGTAAACCTGCTGTTGTATGGGGACAATGGATAACACATATTCCATCTTTTGTTTTACTTTCCTTGATTAACTTTTCGATTTGATTTGTTATCTCAATAAATTCTTGTTGTCTTGTGGTATCAATTTTTAGCTTAAACACAATTATTCTCCAATTATTTTTATTAGAACTCTCTTATTCCTTTGCCCATCAAATTCACCATAAAAAACTTGCTCCCAAGGACCAAAATCAAGTTTTCCACCTGTAATTGCTATTACAACTTCTCTACCTAAAATTGTTCGCTTAAGATGGCTGTCACCGTTGTCTTCTCCGGTTAAATTATGTTTGTATTTATCCTTTCCGTAAGGAGCCAGCTTTTCAAGCCAATCCTTTAGATCTTGATGAAAACCTTCCTCATCATCGTTAATAAATACACTGCTAGTTATATGCATAGCATTGACTAAACATAAGCCTTCTTTTATTTTACTTTTTTTAACGGCCTCTTCTATCTTAGGAGTTATATTTATTAACTCAATGCGATTTTTTGTATTAAATGTAAGGTATTCTGTGTAGGATTTCATATTTAGATTTTAAATGCTTACAAAGGAAAGTAAAAAAATATTTTTTAAGAATTTTTTTCAGCGATATCTCCTGCTATTGGAAGTTTAAAATATTGACCTTGATAGGCTTTGATCATAAGTATTATCCAAAAAATTAAAGATCCTAAAGAAACGAAAATATTTAATATCCAACCAATGAAAGGAATAAACTTTAGCACAATATAAAGCACAAATATAAATCCAAAAACAACTATTGACTGCATTGCATGAAAACGCACAAATTTATTTTCTTTCTCAAGAACATAAAAAATAATTCCAGTAATAAACCCTAAAAGGTAACTTAAAAGCCCTGCCAAATTTGCATCCATACCAATTGAGGTTTTGCCTAAATCTTTATTTTCCATTGCACCTCCTTTTTAGTTGATTTTAACATAAAATAAATAAAAATCTATATAAAGATTTTTTTATAAATTCCATTATAACCTTCTGTCTTTTTTATTTTTAAAAAAATTAATTGAGCGATCCTTGCATTTTGTTTTATATTAATGCCTGTTGGATTTTGCACAACTAAAACAAATTCACCTTTGCCGGAAAAACCAGCATCCCATACACCATGTTGAGTAAATGCCCCTATACGTAAAATTGAAGTTCTTGAAAAAGCTAAAGCAATTAAGTTGTTTGGCAAATTAATTATCTCATTTGTTCTTACTTTATAAATGCCTTTTTTTAATTTCCACCAACCATATTTATCAGTTGACTTCTTTTTAGGTAAAATTTCTTTTACCTTTGAAATAACCCTTTCTTTATTAGAAAAGTCTAAAAAACCAGCGCTACTAAATTGAAAAATTTTTTCAGCAGTTAAATCAAAACCATTTGGGGTAAGTTGAATATCTAAATTAATATAATTAGTAATTAAATTTTTTTTATTAATTAATTGTTTTATTTGTGCTTTGTTTAGCATAAATTTTTTTTATATATTTAATTATAGACTCCGGACTTTTTAGTTGTTTTATCCCTTTAATTTTAAAAGTATCTATTCCTAAAATAGGCTTTCCTTCATTTAGTGCAAATGCTATTTCTGAAAGAGTTCCGTAATTGCCATCTATTGCAACAACTACATCAGCTGCTCGCACAACTAATATATTTCTTGCATAGCCTAAACCTGTTGGTATTTTTATATCTAAATATTTATTGGCATCGCTTCCGTCAAAACTTGGTAAAATTCCTACACTTACACCACCTGCCTTTTTTGCTCCCAAACAAACAGCCTCCATTATACCTTCTCTTCCACCACAAATTAAAATCCAACCTTCTTTTGCTATTAAACTACCCAATTTTTTTGCAATCTCATAATGTTTTTTTGAACACCTATGGCCTCCAATAACCGCAATATTCATTTTTTAATAAATTTTAACCAATTTTCCACTTACGAAGTGGAAAGTGGTTTTATTTTTTCATACCACCCACAAACCTTTATTTATTATGGTAAATTTATCTACACCTGCACTGTTGAGAATTGGCTTTTACCAACTGTATTCGTTTATCCAATTATCTATATTTTTTAATGCTTTACCTACACCTTGAATATCTTGGCTAACCCCTCTCCCAAATCCTTCAGATGTATGTTTTATAGTTGCGCAACTTGAAAATAAAATTATACAAAGAATAAAAAATAAAATCTTTCTCATCTTGTCCCCCTCTAATTATTTTGCCAATATTTTATCAATCTATCTAATCTTTGAATAACCTTATCTTTACCTAAAACCTCAAGTGTTTCAAAAAGACCTGGCCCAATCCGCCTTCCGCTTATAGCAACACGAACAGGATGAACCAGTGCTTTTGTTTCTAAATTAAGCTCTTTGCAAACCTCTCTAAATTCTTTTTCAATTGTTTCTTTATCAAAATTAGGCAAAAGGTTTAATCTATTTTTCAAAAATTCAATTTCACCTGCTAAATTTTTATTTAAAATCTCTTTTGCTTCTTCTAAATATGTGTAATCATCATAAAAACAAAACCTTGCCCTATCAAGAAAATCAGATAATTTAATCAGTCGCTCTCTAAAAAGAAAAACTACCTTTTTAAAATACTCTAAATCAATATTGGTAGGCAAAAAATTTTTATCCTTTGTATATTGATATAAAATTTTTGCCAGCTCATCTATATTTTTTGACTTAATGTAAAAAGAATTTATCCAGTCTAATTTCTCTAAAGAAAATTCAGCAGCGCTTTTATTTACATCTTTTATATCAAAAAGTTCTATTGTCTCTTTAATAGACAAAATTTCTCTATTATCTTTTGGTGACCAACTCAAAAGCAACAAATAATTAACTAAACTTTCAGCTAAATATCCAGCCTCTTTAAATTCTCTAATAGATGTTGCACCAAATCTTTTTGAAAGTCTGCCGCCTTCTGGTGAAAGAATTAATGGAACATGTGCAAAGAGAGGCTCTTTAAAACCCAACGCTTTATACATAAGAATTTGTTTTGGGGTATTTGGGATGTGGTCTTCCCCTCTTATAACATGTGTGATCCCCATAAGCGCATCATCAACAACACAACTAAAATTATATGTAGGAGAACCATCCTTTTTAATGATTACTTCTTCTTCTTTTGGAAGCTGAGAGAAAACAATTTTTCCCCTAATTAAATCATTTATTTGAATTGTTTGAAATTCATATTTAAAAAATATCGCATCATCTTTTTGATAGGCTTTCCCTTTAGTAATTAACTTTTGTGCATATTCTTTATATATATTAAAACGTTGGGATTGATAAAAAATTTTATCCCAATCCATCCCTAACCAACTGATACTTTCTAAAATTTCGTCTAAGTATTCCTTTTTTGAACGCTCTCTATCTGTATCCTCTATTCTTAAAATAAATTCACCTTTACAGTGACGTGCATAAAGCCAATTAAATAGACAAGTTCTTGCTCCACCAATATGTAAATATCCTGTTGGTGATGGTGCAAATCTTACCCTAACCATATTTATTTTAAAAGTTCCCTTCCCTTTCTAAAAGCCTCTAAATTTTGTTTTAGGAGAAGTTTATCGTTAAATGTTTGTTTTAAAAGTCTAATTACAGTCTCTTCTTTGAAGAATTTTATTTTTTCAAAAAGCACCCCCAAAGCTATAACATTTGCAACTTTTATATTGCCGCAGGTTAAAGCAATTTCATTTAGAGGCAAACTTAAAATTTCTATATTTTTATTTGCTGGTTTACGTTCTACTAAATTTGAATTTAAAATCAAAAAACCACCTTTTTTTAT
Organism: Candidatus Omnitrophota bacterium; assembly: GCA_023819525.1. Classification (GTDB taxonomy): domain Bacteria; phylum Omnitrophota; class Gorgyraeia; order Duberdicusellales; family 4484-171; genus JAMWCT01. Next base: position 12,135 of record JAMWCT010000018.1, read on the forward strand.
TTTTTTCCCAAATTTATCAAGCGATTGTTGATTTAAAATTATACTAATATCTGCCTTTTCAATTAACGGTGATAAAATAGGCTCATCGTATATTTTTACAAAACAGTGGGCAGTTCCTCCTCTAACTTCTGCTCCATAACTTGGAAACCAAAGAGTGTATCTGTTTTCTTCTAATGCTAAATGCGCAATAAATTTACCTAAACTCATTAGTCCCTGACCACCAAAACCTGAAAGCAATATATCCAAATTCATAATTCTTTTATGATCCCGACAGGAAAAGTTTTTATTACTTCTTGTTGAATAAACTCTATAGCTTTAGTGGGTTCTTTCTGCCAGACTGTTGGGCAAGGGCTTAAAACTTCAACAATTGAGAATTTTTTTTTCTCTATCTGTGCCAAAAAAGCTTTTTTGATTTGAGTTTGTGTATTTAAAATTTCTTTTGGTCCAGCCAAAGAAGTCCTCGCAGCAAAACAAACCCCTTCTAAAGAAGCCAATATTTCAGTAAGTTTAAGCGGCCAACCCTCGCCTTTATTTGGATCTCTTCCAAAAGGAGTAGTTATTGTTTTTTGTCCAATTAAAGTAGTTGGTGCAAGTTGTCCTCCTGTCATACCATAACAGCCATTGTTTACAAAAATACAACTTATCGCCTCTGCTCTATTTGCTGCATGGATTGTTTCAGCAATTCCAATTGACGCTAGGTCTCCATCGCCTTGATAAGTAAAAACAATATTTTGGGGTAAACAACGTTTAATACCTGTTGCTACTGCTAAACCTCTTCCATGAGGTGCCTCACAACAATTAAAATCCCAATAGTCATAAGCAATAACAGCACAGCCAACAGGAGTTACTGCAATGGTTTTTTCTCTTATACCTAATTCATCAACGATTCCAGCGATAATCCTATGAATTATACCGTGTCCGCAACCAGGACAATAATGAGTATCGACTTTTTTTAATGATTTTGGATGCAAAAAATTTTTTCCCATAAATTGCTAAATAAATTTTTTTATAAATTTTACTATCTCACTTACTGTTGGCACTCCTCCACCAGCTCTACCTAAAAAATGTATCTGTTTATTTGGCAAAGCTAATCTCACGTCTTCTAACATCTGTCCTAAAGATTGCTCTATTACAAATATTTTTTTTACATTTGTAGTTATGTTTTGTAACATATCTACAGGGTAAGGCCAAAGGCTAATAGGTCTAAAAAGCCCAATTTTTATGCCTTTATTTCGTAAAATTTCTATTGCCTCAAGAGTTATTCTTGCTTGAGATCCATAGGCTATAGCTATATATTTTGCATCATCTGTTTTATAGACAGAACTGCGTTGTTCGTTTTTTTTAATTTTTTGCCATTTTTTTTGTAACCTTTGGTTGTGTTTTTCTAAATCTCCTTCTTTTAAAAATAATGATTTTACAACTTTACCTTCTTTATCCATCCAATTTAAAGCCCATTTTTTTGGAGGAATTTTTTTATTAAAGTTGCTTTTTTTAGGTAAGACTAATGGTTCACACATCTGTCCTATTATTGCATCTGCCAAAACTATTGTTGGAGTAAGATAATAATCTGCTATATCAAAAGAAAGCATAACAAGTTCTGCTGCTTCTTGGACACTAAATGGGGCTAAAACAGGAGTAAAATAATCTCCATGCCCTCCACCTCTTGTAGCCTGAAAATAATCAGATTGGGAAGAAGCGATATTTCCTAAACCCGGGCCTCCGCGCATCACATTTATAATTACTGCAGGAAGCTGACAACCAGCCAGATACGAAATACCTTCTTGTTTTAAAGATATACCTGGACTTGATGAGCTTGTCATAGTGCGCTTACCAGTAACAGCCGCACCCAATACCATATTAATTGCTGCTATTTCACTTTCTGCTTGGATAAAAACTCTTTTTTCTTGAGGCATCCTTTTTGCCATATAACTGGTAAGTTCATTCTGTGGAGTTATTGGATAACCTGCATAAAAAAAACAGCCAGCCCTAATAGCTGCTTCACCCATCGCTTCATTTCCTGAGAGTAATAATTTATTTTTTGCCATAAACTTCAACACAACTGTCAGGACAAACAGTAAAGCAGAAACCACACCCTATGCAGTTTATGTTATCAAGGGGTTTTGCAAACTTTATACCTTTTTTGTTTAATTTAGAAGAAAGGACTAATTTTTTGGTAGGACAATAAAAGATACAAAGTTGACATCCTTTACATTTATCTTTTTCTATTATAACCTCTGCCATAGTAGATTTTCTTTATATATTGTTTTTTTGATGCGTTCAGATATCCTTTTTGCATCTAAACCATACATTTTTAAAAGCTCTTCTCTTTTCCCTACAGGAATAAACTCATCTGGCAAACCCAATCTTATTAATTTTATTTTCCCTAACAAACCTTCTTTCTCATAAAATTCTAAAATTGCACTTCCAAAACCACAATTTAAATTAGCCTCCTCAATAGTAAAAATTATATTAAATCTTTTTGCAATATAAATAAGTAGTTCTTCATCTAAGGGTTTTATAAAACGTGCATTTACCAAAAACAGGCTTATACCAAAATCCTTAACTAAATTTAAAACTTCGTAGCCCACTTTTACCATTGAGCCAACTGCAATAATACATACATCATCACCTTCATTTAAAATTTGAGATTTTCCTAATTCAATTTTTTCTCTTTTATTAAGGGAATAAGCATGATCTTTTGGGTAACGTATGCTTACCGGCAAATTTAGTTTAACTGCAAATTCTAACATATCTTCTAATTCTTCCTTATCTTTGGGAGCTAAACATACTAAATTTGGGACAAGCCTCATATAACCTATGTCAAAAACGCCATGATGCGTTGGGCCATCTTCCCCAACTAAACCTGCCCTATCAATCGCAAAAACAACACCCAAATTTTGTAAAGCTACATCATGAATTATTTGGTCAAATGAACGCTGTAGAAAAGTTGAATATATAGCAACAATTGGTTTAAACCCTTCTTTTGCTAAACCACTAGCTAAACCAACGGTATGTTCTTCTGCGATTCCAACATCAAAAAATCTTTGTGGAAAATTTTTTTCAAACAAATCAAGGCCGGTTCCTTTTGGCATAGCAGCTGTAAGGGCAACGATTCGATTATCATCTTTTGCTAAATCTATCAATTTTTTTGCAAAAACCTCACTAAAAGTTTCCTTATGTTCTTTAAGCGGAGTACCTGTTTGGATATTAAAAAAAACTGCGCTATGAAAATCTTGGGGATTATCTTCAGCAAATTTATAACCTTTCCCCTTTTTTGTAATTATATGAAGAAGACGAGGCCCTTTTAAAGAAGAAATATTTTTTAACGTAGAGATAAGTAACTCTAAATTGTGCCCATCAATAGGACCAAAATAACGAAAGCCTAATTCTTCAAAAAATATTCCTGGGACAATTAAACCCTTTATAGTCTCTTCAAATTTTTTTACCTTTGGAGCTATTTTTTTAATTACAGAAAAATGTTTCAAAAACTTTTCTAATTCACTTTTTATGCGATTATAAATTGGAGCAGATATTATTTTATTAAGGTAATTACTTAAGGCTCCAACAGAAGGCGCAATGCTTAAGTCATTGTGATTTAAAATAACTAAAACTTCGCTCTGCATATGACCACAACTATTTAATGCTTCAAAACACATCCCACCTGTCAAAGAGCCATCACCAATTACTGCTATTGTTTTTGAATTGTCACCTTTTAGGCGTTTTGCTTCAGCTATTCCTTGTGCCCATGAGATCGCAGTTGATGCATGTCCTGAAATATAGACATCAAAAATAGATTCATTTGGATTAGGAAAGCCGCTTATACCTCCGTACTCTCGCAATTTGTAAAATTTATCTTTTCTTCCTGTTAAAATCTTATGAGCATATGTTTGGTGTCCGACATCGAATATAATTGTATCGGTAGGTGTGTCAAGGCAATAATGTAAAGCTATGCATAACTCTACGCAACCTAATGAAGAGGCTAAATGTCCACCCTTTTTTGATACAACCTCAATTATTAAATTGCGGATTTCTTCACTTAAAATTTTTAACTCTTTGATATTTAATTTTTTTAGTTCTTTTGGAAAGTTAATTTTTTCTAAAATCATTTTTTCCCAAAAATAATTGATTCAACTAATCTTTTAATTATTTCTTTATCAGCATCACTGATTTCAGAAAATTCTAATCCTGTGTCAAAGAAAAAAAGATTTTTTCTATAGCGACTCTCTTTTTCAACAACCCAAACTACTCTACCTTTACAAAGTATTGGTTCTTTCTCTTCAAATAAATATAACTCTAAACCAACCATTTCACCAATATTTAATTTCTCTTCAATTATAACTCTTATGCCACCACCACCTATATTTTCTGTGTGTGTAAAGATTGTGTGTGTTTGGGGAGCGTAAATAATAACCCTACAAGGGTAATTGGCTCTAACAAATCTTCTTTTTTCTATCCCCTCCCAACTCATTATCTCCTCCTTTAAATTCTAAAGGAACTCATCTTTTTTATATTCAACTCTTTTTATTGATAAAGCATAACCGGTTTGCTCGTCAATTTCTATAATTACAGCCTGTATGCGGATATCTTGGTCTGCTAAATTAAATCTAACAGGCATATTAGTTATAAAACGTTCAATTATTTGATGTTTCTGTCTACCTAAAACTGAATTGAAACTACCTGTCATACCAACATCTGTAATATAAGCTGTTTTTTCTTCTAAAAGTCTTTCGTCAGCTGTAGGGATATGCGTGTGTGTCCCGATTACAGCGCTCACCTTTCCCGCAAGAAAGTAACCTAAAGCTAATTTTTCAGAAGTCGCCTCTGCATGTATGTCGACTACAATTATTTTTGTCTCCTTTCTTACATCATCTAATAGGTTTCTGACTGTTTTAAAAGGACAATCAACTGGTTGCATAAAAACTCTTCCCACTAAATTAATTACTGCTATTTTTTTGCTATTAATTTCTTTAATAAGATAGCCTCTACCAATTGCTAGTTCTCCATAATTTAAAGGCCTTAAAATATCTAATTTTAATAAAGCTTCTTTTGCCTCTTGTTTTTTAAAAATATGATCACCGCTTGTAATGATATCAACGCCACTGCTAAAAATTTCTTTAGCAGTCTCCACAGTTATACTAGATCCTCCGGCTGCATTTTCAGCATTCGCTATGATGCAGTCTAATTGTAAATTACTTTTAATTTTTGGGAGGGCTAATTTAAGGAAATTGCGCGCATGGCTACCTACAATATCGCCTATAAAAAGCAATCTCATAACTATTTATTATTGTATCTTGGGATTAAAAATTCTCAAGTTAAATTATTTAGCATAATCAACTGCCCTTGTTTCTCTTATAACTGTTATTTTTATATTACCAGGATAATCTATTTCTTGTTCTATTTTCTTTTTTATTTCATGTGCAAGTAAAACTATTTCTTCGTCTTTTACTTTGTTTGGCTGTACAATTACACGTATTTCTCTTCCTGCTTGTATTGCGTAACTTTTATCAACACCTGTAAATGAATTTGCTACTTCTTCCAATTGCTTTAATCTTTTTAAATATGTCTCTAAAGTTTCTCTTCTTGCTCCGGGTCTTGAAGCAGAAATTGCATCTGCAACTAAAGATAAAATTGAATATATTGATTTAGCCTCAGCTTCTTCATGATGGGCTTCTACAGCGTTTATAACAATCTCAGATTCCTGATATTTTCGCAACAAATCAGCACCAATTTGAGCATGGGTGCCTTCCATTTGATGATCTAACGCTTTACCTATGTCATGTAAAAGACCAATTCTTTTTGCAAGTTTTGGATCTAAATTAAGTTCAGAAGCTAATATCCCCATAATAAATGCAACTTCTTTAGAATGTTGTAAAGTGTTTTGGCCAAAACTAGTTCTATATTTTAGTTTACCTAAAAGTTTTATTAATTCAGGATGTAGATTGTGTATTCCAACTTCAAAAGCAACTGTTTTACCCTCCTCCATTAATTGTTTATCAAATTCCTGTTTTGTTTTTTCTACAATTTCCTCAATCCTTGCTGGATGTATGCGCCCATCCTGAATTAATTTCTCTAAAGATAGTCTTGCAATTTCTCTTCTAATTGGATCAAAACTTGATAAATTTACTGCTTCTGGGGTGTCATCTATTAATAAATCAACACCTGTGGCTATTTCAAAAGCTTTTATATTTCTACCTTCTCTGCCAATAATTTTGCCTTTTATCTCATCATTTGGAAGCGGAACAACTGTTACAGTTGTTTCTGTTGTGTGTTCAACTGCACACCTTTGAATTGCCAATGAGAGAATTTGACGCGCTTTTATTTCAGCCTCATCTTTTATTTCCTCCTCCATCTGCCTTATCATCTTTGCTTTATCCTCCTTTAGTTCTTCTTCATAACGTTTAAGAAGAAGTTCTCTCGCTTCTTGTTGTGTAAGTGTAGAAATTTTTTTTAACTTTTCTTTTTCTTCCTCGATAAGTTGTTTTAAAGTTTCTTCTTTTTTTGCCAATTCAATAGATAAATTTTTTAAATTACTTTCTCTGCTGCTTAATTCCTGCTCTTTGGTTTCTATAAAATCTAATCGTTTTTCTAAGTTTTCTTCCCTTTGGATAAGTCTTTTTTCTAATTGCGCCAACTCTTCTCTTTTAGTGCTATTTTGTTTTTCAAAATCCACTCTTAATTTATAAAGCAACTCTTTGCTATCTAGGTCAGCTTTGCGTAAAATTTCTTCAGATTTTAATTTTGCTTCTTTTAGTATTTGTGCTGCTTCTTCTTTTATTTTTTTTAACTTATTTTTTTCGAAAATTTCTTTCAACCACCACCCAAAACCAAGACCTAAAATTAAACTTACAAAAATATATAATGTGATTGCCATATATTCATCCCCCCTTTGCTGATTAATTTAGACCAGTTTTTAGATAATAAAATTTTCAGTTAAAATAAGATCAACCTTTTGGTCATAGCGGGTATCTGTTGGAAGGCTTTCAAGGACTTGAAAATCAAAGGAAATGCCAATTTTTTTTGTTTGTGGTTTTAGGTTTGTAAGGAACCGGTCATAGAAACCAGCCCCTCTACCCAATCTATTTTTTTGATAGTCAAAAGCCAAAGCAGGAACAATTACAATATCAATCTGGTCTATATTAATTTTTTTACTTTTTTGTATATCAGGCTGTTTTACCCCAAATGGACCACAGACAAAGTTATCATCAATTTTTTCAACACAATAAGGTGATATTTTTTTTTGCTTTAAGTTAATAACCGGAAAACACACAATCTTATTAGATAAAAGAGCCTTCCTTAGGATACCCACAACATCTACCTCTCCTTTTAATGGATAATAACCCATGATAACTTTTGCATTTTCATATATAGGTAAGCTAAAAAAATTTTTTGCAACATTTTCACTCCTCCTTTTTATTTGTTCTTCTGTTAGCGAAAATAATTTTTTTCGCAAAAGATTTCTTATTTCTTTTTTACTTTTTTTATTTAATATGTTTATCATAAGCATTAATTATACCATCACAAAATTTAAAATCAAAAAATTTTTTTAAAATTAGGATTTGACATTAGCAAAATATATGTTAAAATTCTTCCCTATGAAAAGATATATAAAAACACCCACTATTTTAAAAGGCAAACGAACACATGGCTTTAGGGCACGTATGAAGACAGCCTCTGGAAGAAAAATTTTAGCAAGACGCAGGAAAAAAGGTAGAAAAAAACTCACAGTATGAAAAGAATTGCTCTATTTTTAATTTCCCTTTACAAAAACATTTCCTTTCTTTTTCCTTCTAAATGTATCTATATTCCACATTGTTCTGACTACGCTATAGAAGCCTTAAAGCGCTATTCATTTTTTAAAGCATCTAGAATGATTTTTTTTCGCCTAATTAGATGTAACCCATTTTTTAAAGGTGGTTTTTACCCTCTAAATTAATCTCATTATGGAAAAAAGACTTTTTTTAGCACTTATTATTACATTTATATTTTTATTTATATATTCCTTCTTAGTATCAAAATACTTACCATCTCAAAAGATAAATCAACAATTAAACGAGGTAAATGTAACTTCAGAAAAAAAATTAAAGGAAGATTTCTATATGTTTAACGACAATAATTCCTATACCTCAAATCTTGAATTTGCATCAAAATCTCTAAGTGTTTCTACAACAGGAGGTTATATTGCCAAAATGTCCAATTTAAAATATAAAGAAGAACTAATTTATAAGGGTATAGGCTTAATTCCAAGCGAAAAAGATATAAAATTTGATTTAAAGGTAACCGAAAATTCATTGATTTTTACCACAGAAGACGGTAAAAAGAAAGAATTTATTTTTGATGGAAACCAATTAAAAATAAAGCTAAACTATAAACCAAATGATGAGGTAATTATTTTTCATAACATACTTATGGACAATAACTTAGAACAAAATTATCAGGAATTTTTTTATGCTAAAGGTGACTCTATTTTTCGAAAACCATTAAAAAATATAAAAAATGAAGAAAATTTTCAAAATTTAAAATTTGCTGGCTTCCGCGATAGATACTTTTGTGCTTCTTTATTTCCAAATAATTATAACTTGAATCTAAAAAAGCATGATAAATTTTTTTATTTAAGTTTGCCGGATATAAATGAGATTTCTTTATTTATAGGTCCTCAAGATGAAAAAATTCTTAAAACCTATGGCTTAGAAAGTATTATAAATTATGGATTTTTTGATTTAATTGGAAGAATTATTTTAAAACTCCTATATTTTATGTATTTTTTTACTAAAAATTGGGGTTGGGCAATAGTTTTTTTAACTCTCCTCATATATTTTATACTTTTTCCATTTACGCTTCAAAGCACAAAATCTATGCGAAAACTTGCAGAAATACAGCCAGAACTAAATATTCTTAAAGAAAAATATAAAAATGATATTCAAAGATTTCAAAAAGAACAACTTGAATTATTTAGAAAATATAAAATCAATCCATTTGGTGGATGCTTACCTTTTTTCTTTCAAATTCCTGTATTTTTTGCACTTTTTCAGATTTTTTCAAGATTTATAGAACTTAAAGGTGCCTCATTTTTATGGATTAAAGATTTAACTTTACCTGATAGATTTATTAAATTACCAACAAATATTCCATATTTTGGTGAATATT
>JAMWCT010000019.1 GCA_023819525.1 Candidatus Omnitrophota bacterium
ATAGGAAGAGCAAAGATAAGAGAGTAAAGAAAAATGAATATCGTGGCTCTGGTGATTATTACTCTGATATCTAAAAGGCGATGTTTGAGAATGGCGTAAAAGATTATAAAAGGAAAAATAATTAAAAATATAAAACCTATAGGGTAAAATTCAATCCCATATTTCTGAACCAAATCCACAGCGGCCAACGAACCAATAATGAAGGCTAAAAATAAGTATCTTATCTGTATTCGTTTCTGTGGAAAAAGATGTAAATTATCTTCCCTATATGGAGAAAGAATTATTATGCTTCTGCCCACTACAGAAAAATGAAACAAGATATAAAGAGGATGCAATATCCCAGCTTTAGAATAATAACCCCAGTAATATCTATAAGGAACATCTAAAAAATATTTCGTATACATAAATGATAAAAATAATGCCGATGCAAAGTAATAAACTATTTTTACTAATTTTCGCTCATTGATTTTATTAAGATAATTAACTGCAAGATGATATTGAGTAGGCGCGGTAAACATCGCACAAACACAACCTAACTTTGTAAGATAAAATGCTATTTTTAAACTGTTTGTAAAATAAACAATGCTATAACTAAACATCCATCCAAAAATAGATAAACACATATAAAAAAATGAACGATGAACTCCTGAATCTCTATTTTTTAAAAATAAAAAAACACCAAGATATAAAACCAAAATAGCTGTAAATAAAGGAAATATAAAATATATGTTCATTGATTGAATTTTAAAATCCATTTAGCAGTGTTATATCCTAAATAAATAGCTATTGGAATCCCACCTCCTCCAGGAAATGTTAACCAATGTCCAGTTAAAAATAAGTTATTTATTGGAGTTTCAATATATAATTTATCTCTACTAATCTGCTCTGGAATAGCTGCCCACCCTCTTACTGCTCCTCTATAATTTAATGTCCATTCGTAAAGAGATAAAGGAGTAATTATCTTTTTAACTGTAATATTTTTCAAAAAATAAGGAATCACATTTGTAGCTCTATTAATCAAATTTAAAGCTATTTGTTCTTTATTTCTCAACCAATATTGTGGTGTTTTATAAGGGACGGAAATAATTAAAGTAATGGCATCTTTATCTTTTGATATCAAACTAGTATCACCAAATAAATTAAAAATACAAAGAATATTATCATCTTTCAAATTTAAATGGCCTTTATAAATATTAAAATATATCTCATCTAATTTTGTATAATCAGAAGTATACCAAATTGCTCTCCCTTCCTTAATATTTTTCTGATCATTTCTATTCACTCCTAAAAAAACTATAAAAACTGTTGTCGAAGGTAACAGTTTTTCTAAATTATTTATGAATCGCTTTGGGAGATTATTTTTCCCAATTAAATCAAAAAACGTTTGCCTTCCATCGCATGCGGAAATAACATATTTACTTGAGACAAATTCATTTTTATCTAGAATTACCCCCTCTACTTTTTTATTTTTTATTTTAAGGCGATTTACTCTTACGGAAATTAAACAATTCCCACCATATTCCTTGAATATTTCTGACAAAGCATAACTCATTTTCCCTACGCCTCCTATTGGATAATAACCTCCATCAAATATTACCTCCCTATAGAGAATAGTTGCAGAAATTGCTGAAACTCTAAAGGTAGGCAAACCCATTACTCCTAAAAATGAAGTAAATATTCCTTTCAAAGCCTTATCTTTAAAATAATTATTCAAGATTTTATCAAAAGTATCATTTCTATAATTATAATACAGTGAAGTAAAATTGGTAATGGAAAGAAATTTAAAAAATTCTTCAATTCCTTTTGCTTCGTGAGGAAATATTTCTTTAAATTCATCAATAGTTCTTTTAGTATCATTCCAAAAATGAATTTTTCTATCTCCGTATATTATAACATCAGCTGGATCCGCTCGAGCAATATTAACTTTTCTAAATAGGTTCAATTTATCTAAAATATTTTTAATCGGTGAAGTTCTACGAAAACCAGTCAAACCATGAGTAATTATATCAAACCTATAACCATCTCTTTCAAATGACTGACAATATCCTCCTGGTTTATCATTTTTCTCAACAATTAAAACTTTTAAACCTGCCTTAGCTAAATAACAACCACAAACCAAACCTCCAATGCCAGCACCTATTATTATTACATCATATTGATCTTTTTTTAGGCCTTTTGGGTTGGTGAGGGTGTTTATATAGAAGTTTTTCATAATTAAATTATTATAACACAATAATGTTACCAAAAAAACCATTTTCCACTTCGTAAGTGGAAAGGGGTTTATAAAAACTCTTATATTTATTAGCTAAATTCATTTTCTTTTGCAGTAGTGAGAATAAGTGGAATAGAGAGGGGCTTGCAGTATTGGGAATTGGCATAAAATTAATTTAGAAGGATAGCTACAGAGTTCTTTTAGATTACAACCATCATTTAATCTTAAATTCTTTTAAGGCAAGTTTTAATGTGTCTAAATTAGAGCGGTTAGAAAGAAGAATGTAATCATCTGCATCAATAAAAAATATATCCTTTAAACCTAATACTAATATTTTCTTTTTTGGATTTTTTAGATAAATAAGATTATTTTCACCATTATAGATAAAAACCTTCCCTTTTTTAACATTCCCATATTTATCTTTATCTAATATTTGGTATATTGCATGCCAACTACCAAAGTCTTTCCAATAAAACTCACCTTTTATCAATTTTGCTTTTTTTGTTTTTTCCATTATGGTTTCATCAAAAGATAAATCCTCTATTTTTTTATATAAGGCTTTTAAATGTTCGTTTGAGATGGTTTCTGATGTGAAAAGCTTATTAAAATCTTCATAGAAAGGATAATATTGTCTATATTCTTTATCTAATGTTGATAGTAAAGAAATAAAAATTCCACTATTATAAAAACTATCTTGTCTTTTTATAAGGTCTTGTGCTGTTAAACGTGTTGGTTTTTCAATAAAACGTTTTATTGAAAAACTTCCATCATCGAGTTTTTTATCTATCTGTATATATCCAAAATTAGGAGTTGGGTAGATGGGGTTTATACCAATAGTGCAGATATAACCACTTTTAGCAATTTTTATTGCAGAGATTATAGATTTATAAAAATTGTTTTCTTTCTTTATTAAATGATCAACCGGTGTAATTATTAGAACCTTATCATCGCCAAAAATCTTTTTTAAATTAAAAAGTGAAAATAAGATAGCAGCTGATGTGTTTTTACTTTCTGGTTCAAAAATTATATTTTCTTTTTTAATTATCTTTAATTGACTAAATGCATCTTTTTCTTTTATATTTGCTATTAAAAAAATGTTTTCAGTGGATGTTATTTTTAGAAATCTTTTAATTGTATCTTCTAAAGGGCTAAAACCAAAGATATCAAAAAAATTTTTGCTTTTATATTCTGTTAAAGGCCACAACCTTAAAGATTTCCCACCACACATTATTAAAACTATTGGTTTATCCATAAAACCTACCTTTTGTTTAATTTTTTAGAAAAATAACCCCCAGTATAACCATCAAGTATAGCAGTCAATTCCTTCAGGCGCAGTTCTTTTTGAAATCTCTCTTCTTTACTTAATGAAGGTGAAAGTAGTTGTTGTCTTAGACGTAATCTTTCAAAATATAACCTATTTACCTCATCAAGTATGTCAAGGCGAAGTTGTGTATTGAGTCTACTTCTTGTATCAACATCGTCCTCATAAGAATTCCATATTAAATCTGCCATATTCCAACTAAATGATAAACCCCAATCTCTAGGTCCAATAAAATAACGATCTCTACCGCTATCGTAAGTAATAGTTTTATCATAACTCCAACTTATCGTGGGTGCAAAAGCTCTTATTTTAAGCATTCTTCTCCACTTTGTTATCTTATCAGGACTAACCTCATTGTATCTTAAGGCAGCTTCTTGTATCTCTTGAATTGAGGGTTCTTCTTTTAGGAGTTCTTCTAAGGGTGTTTGTTGAAATTCTGTAAAATATTGCTCACTAAATAATCCTTTATCTGTTGCTAAATAAATTCCTCCTTCATTGTTAAATTGTATCCAGTTTATTTGATTTGTATATAGACCTTCAAAGATTTGGCTTGCCTGGTGTGTATTTATGTTGATTTTAAAAAGCCCTTTGTTTGTGCCAACATAAAGCATATCTTTTTCTAAAGTTGATTGGGCAAAACAGTTAATATATAGATTATCAATTGGTGCAATATATAGTCTTTGCCAATCTTTACCATTGTTAGTAGATAGATATAACCCTTTTGTTGTGCCTAGCCAAATTCTCTCTTTCTCAAATAAATCAACTTCAATAACTGTGCAGGTTATATTTGTTTCTTCTTCTTGGGAGGCTCTTTTTATTAATAGTCTTTTTATATTATGTTCTTTATCAAAAAAATATACACCCTTATCTGTTGCTAAAAATAAACCAGTATCTATATTTTTGATAAAGTAGATGTTTGTGTCTATTAAACCTTGTATTTTTTGCCATACCAATATATCTTCTTGTGCTGTATATAGACCATTATTTGTTCCTAAATAAATTTTATCTTTTAACTTTGCTATTGAATAAATTGTTTCTTCCTCGGGGCAGCTAAAAAGTCTATTTAGGTTATCATTTTTTATTTTATAAAGATGGCGGGTTGTTATAATATACACTGTATCTGCTAAATAAGTATCAGAAAAAATATGCATAATTTCTTCGTCTTTGAAAGTAAATAGCGTTTTTATTGTTTTAAAGTTGTCTTGACTTTTATATAATGAGTTCTTAGAGGCAATATATATTGTGTTAGGTTTTAATGGCAAAATGCACATCCTTTTAATATAAGGGTCTTTGATATCATCCATTAACTTAAAAACAGGATAACACTTCAAAGGAAAGAGAATAAAAATAAATAAGAAAAATACTTTTTTTATCCTCATCTTTAAAATGCTAACCTTTTTTTAGAATGCCGAGAGAGGGAGTCGAACCCCCGACGCGCGGATTTTCAGTCCGCCGCTCTACCGCCTGAGCTATCTCGGCATTCATATAAAAGAAGTTAAGTTTAAAATTATAACATCAGATAAGATTTTGGACAAGAGGTTTTTGAAAATGCTTTCTCCTTTTAAAGTCCTTGCGCCTTTTTATTTTTATAAAAATTTAAAAATTAACCTACAACTTTGTCAAACTCATCTACATCTAATGCTGGTAGACTTGAAAATCCAATTCCTGTTAGTTTAGTTAATTGCACTGAAGCCTTTAGGGCGCTTAAATTATCCGGAAAATCAACCAAGAAAGCAAGATCGTATGCTCCTAACAGAATATACATACTCTCAATTTTCCCACCCGCTTTCTCAATTGCCCCCTTTACTTTTTTTGTGCGCTCTTTGCTGATTCCCTTTACCCCTTCTAAAGTATACTTGCCTAACATTAAAAATTTTGCCATAACAGCTCACCTCCTTTTTAGTTAAGTTATTTTATTTCAATAATTTCTGCTTTCAGAATCTCTACATCAAAAATGGCTACAGTTGCTTTACCCGTAACCCAACCGCAAGCCTCCCCAGGATTAATAAAAAGTATGTCTTTTTCTTTTTTTACTTCTGCGATATGGGTATGCCCATAAACAATAACAGATGGAGTTTTACTAAAGCTAAGATAATTTATTGTAGTAATGTCATGAACAATTAAAATATCTTTTCCATAAAGATTTATAGCAAAAGGTGGCTCTTTAATTTTTCCTTTTGACTTTTTATCTAAACCATTTTTTTCGCCATCATTATTGCCAAAAACTCCAATAAAGTCAAAACCCTTTTCAAAATAAGGATTTAATGAAAATGGTGCAACAAAATCACCTGCATGAATAAAAAAACTTATATTATTTTCCTTAAAAACCTCTAAAGCTTTATTTATATTAACAATATAATCATGTGTATCTGATAAAATACCAACCTTCATTATATATCAACCCCACTCTTAAACTTCACTTTAAATGGCCAAAGAAGAATTGGTAAAAAATTTCTTTTTGTAATTTTTGGAAATATAAATCCATATTGTTTTAAAATAATTTCAGTGAAACTACAATCCAAAACCAAATATGGATTAAAAATCGCCAAGTTATTAGCTAAAAGCATCTTCTGAATAGTGGTTAACTTAAAATTTTTAAATTCAAAAGGACTAACAGCCTTTGGTTTATTAAAACCTATTTTTTTTGCTAACCAATTCATAATATCCTCTAAACAAATAGTTTGAGAACTAAAGGGATGATAATTTTTGTTTTTAAAAGTAGTTTTAGAAGAAATCAAATAAATACTTTGGCAAAGCCAGTCCACAGGAACAATATTTACATTTACATCTTTGGCAGGAAAAATATCAAGTATCTCTTGTTTCCAAAGATGAATTACCTGATATACCGCCATATTAAAGATAGGGGTTTTGCCTGTAATAGATTCTCCAATTATAAGAGGGGGTCTAAAAATATCTATCCATAAACCTTTTTTTCTATAACTTTCCACTAACTTTTCTGCTTCAAATTTACTCTGTTCATAAGTTGTGTCAAAACCTTGGCCTAAATCTAAATTTTTTTCTTTAAATACACCCCTATAATTTCCGGCTACATAAGCAGTACTTATATGATTTATTTTTTTTAAGTTTTTGCAGCCCAAAGCAAAATCTAAAATATTTTTTGTTCCTTCTACATTTGGCTTTCTAATCACATCAATTGGTAAGTTAAATTTTGTGATTGCAGCGCAATGAAAAATTTCTTCAATCTCTTGCGTGACTTTTTTTATATTTTCATTTGATAAACCTAAATTTTTTTCTATAATATCACCTTCAAGAATAATTAAATTTTTTATTTTTTCTAAAATATCTTTATCCCAAAATTTTAAAATATCTAAAACCCTATCTTTTGCAGATTTATTATTTTTGGGTCTAGCTAAAACATACGCCGTATATTGATTTTGGAGAAAAATTTTAGCCAAATATGAACCAACTAATCCAGTTGCTCCTGTAATAAAAATTTTTTTCATAATAAAAATTATACCAAATATAAAAAAACAGTAAATTTAATTTAAAACATCTTTTAAAAAATATCACTATTAGGTAAGACTATCTTTATATCCGACAAATTCCCACCGCAAAATTCTTTTACCCTTTCAGCAAATAAAAAAATATGACTTTTTAATTTTTGATCATCAAAATCAAAAGGAGCATAAATTCCCAGAAAAGCATTTTTTGTATCAAAAGTAACAGCGGTTCTTTTCGCATCAGTTAAAGGAGAACCAAATGGCCCACTTTCATCTGCAATTAAAATTCTATTTTCTAAATTCATAAACCTATCGTTTAAAGCTAAATATCCTTCAGTAGTCTTTCCGAGTCTTAAATATAAAGTCTTTCCTACAATCCTATCTGCATCATAAACGCATATAGGAAGTAAAAATTCCAGAGAACACCAATTCCCAATATCAACTAAATTATTTATAGAATAAATTTCTTTTCCTTTCAAAGCCCTATTTAGAAGTGCCTCAGAAGAAGGTCTATATTTTGTTGGATCTAAACCAATACTTTTAAAAAGTTTTCTTGCATAGCTGACATTTTCTATCTTGCCAATTTGATAATTTATATATTTCTGCCGATACTGACTGGAAAGTTCCTTTAATTTTTCAAAAACAACTGGGTCTATTCTAACAGAAACGCCTTCTATATAAGCTGTTGCTAACTTAACTTTTAAATCTTTTTCCACTATTATTGAAAACATAAATTAATGCTTAAATTTATAAACTTTATCTTTCTCGTAAACCCGCTGTATAACCTTTATTCCAATTTCCCAACCCTTTTTGGCTTCAGTTATATCTTTATGATTAAGTTGCATAGAGGTAATGTTTTGAGTAAAATCTGTGCGTTTACCTTTTATATGTATTTTATCACCTAAACAAAGATTGCCTCTTAATTTAACTGCACCGACAGAAATTTTATCAAAATAGTGAGTGATAGTGCCTATTTCTTTTTCTTTAACTTTTGTTGTTTTCTTAGATAAAACTTTTTTTGATTTGGGATTCGAAATTCTTAATATTTTTTTATTGGCTTTTTTAATTTTTCTTTTTTTATTACTTTTTAGCTTTTTGTCTTTTGATTTAAACAAAGAGCTAAAAAATTTTAATACAGCCATATTTCCCCCTATTTACCAAAAAATATTTGCCCCAGCCATTATTTTAAATTCTTTATTTTCTTTTGCAAACTCTAAAAACCAGTTAGCAGTTTTTTTAATAAAATTGTGGCTAAAAGTAACAGAAATGCCTAAATCGTCACCTTTATTATTTTTTAACCTAAAGATTGCTTGATTATTAGAAACCTTAACATCTGCACAAAAAATAATTTTATTAAGTCTATTTTCTTTCTGTTCAACCTCAAAATAAATGCCTAATTTTTTGTCAATCCCCCAATTTCCTGAAATTATAAATGTTTTTTCTTTAAAATTTTTTCCAACCCCAATCCCCACAGAATATTTAATTTCTTTATCTTGATAACTAATATTAGGGGTTTCTAATTTAACAACAAATGAAAAAAGTGAATTTTTTTCCAAATTTAATATGTAATTTAGCCTATTTTTCTGATTTATCTGCCAATAACCTATAAACTTAAGTGCTTTTTGAATTTTTTCTTTTCTTTTAAAATATGTTTTTGTATAGTTATAAATTAAAGTATTGTTTATAACAGTCCAAATACCACAAAATGTTAAGACATCATAAGTAGTTTTACCCCTTTTGACAAAAAATTCTAAACGATTAAATTTATCTTGTTGCCATCTGCCTTTTAACTTTAAAATGCTAATCTTCTCTACGTTTTCTATCTGTTTTGTGCTTAATAAAAAAATTAAGGCATCATATTTTGTATCCAGTAATTCTGTTTTAAAAAAAAGTTTTTGATTTTCAAATTGTCTTTTGTTTTCTTTTAAAGTGAATATCAAATTATGATTTTTATCTAAAGACCACCTCCCACTAAATATAATCTTGTTTGGCAAATCATATCTTCTTCGCCAATTTAACTCTTCATCTAAAATATATATCAACTTATTATCTTTTATGAGCCAACTACCTTTAGGAGTTATTGTATTGCCTTTTCTCTTGATAACTAAACGATTAAATTCATCAACAAAATATTTATTTTTCATCTCTTTTTCATTTATCTTGCATAATAGATAAAGGCTGCATCCGTTTTAAGTAACGACGTGTTATAAGGATAGCTTGGGTTATAATTGACATATTCATGCCCATCCAAATACCAAAAGCACCTTTTTTTAGCAGTATTCCTAATATATAACAAAAAGGAACTCTAATTAACCATATACTAATGATCATAACAATTAATATATCTTTTGTATAACCTGCACCAGACAAAGAACCATTTAAAATTATACTCCAAGCCAGTAGAGGTTCAAATATAAGACTTATATAAAGATAAAACAAACCTTCTCTTATCACAACCTCATTGTTAGATAAAATACTCATAATAAATTTTGCATTCAAAATTACTAAAAACGAAAGTATACCAACAACGATTAATCCTAAAATTCCAATTATTCTACCTATATTAAAAGCATCTAAAAAATTTTTTTTACCGATAAAATTCCCAACTAATACTATAGAAGCCATATTAAAAGCAAAGGCGGGCAAAAATATAGCTGACTCTATTTTTAAGGCGTTTGTAAAAGCAGCTATTGTTTCTATGTTGTTTGCTGGTAATTTTGCTAAAATTGTAAAGATTATAACTGAAGCTATATTCCATAAAATTTGAATTAAACCTATTGGCCAACTTATATTAAAAATTTCTTTCAAATGTGAAAAATTTATTTTACTAAAAACTAAAAAATTTCTCATTGCAAAAATACTAAATAGCGCTCCAACAAAAAGACTAATTACTGTTGCGATGGCTATCCCTAAATAGCCTAAAGGTGTAAAAAAAACCAAAACAAAATTTAAAATTATATTTAATATGGTGACTATAGTGTAGTTTCTAAGTGAAATAATTATTCTTTTGCAAGAACGCAAGATCGCATTTGCGATAATAAAAAAGTATTCAAAAAACAAAGAAAAACTATAAATTCTGATTAAGTTTTTTGAGAAAAAATTAATCGCATGCGGTATCTTTAAAAAATTTATTATAACAGGGTATAAAAATACACCTAAAGTTGAAACTAAAATCCCAAAAATAAAAGATAGAGTAATTGCACTAAAAGAAGCATCGTAAAAATCTTTTTTTTTAGGTGTTGTTTTTGAATCGCTAAATTGCCTTGAAAGTAAAGAAGCCACACCGACACTAAAACTAATTGCTGGAATTAGTCCCACTAAATATAACTGAAATGCCAAACCATAAGAAGCTTGTATTTCTTTATTTATCCTCCCTGCAACGTAGACATCAGCCAGCCCCATTAAAAATTCAAAAAACATAATCAAACTCATTGGAAGACAAACCCTTAAACTTTCTGCGATCAAAAATTTTGTCTTTTCTTTATCTAAATTTAAATGCATATATTTAAACTCTACAAGAACATCTTTTTGACTTTAAAATTTCTTTTTGCTCTTTTAAAGAATTTATAAATTGTGTTTGTCTAATTTTTCCTTTAGCAAGTTTATAGGCAAGTATACTTTTATGTTTATAACCACGCTTTTTTAGTTCTTTAACAAGTTTTATATGTCGCAAATATAGCGCTTTTAGCTTACCTTTCCATCGCAAAGTTTCTGGATGGTTAGAATAACCTTTTTTATTATTTACCAAAATTGACCATATTGCATGTAATTCTCTATGTTCTCCTAATAAATGTTTATTGCATAACTTATCTACAGATATATCCCAAATCCGCATAACTATAAAATTATATTCGTGGTTTTGCTAAAAACACAACTTCATCTTTTTTTGGTATATACGCGTTAAATTGCAAACTTTTTAAATTTTTTAAAAATTCTTCTGACTGCACTTCTTCTCCATGAACTATAAAAATTTTTTTAATTTGCCTATCTAAACTTTTTACATACTCTACCAAACCATTTTTATCGGCATGTGAGCTAAAAGCATTTAATGTGACTACCTGTGCACGCAAGTTATGTGGTTGGCCAAATATTTTTACAACCTTTTCTCTTTCAACAATGCGCCTACCTAAAGTATCTTTTGCCATATAACCAACAATTATTATTGTATTTTTTGGATTTTCTATATTGTTACGAAGATGATGTAAAATCCTTCCATTTTCACACATCCCTGACGCTGAAATTATAATTATTGGTTCTGTTATATTATTTATTTTTTTTGAATCTATGGTTTTACTAACATAATTTACCTCTTCAAATCCAAATGGGTCTTCTTCTTGCATATACCTTCTCTTTGCCTCTTCATCAAAGTATTCCCAATTTTCTTTAAATACCTCTGTTAAATTAACTGCTAAAGGGCTATCTACATAAATTGGTATTTTCTTTATTTTTTTCCTTTTTATCAAATCGTTGATAAAATATAACATAAGTTGTGTCCTTTCCAACGCAAATGATGGGATAATAATTTTACCGCCTCTTTTTATAGTCATATTTATAGCATCTTTTAACTCCTCTTGTGCCTCTTCTATACTGTCATGTGTTCTAGCGCCATAAGTGCTCTCGATAATAAGATAATCTATGCCTTTTGGTATTTCAGGATTACGTAAAAGAGGCATATTGTACCTACCCAGGTCTGCCGCATACGCTATGCGCAAAGGGTGTGGTGAGGTTTTAATGTCAAAAGTTACTAAAGCAGCTCCAAGGATATGCCCAGAATTAAAAAAAGTTAAATCAACTCCTTCTGCAAGCTCAAATCTTTTATGATATTCTAAAGTTCTAAAATATTTCAATGAAGCTTCTGCTTCTTTTTTTGTATATAGAGGGTATCTTAAAGGGACGGCCTTTCCGCGATTAATCTTATTTACAAATTTAACATCCTCTTCCTGTACATAACCTGAATCCGGAAGCATATAATCACAAAGTTTTTTTGTCGGTGGTGTAACATAAATTTTTTTTCTATATCCTTTCTTAATAAGAGTTGGTACATTTCCACAATGGTCAATATGGGCATGAGAAACAATACAGGCGTTTAATTTTTGAGGGTTAAAAGAAAAATTTGAGTTGACATTATAAAACTCATCACGCCTACCCTGAAAAAGACCGCAATCAATAAGTATCTGAGTATTATCAATAGAAAGCAGGTGCATAGAACCTGTAACGGTTCTTACCCCTCCACAAAATTTTATTGTGACTGCCAATCTGGCTCCTTTTTTTAAAATGTTAATATTATCGGTATTATACCAGCATTTTTAACTTTTTTAACCCCTATTCTGAAAAAAATTTTTAAAATAAACAGAAATCGTCTTTCACATAAAAAGATCAGTTTTAGCTTTATAGTTGAAACGATAATTAGTTATTTAAAAGTTACTAACAGTAAGAATTGAAGGTAGATAAAATATTTAATCCTATATGTGCAGTAATTGCACTTTCAATGCAACTTCTTTTAGCAAATTCTACAAAGAAGATACCAAGTATAAATATTTGGGCAAGCTTAATAGCGGAGGGTTTGTGCTGTAAAAATAAAAGAAAGTCCGGCTACTTCATATCCAGTTTTAATTCAATAATCTAAAATCTTATGGAAGGTTTCTATCTACTCTTTGTAGGTGGCTACCTTGTTGGAGGTATATGGCAAAGATTTAGCCTTTTTTAAAAAAGCAACAGCTTATAAATTCTTTAATAATTTAAATCCTTATTAAAAATAAATTAATTTATAAAGATAAATATAAGGGTCTTTTAGTGTGTATATTTTTAAGTCAAATTTTGCAAAATAGAAATGTTATCTTTAAAAAAAATTATCTAAAGTAATCTCTTTTTTATTATGAACGGATATATTTTTATGTATTATCTAATTTCTCGTGGTGGTGTTTTACAAGTTTTGCGCAAACCATATAGATTACATCTTCAGCAATATTAGTTGCGTGGTCACAGATGCGTTCTAAGTGCCGAGCAATTAATAAAAGTGGAACTGCACGCACAGCTGTTGTTCCATCTTTTGCCATATAGTCATAAATCAATTCTCTCTGTACCAGATTACGTAAATTATCTGCTTCCTTGTCTGATAAGATAACTTTTTTTGCAAGTTCTGTATCGCACTTTACAAATGAGTCAATTGCATCTTTGACCATCTTCTGAGCAACAGAAGATAATTTTGGTATATCAACAAGGGGTTTAAGAAGTGGTTGGTCTGCTAACTCTAAAACTCTTTGTGCGATATCTACAGATAAATCTGCAATTCTTTCTAGTTCTGCATTTATTTTTGTAGCGTTTGTAATAAATCTTAAGTCTTTTGCTTGTGGTTGAAAAAGTGAAAGTAGGCTTAAGCATTTATCTTCAATTACCAATTCTAACTCATCGATATTCTTGTCATTATCTATTACTTCCTGTGCTTTATCTTTGTTCTGTTCTTTTAATGCGTCAATTGCGTTATATATGGAGTTTTCAACTAAAGCACACATCTGTAAAATCTTTTTATTAAGTTTTTTTAATTCTTCATCAAAATGTCTTTTCATAATTCTACCTTTTTAACCAATTATCCAAATCTACCTGTAATATAATCTTCGGTTCTTCTATCTTTTGGAGCTTTAAAAACTTCCTCTGTTTTGCCAAATTCAATTAGTTCTCCTGATAAAAAAAATGCGGTATAATCAGAAACTCTTGCTGCCTGTTGCATATTATGCGTTACAATTATTATAGTATAATTTTTTTTCAGTTCATAAATTAGTTCTTCGATCTTTGCAGTAGAGATAGGGTCTATTGCCGAGCATGGCTCATCTAACAAAATCACTTCAGGCTCAATTGCTAATGCACGCGCTATACAGAGCCTTTGCTGTTGGCCTCCAGAAAGGCTAAGGGCATTTTGTTTTAGATTATCCTTTACCTCATCCCAAAGAGCAGCCTTCTTTAGACTTTTCTCTACAATCTCATCTATCATTTCTTTTTTAATAAAATTATGAATTTTTAACCCATAAGCGATATTTTCATAAATTGATTTAGGAAATGGATTTGGCTTTTGAAAAACCATACCAACTTTTCTTCTTAACTCTACTACATCTACATCTTTATCATAAATATTTTTGTTGTGATAAAAAATTTTTCCTTGGACACGAAAATTTAATATAAGGTCATTTATTCTATTTAAAGAGCGAACAAATGTGCTTTTCCCACAACCAGAAGGCCCAATAATTGCAGTAACAGAGTTTGATAAAATATTTATATTTATTTTTCGCAAGACCTCTTTTGCGCCATAAAAGGCACTTAAGTTTTGTATTTTAAATATAGGTTTTTGTATATTTTCTACCATCTAATTTTTCCCTGATAATGGTGTCTTAGTAAAATTGCACTTATATTCATTATAAGAGTTAAACATAGCAAAACAATAATTCCAGCAGCGGCATTGGTAAAAAAACCTTTTTGAGGACGCGAGACCCAATTAAATATCTGAATTGGTAAAACCGTAAAAGGATCGAACATGCCTTTCAGGCTAAAACGGACAAAAGGAAAATTTTTTAAAAATATTATTGGGCTTTGAGGTAAAAAAGCAATATAAGTAAGTGCGCCTATAGTAATAAGCGGAGCGGTTTCTCCAATCGCACGCGACATCGCTAAAATCACACCTGTCATAATATTTCCAAGCGCAGCCGGAAGAAGCTGATGACGCACTGTTTGCCATTTAGTCGCACCTACTGCATAAGAGGCTTCTCTTATTGAGAAAGGTATTGCCCTTAATGCCTGCTGCGTAGAAAGAATAATTATAGGTAAAACCAAAAGTGCTAAAGTTAACCCACCAGCCAAAACACTTCTATCTAAATTCAAATAACGAACAAATAATCCTAATCCTAAAAGACCATAAATTATTGAAGGAACCCCTGCTAGATTGGCAATATTTATCTCAATAAATTTAGTTAAGCGATTTTTTCTTGCATATTCTTCTAAATATATACCTGCGCCTATACCTAAAGGTAAAGCAAAAATAGCAGTGGTTATCATTATCCACACACTTCCTACCCACGCTGAAAGTATCCCAGCCTGTTGCGGTTTACGCGAAGGAAAACTTGTAAGGAAACCCCATGTAAGTCTAGACTTCCCATCCAAAAAAACATCAATGAGTAGAACTAAAAGCACAAGTAGGCTAAATACCATAAAAGAAATACCTAAAATTTTAAAAATCTTATCTAATCTTCTACTAAAAATTTTTCTACTCATAAGCCTCCAGGAAGTGCCTCTTTAGTTTAAAACTAAAAGTATTTAAAATAAAGGTAATAACAAAAAGAGTCATTCCACAGGCAAAAATGGTGCGATATTCAAGTGTGCCATAAGGTGTATCGCCAAGGCTAACCTGCACTATATAAGCTGTGATAGTTTCTATTGGCACGAAAGGATTTAAGGTCAACTTTGGTTGTTGCCCTGCAGCAATTGCAACTATCATAGTTTCTCCAATTGCTCTTGATATAGCCAATACAATACTTGAAATAATACCAGATAATGCACCTGGAAAAACTACTCTAAAAGATACCTGCAACCTATTTGAACCAACAGCATAAGCGCCTTCTCGTAAGCTCATTGGCACAGAACGCATCGCATCTTCACTTAATGAAGAAATAAGTGGAATAATCATAATGCCCATAACTATACCGCTAGATAAAGCGTTGAATCCACTTAAGGAAGGAATTATTTTTTTCAAAAGTGGTGTTACAAAAAGAAGAGCAAAATATCCATATACAACTGTTGGTATAGCTGCTAATATTTCCATAATTGGTTTGACGATAGCTCTTAGTTTTAAAGAAGCATATTCACTAAGATAAACAGCACTTACTAAACCTACAGGTAAAGCTACACAAATAGCAATTAAAGTAGTTAAAAAAGTTCCACACAACAAGGGTAAAATTCCAAAGTGTTTATTTATAAAGAGTGGTGTCCATTGGGTATCAGTTAAGAATTTTAATATTGAAACTTCTTTAAAAAACTCAAAAGATTCAAAAAGTAGAATTATAATTATACCTAAGGTAGTAAATACTGATAAGAAGCTAAACAAAAAAAGTAGTCTCTCGATAAATAATTCTTTTAGTTTTAAAATAGGTTTTCTTTTTAATAGCATTTTATTTTTCCATACGTAAAAGTTCTTCCATCTTCACCCCTACTTTAGCGCCTTTACCGCCAAACACAGAACCTGTAATGCCTTTTTGAAACCGCTCCAATGCTGCTTTGTATGCTTCATCTGGTAGAGGAATATAACCTACCTCAACTACTAACTTTTTTGCTTCTTTAAGATAAAACTCTACAAATTTTTTTACCTCATCTTTTTTAGCTGCTTTAGTTGAAATATAGATAAATATTGGTCTAGATAAAGGTTGGTAAGTAGAATCCATAACTGTCTCTAAAGATGGTGCAATTGCGCCTTTTCCGTTAGTATCATCTTCATCATCAATTGGAACAATTTTTAATTTATCTTTATTTTGTTCATAATAGGCAAGACCAAAATATCCTAATGCAAATGGATCAGAAGCAATCCCCTCAACCAGAATGTTATCATCTTCACTGGCTGTATAATCACCTCTTGAAGCACCTGATTTACCACAAATTGCTTCAGTAAAATAATCGAAAGTTCCTGAGTCTGTTCCTGGACCAAAGAGATGAATTTCTTTATCAGGAAAACCTGCTCTTATTTGACTCCATTTGGTTATTACACCTTGGCTAGATGGTTCCCATATTTTTTTTAGTTCCTTAACAGTTAAATAATCCACCCATGTATTTTGTGGGTTAACCATTACCGCCAAACCATCATAAGCAACAGGCACTTCAATATATTCAATATTATTTTCTTTGCAAAGCTCAACTTCTTTTGGTTTTATTGGTCTTGACGCATCACTGATATCTGTTTCAGCTCTACAAAACCGCTTAAAACCCCCTCCTGTTCCGGAAATACCAACCATTACTTTGATACCTGGGTATTGCTTTTGAAACTCTTCAGCCACTGCCTCAGTAATAGGAAAGACCGTGCTTGAGCCATCAATCTTAATTAATTTAGTATCAGAAAAAGCCCCTGTTAAAAAGAAATTAACTACCACAATAGCCAATGTTATTAAACCTATCCTCTTTTTCATTTTTCCTCCTTTTTAACTTTTTATTTAAAGTTAAAGCCTATCCAACCATATTAAAAATTTTAGAATTTAAAATTTAGGTCAACTTGAAAAAGATTTTCAGTTTTATTAGAAGTACTTGTCAAATCAGAGCGATAATAGTCAAATTCTAAACTCAAATTTTTACTCAAACCATAGGCAAGTAAAATTTCATGCCCTCGTATACCTGTCCTTCCACTATACCTATCTGAATCAGGAAAGACATCAGGCCAAGCGTAAGTTTCTAAAAGTGTATATGTGTATCTTGTCTGCCACTGGCCTTTATCGTTTATCTTTTTATGGCCAAGCCGAAAACCAACCGCATACCCATTTTTGGATTGCATAGCATCTAAATTGTGAATATATTCTCCAAACAAGGAAAAATAAGGGAAGTTTAACCCCAAATTACTA
The DNA here is from genome assembly GCA_023819525.1 of Candidatus Omnitrophota bacterium. Classification (GTDB taxonomy): domain Bacteria; phylum Omnitrophota; class Gorgyraeia; order Duberdicusellales; family 4484-171; genus JAMWCT01. Next base: position 17,578 of record JAMWCT010000019.1, read on the forward strand.
AAAGGCTCTTTAATTCCCAATTCAAAAGCAGGATGAATAGAGTTGAAATTTCCTCCACCATTTATCGCTGCGGTATTTTTGTTTGTAGACCAATCAAGAGTTGCTCCTTTTACTTGTTTAAAGCCATAATAAGTTGTAGCTAAATTTAAATCAACACCATCATTTATACTCCATTTTAAACCTGGCTGAAGAACATACATCCAAGGATCAGAAGTGTTGGCATATTCTTCAAGAATAAAAATTGCATTATTCACATATGCACTAAGTTTTGGATTTAACTTCCCATTTAATTTTAATGCTATACCTTCAGGATTTATATCTGTATCCCAAAGCATATCTGCGGGTTCCCATATAGGATTCTTCATTCTTCCACCTAAAAGTGTAAGCCACTGCCAAGGCATATATTCTGCATAAACATAATCTATCCAGATACTCTTTTTGGAAAAAGTATCTTGAAAAGTCTGATTAGTCGAGCGTGGATCGCCGTCGCTGCCACTTGCAAGGCCAAAATGTAGTTTTGTCTGGTCATTAACTTTAGTCTCTGCACCAAGTCTTAATCTAAATCTTCCTCTATCACGCGAAGTGCTCTTCCCTTCGTTTAAATTGCTCCCCTTTCTTTTTTCATGCTGATAACGCAACCTAAAATCACCCTTTAATTTCATTTCACGTATCCATTGTGGTAAGTTTTGCTTTAACCCCTCTTCTCTTAATATCTTTTCATCCTCAGCAATCTCAGCTTTTAACTCAATGGCTTCTTGACGGTTAAGTATACCTTTTGCTACTAATTTCTCTATCAATGCGTCTACTTGCGTTGTGGCAGCAAAAAGATTATTTTTAGCTATTCCAACAAACAAAATACTAATTAACCATACAAGTTTTAATTTCCTCATTTTTTACCTCCTCCTAGTTTAAATTGTGATAATTTCCATTCTTTAATTTAGAAAATAGCGATATGGTAAATTTTAAGTTTATGAACCTTTCTAAAAGTTTTTCACGCCACTTGAGTTTAGTTTTAATTTCATCATCCATTAAATCTTTCCTAAACATATTCACCCCCTTTCATTTATTTTATTTTGCATTTTGTTTACGATAAAAGTATAAATTAACAAAGTGACGATGGTTTTAAGGGATTGTGAACTTTGTGTAAACTTTTTAAGCTTTGGGGAGGGTAAAACTAAAGGTGGAGCCGTAGCTGACTTTTGATTCTACCCACACATTTCCACCATGATTTAATATGATATGTTTTACAATAGATAGCCCTAAACCTGTTCCACCAAGTTCTCTTGAACGTGCTTTATCTACTCTATAAAATCTTTCAAATATGTGTGGAATTGCGTCCTCTGGAATACCGATGCCTGTATCAGATATATCTACTTGAATAAATTTATCTTTGCTCGCAGCTGAAATTGTAACCTTTCCTTTATCAGGAGTGTATTTTATTGCGTTGTCTAAAAGATTTAAAATAACTTGAGAAATTCTATTTTGGTCAGCTAATACTTTAGGCAAATTTAGTGGTATATTTAAAGTTACCAAAATAGCTTTTTTCTTTGCTTGCGGTTCTAATATTTTTACAACCTTTTCTATTACATCCAAAATATCTATAGGTAAAAAAACCATTTCTAATTTGCCAGACTCTATTTTAGATAAATCCAAAAGGTCATCAATCAATTTTGCAAGTCTACTAGCATCCTGATAAATAATTTCTACAAAATCTTTTGCGTTTTTTTTATCAAAAAGTGCTCCCTCTAAAAGAGTTTCAGCATATCCTTTTATGCTTGTTAAAGGTGTGCGTAGTTCATGTGAGACATTTGCAACAAAATCTTGTCTTATTCGCTCTAAACGCCGCAGTTGGGTAATATCATGAAAAACTAAAATTGCACCCTCAACTGAATTATTTTTGATAACTGGAGCGCAGTTTACCTTAAAAATTTTTTCTTCAGGTGAATAGAGTAAGACTTCTTTTGAAATTAAATTTTTTTCTTCTTTAAGAACCTTATCTATAATATCTTGTATAGCGCTATTGCGAATTACTTCCAAAAAATTTTTACCTTCTGGTGGAAAATCTATTAAAAGAAGTTTTTGCAGCGTTGGGTTCATAATTAAAATCTCACCATCTTTATTAATAACTAAAACCCCTTCAAACATACTCGAAAGAATAGTTTCCAATTTAGCTTGACCAGTAGAAGATGTCTCTGCCTTTTCTTTTAGCTTTGTTTCTTTTTCTTCTAAAGAACTCTTAAGGTTTTTTACTAATTTTTTTTGTTTAGATAATTTAAATAACAAAATTAAATTTATAAAAAATAAGAAAACTATAAAAATAATCATAACTTAACCTTAGTCAATTTCTTTAAATCTATACCCAAAACCAACAACTGTTTCTATTAAAGATCCTACTTTACCTAATTTTTTTCTTAAACGTTTAATATGAGTATCTACTGTCCTTGTGTAAACTTCTGCATGCATATCCCAAACATCAGCCAGAAGTCTTTCTCTTGTCTGCACTCTTCCTTGTCTTTCCATAAGTGTTACTAATAGTTTAAATTCTATAGGTGTAAGTTTTATTTCTTTTTGGTTGATGGTAACTTTATGTTTAGGTATATTCACAGTAATGGCATCTATGTTAAGAATATCTTTTTTAATTTCTTTGATTTTACCTCTTCTTAAAATTGCCTTTACCCTTAAATTAAGCTCTCTTGGGCTAAAAGGTTTTACAATATAGTCATCAGCACCTAACTCTAATCCTACAATGCGGTCAATTTCTTGGCCCTTAGCAGTAAGCATAATTATTGGAATATTTTTAAATCTATTGTCTTCTTTTATAGTCCGACAGGCCTCAAACCCATCCATACCAGGAAGCATAATATCTAAAATAATCAAATCTATCGGGTATTTATCTAAAATCTCCAATGCCTCTTCTGCGTTTAGAGTAGTAAAACACTCAAAACCTTCTTTTTCTAAATTATATTTAACAAGTTTAGAGATATTTTTATCATCCTCAACAATCAAAATTTTTTCTTTCATTTTTCTCTACTTCTTAAAAATTAACTACTATTTATAATAAGCATTAATTACATTTTCTGAAGACTTAAAATTCTGTCAAGTTTTTTTTGATGAAAGACTTCTTCTATGCACATTATATAGTATTAAATCCTTCTGTTAAACAGGATTTTTGATTTCTTCTAAAACAAAAATTGTTTTTTATGATTTTTTTAAAACTTTTTAAGCTTGCGAATTTTTTTAAAAACTCTTTTGATGTCTTTTTCTATATCTTTAAGTTTTACAGAGTAGAGATTGTGATTTTTTTTCCATTTCTTGTCATTTTCTATTTTCTCTAATAGTTTTTTGAGGCGGTTAGATTGTGCTTTTATATCACATATTACAAAATCATCCACTAAACTATCATAAAACATCACTCACCTCCTTTCATTTTAAAATATTGTCTTTATTTTGCGGTAAGAATATAAATTAACAAAGTGACAATGGTTTTAAGAGATTGTGAATTTTTTGCAAAAAGGGGAGTTATGGATACTTATCTAATGTTTTTTATTCCTTACCAAATTTGCTTTCAATCAGGTTGATTTGGAATTTTTCAATTATCGTGTTATACATAAGTCGATAATATATTCCTATA
>JAMWCT010000127.1 GCA_023819525.1 Candidatus Omnitrophota bacterium
CCAACCTTATCATTTTTCTCAACAATTAAAACTTTTAAACCTGCCTTAGCTAAATAACAACCACAAACCAAACCTCCAATACCAGCACCTATTATTATTACATCATATTGGTCTTTTTTTAGGCCTTTTGGATTAACTATTTTGTTTATATAGAAGGTTTTCATATTTTAAATTATAGCAAAGGGTAAAAAAAAGACAAATTTTAATTGGTGATATTTTGAAACCCATTTTCCACTTCGTAAGTGGAATGAACCCATTTTCCACTTCGTAAGTGGAAAGTGGTTAATTTAGCGTAAAATAAGTTGTAACAGCATTGATAATTTCATATGGGTCTATAGTGTTTCTTTACTGCACACCTATGGGCAAAATCTTTTAATTCAATATCCCTTTGTAATTGATTAAGCTTATTTTTTATGAATTTTACCCTTCCAAGTATAAAGTCAGCATAGACATTTTTTAAAGATATCCATGGTTTCCTTTACTCCTTCAAGAACATAATGCCGATACTAAAGAGGGATTCATTAGCAATAGTTATTTTACCCTTGGCTATTTTAAGATATTACAGGAATTTCTTAAAGTCGGCTTCGTTTAAAAAAATCTTTTTACGGTCATCGCTGCGGCTGGTTATGTGATAAAGACAATTTTTAGCTTGCAACCGATATGGTCTGGTCATAAATTTATTATATGACCAAAGGTCCAATTACCAACTAATTTCTAATATTAAAGCATGACCTCTTTGTTTTGGATATTTGGAAAGCGCATTTCTTGTGATTCTTTGATAATCTGTTTACTATATCTCTATCCATTTATTCCCCTAATATGGATGCCATTTTATACTAAAAGGGGTATCATATATAATACCATATGTCAACAAAAATCAGAGATTGATAACATACAATAAAGTGTGTAAAGAATAACTTGAAAATAAAGCAAAATGATGATCCATCAGAAACTACAGGATATAACCCTTAAATGAAACATTACACACTATTGCTTGACTTATCGCAAAAAATTAATTATATATTAATTTAATAGAGTATGATGATATTAGCGATAAATCCTTGGATATACGATTTTGCAGCATACGATTTTTGGCTAAAACCTTATGGGTTTTTAGTTCTTTTAAGTTATTTACAAAAAAAGGGGGTTGAAGTTGATTACATTGATTGCTTAAAACAGGTTATACCTGGCAAATTTGGAAGAGGAAAATATCAATCGCAAATTATTCAAAAACCTCAAATTTTAAAATCAATACCAAGATATTTTAAACGATATGGGATTACACCAGAACAACTAAAAATACAACTACAAAATAAAAATCCACAATTAATACTTATTACCTCATCTATGACTTATTGGTACCCTGCAATAGTAGATTTAACTAAAATGCTAAAAAAACTTTTTCCCTCTATTTTAATAGTTTTAGGCGGAACATACGCAACGCTTCTTCCTCAACACGCACAAGAAACCACTTTTTCTGACTTTGTATTTACAAATTATAGCCTAAAAGATTTTTTTAAATTATTAAATATTGACTATGAACCATATGAACTTTTTTCTACCCTTCCAAAATATGAAAATTTTTATTCTGATCTTAATTATGTTGTTTTAAGAACTTCATGGGGGTGTCCTTTTAGTTGTAGTTATTGCGCAATCAAAAAATTAGCAACTTATTCTATAAGGATACCTATTAAAATAGTTTTAGATTTTGTTATAGAATATTCAAAAAAAACCAAAGATTTTGTTTTATATGACGATGCTTTCTTATACGAGCAAGACTATGTAAAAAAATTTTTAAATAAAATAGCTAGCCTTAATTTAAATATAAATTTTCATACCCCAAATGCGCTGCATTTACGATTTTTAGACCAAGAGCTTGCCTATTTACTTAAAAAAACAAATTTTATAAACCCCCATTTTGGACTTGAAACATTAAATCCTCTGCTTCAAAAGACTTGGGGTGATAAAGTAAATCAAACTGACATAATAAGGGCTGTAAAATTTTTAAAAAATGCAGGATATAAAGATGGTGAATTTAGTTTCTATCTACTTTTAGGTTACCCCCAGCAGAATTTAGAAGAATTAAAAAAGGAGATTGAATTTTTACATTCACTTGGTGCAAAAGTCTCTTTGGCAGAATTCTCCCCTGTCCCAGAAACAGAAATTTTTCAAAAATATAAAGAAAGTCTAAAAGAGCCACTTTTACATAACAATTCTATATTTTATTTTTTTGACCAAAATAAATTAAGTGATTTGTGGGAAATAAAAAATTATGCAAGAAAGTTGAATAAAAAATTTTCTAATTAACTCCAAATATAGCTGTTCCAATCCTTACAATATTTGCGCCTTCTTGAATAGCAATTTTATAAGTTGCACTCATACCCATTGATAAATAACGAAAATCTATGTTTTTGTATTTGGTCTTTAGTTTATCAAATAATTGTTTAGTCAATCTAAAAAATGGTCTTACCTTTTCTGGATCGCTAACCAAAGGTCCCATAGTCATAAGTCCTTCTAATTTTAAATTGCTAAATTTTATGATTTCCTCTACTAAACCTTCAACTTCATTTGGAAAAACTCCACTTTTTTGTGGCTCGCAAGCACTATTAACCTCAATTAAAACAGGCATAATTTTATTTATCTTTTTAGCCTCTTTATCTATTGCGAAAGCTAATTTTACTGAATCTAATGTTTCTATCATATCAAAAATTTTTACAGCATTTCTTACCTTGTTAGTTTGTAAATGTCCAATTAGGTGCCATTTCACTTTATTACCTATTACATTAAATTTACTCATTGCCTCTTTAACATAATTTTCTCCAATAATTTTAGTGCCAGAAGATATTGCTTCTTGGATTTGCTGTATGCTTCTTCCTTTAGTAGCAACTACAAGCGTAACATTTTGTGGCAAACTTTTTAGAATTTCCTCTAAATTTTGCTTAATCATATTTATCTGTTGCCTTTAAATATAAAATATTGGTTTTTTTTATAAATTTTTTTATTTAGAATTTTTTTTAGATATTTTTTAAGTGTAGTTAAACCTAAATTAAAGCAAACCTTTAGATCTTTTAAAGTTGCCGGTCGTCGCTTTAGATAATTTAAAATCTGAAATTCTATAGCTTTTTCTAATTTTTTTTGCTTCTTTCCCTTATAATTAAAAATAATCTCAACATCTTGTCCAATATTTTTTTTAAATTGATATATTTTCTCTTTGGGTGGTAATTTAATTTTAGTTGCTGATGGGCGAATAGGTATATTCAGTTGAACTTTATCTGGTTTGATTATTTCTATTAGTTTTTTAAATTTTCTTGCTTGTTCAATTGTATCATTTATACCACCAACCAAAACTATTTCAAGCCAAATTTTTCCTTTAAACTCTTTACGTAAACTTATCAAACCTTCTGTTATTTTTTTGAATTTTACACAAGCTAAAGGTCTATCTATTTTATAAAAAGTTTTTGCATCTGCCGCATCTAAAGAAGGAATAATTAGATCTGATAGTTGCAAGTCATCTCTTACTTCTTTTAGATGTAAAAGTGAAGAATTTGTAATTACGCATACAGGGTATTTATTTTTGGTTATTCTTTTTATTGCTTTGATAATTTTTCCTAAATCTTTATTTAAAGTTGGTTCCCCTGAACCAGAAATCGTTATATAATCAATTGAAGGATTTTTTTTAATTATTTTTTTTAACTGTAGCCTAAATTTTTTAAAATCTATAAAACTTTGTCTCTCTATAGTTTTATTTGTTGTTCTTCCTAGTTGACAGTAAATGCAATCAAAAGAACAAGTTTTCTTTTTAACTATATCTACCCCTAAAGACAAACCCAACCTTCTTGAAGGAACTGGACCATAAAAATAACTCATATTTTTAATATTATAAATTCTTATTTTAAAATTTCCATAAATACTAAACTTTCTAAATGGCAAGTATGAGGGAAAAAGTCAAAACTAGCCACATAATTAACTTTATAAAAG
>JAMWCT010000128.1 GCA_023819525.1 Candidatus Omnitrophota bacterium
CAAAAGTCAAAGTCCTATTACCTTTTAAATAAGTAATCATTCTTTTTTTTTCCGCTAAAGATAAATGAGGCAGAGGAGAAAAGTATATATTTTTTGCTTTTTTTAAATCACTATGAAGAAAAAATTGTTTTATAAGATGCGAAGGTTTTTCATAATGAATTATTGTCCTTTCGCCATTTTCTGTTAAGATAATTGCTGAGATTTTATAATAATCATCTTCTACCTGACAAAATTCAGTGGCGATTTTTTTATCAGCAAGTTTTTTTAAAATCAACTCTCGAAAAGGATTGTTGCCGATTTTTCCAAAAACAGCAGTTTTTAGTCCCAGTTTAGCCACTCCAGCAGCGACATTTACCGCTCCACCGCCTATATCCTCATAAAAAAAATCCGAATAATACTTTCCCCCTATTGCCAGATGAAAACGATTATTATCTTTAGTAAATGTCGATCCTTTAAAATAGAGATCAATACTAATTCCACCAACAGAAATCAGATCATACATAAAAAAATTATAACAAAAACAAATATTTGATTTTTTAAGAAAAATTGATTAATATCTAATTATGTTTAAAAAAATAATAATAGTGCTTTTTTTTCTATATATATTAATAAATTCCTTAAAAGTTAGTTCACAAGGAACAGATTCGATTATTCAATCTGGCTACAGTACAAAATGTCTTGAAGCGTCTACTTCCGATGCTGAGTGGTACGATGGTTGGTGTAATGGTTGTCCTCACAATATAAATGATCCATCAACATTTGATGACACTATTTGTGTTTATGATACCGGAGAAGTTAATGGCGATGGTCAACCAATTCATCAATGTAAATTAACTTATCCTCCTTCTGATGGAGTTGCTCATTTCATATTAACAAACAATCCTAATAATCGCTTTCCTCCACGTGTTCAAATTATTCCAGTAATTTATATAAATAGAAAATATACAACAACCAATAATCAACTTGATCAAGGTTTAGGATTATCTTATCCTAATCCACCAGTGAAATTAAGCTTTCCAAGTAATCCAAGCGGTATATTTTATTCTGATCAAAACGGTAATGTCAGAATTGAAGGAGTAATGACTGGCCAGCTACAAGATCACCATGATTATCAATTTTATGCCTTATATCCTCCAACACTAACAGAAAACCAAATAGGCACTGATCAAATAACAGGAAATTCTTCTTCTCAACAAATTGGTACTTTTGCCTTCAATACTTTTAATTTTGAAGAGTCAACTAATAAACAAGTTTGCACTTCAATCTGGTGGGATCCTTATGGAAGAATTATTGATAGTCAAAGTCTTGAACCTATTTCTAATGTTAAGGTAAGAATTTTAGATCAAATTAACCCAAAAGAACAACTTGCTGATGTTATTACTGGTAGTGAGGTTATTACAAAAGAAGATGGAATTTTTAATTTCTTAACAAAACCAGGAATATATTATCTAAGATTAGATAACATCCCAAAAACCCATGTTTTTTCTAAAAATCCTAATATAAATAAAAAATACAATCTAATTTATGATGAATATGTAAATTCAAAAAAAATAATTTATTTACCAGATGAGCCAATTAAAGAAATCATCGATACTCCAGAAGAATCTTCTAGAAGGCGTCCAGATCCTGAACAAAGAAATATACTTTTGGACCCAGGAACAAACAAACCAATCACTTCTCCCATAATTCATATGGAACTTAATCAAATTGTCGATGGGGACAATATCTTATTTAGGGGTAGAGCTAGTCATCCTTACCCGGTTTTAACAATAAAAGATCAAAAAGGAAATATTATTCTAAATAAAACTGAATTTTTAGATAATAAAGCACGTAATGGTTTTTGGTTATTAAGAATAAAAAGATCGCAAATTCCTCAAGATACAACATTGATTCCTTTGCTTTCTAAAAATAGCAAATTTTTTTCTACTGAAGATAATATCAATATTATTGATTCAAATTATCCACGTTTTGAACCAATTTTATCCTATATCGAAGGATATGCTAAAGATATTAATAACAACATCATACCAAATGCTAAAGTTGAAGTAAAAATCTATAATAGCAATAAAATTTTTTTTAAGACAACTGCTGATAAATATGGTTTTTTTAAAATTAATTCTAAAAATCTTCCTCCTTTTCCTTATTACTTAACCTTTAATGGTAATCCTAAAACTACATCACAATTTTTTAACGATAATAAAACTTATTTGGAATCTAAAAATATTAATCTAATGTTAAGAAATAATAACGTCAAAAATATACAAGAAACTGATAATAATTTGAAAAATCAAATCATCAATAAAAATAATATTGATTATAAAAATATTTACCAAAATCCTAAAAGTAATATTTTATTTAATAAACAACTTTTTACTATAATTGTTTTTATAATAACATTGATAATATTGGTTTTTATTATTATTTTTTTATACATAAAAAAACAAAAAAAATAGCATTTTATAAAAAATACAATGTTGACTATAATCTGCGGTGAGGACTCTGTATCTTCTTTTGACTACTATTCAAGTCTAAAAAAAGAATATAAAAATCAAAGCTATGAAGTTAAAGACATAAACGCAAATGATTTGGAAGATATTTCCTTATGGATGGGAGAGTCGCAATTGCTTTTTGCTCAAAAACAAGTTTTCTTTACCCAAAATCTTAATAAAAAATTATCACGAAAATTAAATCTCAAAATAAACAAAATTATAAGCGAAATTATCAAAGACAAAAAAACAGAGGTCATCACATGGGAAGAGTTTATCTCATCTCGTAATCTAAAATTCCCCAAAGGTGCCACAATCAAAGAATTCAAACCTCAAGAAAACATCTTCAAACTCCAAGATGCTCTCTACCCAGGAAATCTAAAAAATTTTCTGGCAATTTTAAATAATCTATCCGAATCAACCGATGAAAATTTTATTTTTCTTATGCTTGCTCAACATCTAAAAAATCTAATAAATTTCAAATCAGGAAAAACAGATAAAAAACTCCAAAAATGGCAGATATACAAATTAAAAAATCTTGCTGATAAATGGAGTCTTAATAGGCTCTTAAATTTTTATGATAGTTTTTATAAAATCGATCTTCAACAAAAAACTTCTAACACACCCTTTTCCATAAAAAACTCTCTTGAATTACTTGCTTTATACTATTTATAAAAAAATTCTTAATACAATCATTTATCAACCTTACCAAATTAAAACACTACATTATATTAATATAATGTAGTGAAATATAGTAAAAAGCATTTCTTAATAAAATCTTTAATAAAAACTAATGCTATAATAAATATTAATAATTTATTTTTATTATTATTTTTATTATTAATACTATGAACCAAAAAATTTTTAAGGCATATGATATAAGGGGAGTTTATAACATTGATTTTAAGGATGATGATTTTTACTTTATTGTTAGATCAGTTATTAGCTATATCAAAAAAGCTATTAATAAAGATAATCTTACCTTAGCTTTTGGCTATGACACACGAACAAGTACTCCAAATTTACTAAAACAAGCAAAAAAAGCAATCATCGATGAGGGGATAACCGGTGTTGATACAGGCCTGACAACAACCCCATCTTTTTATTATGCTGCTTTAAAATACGGCTATGATGGTGGGATGATGATCACCGCCTCTCATAATCCCAAACAATACAACGGCATAAAAATGGTGATAAGAGAAAAAGACAAACTGATAAAAATCGGCGCTGGTTCAGGCATGGAGCAAATAAAACAAATTTTTAATTCTAAAAAATTTACCTCAAAAAAAAATCCCGGCAAAATTATAACTAATAAAAAAGTTATCGAAGATGAAGTCAGCGAAGCATTATCAAAAATTAATGCCAAATCATTAAAAAAATTCAAAGTTGTCACTGATACCGCCAATGGCATGGCAATTTTATATTTAAATGAATTTTTTAAAAAGATTGATGTTGAGGCGATTAAATTATTTGAAAACCTAGATGG
>JAMWCT010000129.1 GCA_023819525.1 Candidatus Omnitrophota bacterium
TCCTTTTTCACAAAAAGCTCTTTTACAGTCTCTGCATTTGTAAAGTTGCAATCCTCCTTTATGTCCATTTCTTACCGTATTTGCACTAAAGCAATGTATGCAATCCATGTTAAAATCACCCCTTATACAAATCAGAGCGAGTTATATTATATGAACCCTTCTCTTACGCAATAGAATCTTGGTGTCGGACAGGTCGGACAATTGTACGGACAGAGATTGGATGTTTCAATAAGAACGCTAAATGGTCTTTTTTTATTATTTTGTTATAAAAAACACATTTTAGAAAGTGAAAAATTCTTCGAAAATTAAGTTTCAACAAATCATTTAATATATAAATCTTAAACAAATCAAATTTAGAATAGGTGTTCATTTTTTAATAATCCTATATTTAAAATGTACTTCTTTAAAAAAAATTGGAAAAAACACATAAATGGCTCGGACTATTCTATTGGGAACTTTTTCTATTCTTTTAAGTTTTAATTTAGTATAATAAAACCGGTTTGAACCAACTTCATTCTGAGCAAAAGAAGTCCAGTGAAAAGTTCTGTAATGATCAGAATTTGTTCTATTCCAGATATTATCAAAAGGCAAATAAAGTTCCAAGATACACCCGTCTTTAGCCACTCTTGCTATTTCGTCTAAAACAAATTTCCAATATTGGGGACGAACATGTTCTAGACAATGCTGTGAAAAAATATAATCAAATGAGTTATCTGGAAAAGGCAATCCTTTTTCTATATCTACTATATAATCAGGATTTACTTCTCTTGCTTTATCAATATTAACAAATCCTTCTTTCTTTTCATATCCGCAACCTATATTCAATTTTGTAAATTTTGGTTTTATTAGTTTCATTTCTCTGCGTAAACTATAAATCCTAAGGGATAGCGCGTATTTTTATAGTTTATCCTCATTATAACAGGATTAAAAAATTTAAAGATTAATCCAAATTTCCAAACATCAAACAACTGCCATAGTGTTTGAAGCCAATTTCCATGTGAATGAATCTCTACTTTTTTAAATTTTCTAAATAAATATTCCAAGGAATCTTTAGTGAATCTATAGTAATCTTTTGGGTCTGGATGATAATGATAAAAAAATCTTGTTGTAGCTATACAAATACCCCCATTTCGTAAAATTTTATAAATCTCATCTATTGCTTTTTCAGGATTGTATAAATGCTCTAAAACTTCTGTAGCTAAAACTAAATCAAAATAATTTCTTGGAAGATTATTTAAATTGTGCAAGTCAGCAACATAATCTGGATTGCTTTCTTTTGAAATATCTAATCTTTTATACTCTTTATAAGATATTTTATTTTTATAAGGAGAATCTTTTGAACCAACATCTAATACTCTTTTTACCTTCAATTTGCTAAGCAATGGCAATAATTCTAGTTCCAAACTTATTCTAGTTATTGATCTCATTTTAAATTTCTATAAAACTTAATCATTTCTTTTACCGGGTCCTGTGAAAATATTCTTTTCTTTGCTTGCAAGTAATCCTTTTTATTTATTCTTAATTTTCCTGATAAAAATTCTGTTATTTTTTTAGCTAACTCTTGAGGGTTTTTTCTTTTATAGAATATAGCAGCACCTTTTAAAACATCTAAGGCTACAGGATTATCAGAAGAAATTATTGGAATTTCATAATTTAGCGCCTCCATCCATACACGGGAAAATGGCTCAGGCCATATTGCAGGATGCACTAAAACGCTTGATTCTAAATATTGTTTTTTTAGTTCTTTCTCATTTAATTTTCCAAGAAATTTTATTCTGGAATCTATAATTTTTCTAATTAAAGGATCCTCTCTATTTACTCCAGCGATTCTAAACTCGATTTCAGAATTTTTTATTAGTTTTATTGCTTTCATCAAATCATAAAACCCCTTTGATTCTAATGCTCCACCAACATAAAGAACAATATTATTCTTTCGTTTTATATTTATTTTTGGTATTTTCTTAAATTCAAATGGGCTTCTTATCACATATATTTTTCTACCATCAAATCCTGCTTTTTCATATATTTTCTTTATACTTTTTACATAAGCAATATACGCGTCTAATTTTTTGCTTTTTGGTGTAATATAAATTTTTCCATAAATCGTATAGAATAAAGCTAAAAAAAATCTTTTAATAAAATTTCCTTCCAAGGTTTTATATGTGCTAGTGAAGATTCTATAAAAAAATAAATTTCCGGATTCAACTAAATTATCCCTCGTATAACTAATCGCTATCAAAGGATAATAATTATTTAGGGTTGCTACAACTTTCGCATATTTTTTCAATTTTAAAGCCGCAGGAATTTGCCAAGTATTATAAACATGAATTGCGTCTGGAGACTCTTCTTTTATTAAATTTTTATATTTATTCAATTCTAAATTTAATGCTAAAGTATTTGGTTTCCAATCCGGAGATTTTACTCGTATAACTTTTACACCAAAAAATTTCTCTCTTTTCATATCATTCTTACCATCGAAAGAAAGAACATTAATATCTAATCCTTCTTTCGCTAAACCTTCTGCCAGCAATTTAAGACTCCGTTCAGAGCCCCCCTTTAAGTTGGGATAATAGTACGGGGTAATAAATAATACTTTAATGTTTTTTTTCATTTTTCAGCAAAAAATTATACGCTTTTAAAACTTCCTCTACACTTATCGACTTTATACCTTCAGAAAAAGTAATTTTTGGGGGAAAAAAGGTTATCTGATAACCTAAATGCTTGTTTATATTGATAATCTTTTTAGAATCGCCCCATGGGGCCCATTCTTTTAAGTTTTCAGAATTTATTAAATTAATTAATGGTATGCCCAACGCAGAAGTTATATGGCTTATTCCAGTATCTGGCGCAAGAACTAATTTTGAATGTTTTATTAATGAAATTAACTCTGCTAAATCAAATAATCCAGAACACTCTATAACTTTATTTTTAAACCAAACATGTTCTAATATTCTTGATGTTAATGGTTTTTCAGAGATTTTTCCTATTCCTAAAATAACCTTAAATTTACTATTTTTAATAATCGAATTTATGAACTCTGAATATTTTTTTACTGGCCATAATCTATAGTTAGCATTTTTCTTTTCCCAATCACCAAATCCTGGATGAACAATTATAAATTCTTCTATTTTATTTTTTCTAAGAAATTTTTTAATTTTTAAATCGTCATTTTTACTAGAAAAGACTTCTATTTTGGGATTGATATTTTTCGCACCAACTATTTCTGCAAGTTCAAGATTTTTTAAAACAGTATTTTTTCTTACAATTGGAAAAAATCTTCTTGTAAAAAAAATGCTTGGGGATCTTTTAAATCCGCTAAAACCCCCTATCCTATAAGGAATTCCGGCTTTCCAACACATTTTAGCTAATTTAAAATGTGCTTGAAATAATATGGTTAAATCAAAATTTTTACTTCTAATAGTTTCCAAGTTTTTTTTAAAATTATTTTCATCAAATGTGAGAACTTCAGAAATATAAGGGTTATTTATAAAAAGAGGCTCTTTTCCCGGATTTACCATATAACTAATATCACAATTAAAATTATCTTTCAACGCTTTTATTACAGGCGTAGTTACTATTAATTCTCCTACTACACCTTGATGTATTAATAAGACTTTTTTTATTCGTTCTTTTTTTATTTTCTTGAATTTGCTAAAATCAAAAATAAGCCAAAAAATATAATCTAAAATTAAATAAATTTTTTTAAGACCTTCTCTTACTAATCCATAAGGTATATTCATGGTATATTTAATATTTAAGTATTTAAAAAATGTTTGCAATTCTATAAAAAGTGTAGTATCCGCTTTTAATGTTACCTCGCTGATTTAAGTTAGCCATTTTAACATTAAATATTTTACTATTTTCTCATTTTTTCAAGGAAAGCTTGATAAGGAGTTCTAAGCTTTCCGTTTG
>JAMWCT010000130.1 GCA_023819525.1 Candidatus Omnitrophota bacterium
CTACATTTTTCAAAAAATATTTCACTGATTATTATCTTATAAAAATAATTTTTAAAAGTCAAGGGAAGTTTATTAATAAGGAAAAGGTAAGGATGTTTTTAAGGGGTTTTCAAACAAACTATGTCTCCTGGCCAAACAACAAGAATTTCCCTTAAAAGATCTTCAAATGATACTGTTGTAGTAAAATTTTCACCTCCTCTGGAACCATTAATAGTTACCATTTGACAAGAATGAGTGCCATCCAAACATACAGGCAGTTCTCCTTTTGCCTCTCTTCTTAAAGCGGAAAAGATTCCTTCTCCTGGTTGGATTGTTGTACAAAGAGGTCTATAAAGGGATTGAGGAGTTAATAAGGGCGCTAGTATTCTTTCTCTTTCTGCTTGATAATCAGCGGTCGCTGTTAAAGCAGAACCATTATCAGGTGTTATTGGTGTTGCTGATGCGTGGCCATTTTCTCCACTCCCACAAGATGCTAATCCTAATACTAATACTAATCCTAATCCTATTAAAACACCCCCTCTTTTTCTTATAAGATTCCTAACGCTTGATAAATCTAGTTCTCTTAAATTTAAAACCCCTAAGTCTAACTCTAATGACCCTCCGCCCGGTTGTGGTGAAAAAACTTCTCGTTCCATATGTTTTTTAAATTTTATAATTTTAAAAACACCCTTATTTTATTAAAAAAATTTAAAAAATCAACCCTCATCTTCACACCATCTTCACACCCGTCGGGTGATATAATCTTCACACCCCTAGTTTTTGGTTATTATTTTCTTCCATTCCAATTTTATTTTTGTTAAAATCTGACGCCATAAACTCACTTTTTTGTTTTTCCACTCAAAAGGTTTAAAAACATAAAAAGAATAATCTTTATTTCCTATCTTTAACTTAAATTCTCCTGATTGCGTTCCGGTTTGCAAAACAAACTCCAAATTTTTTTCTTCTTGCGGAAAAACCAACTCTCCCTCTTTTAACCTTGGGTGTTGGGTAATCTTGGAACCTTGGTATTCTTCTTTTAAATCCAAAACAAAAGGCTTATTTTCGCCTATAATCCATTGTCCTGTGTTTTTTATTTTTATTTCTCCCCGGTAAACCCAATTGGTAGGTAATAAATCCATCATTTTTATGGCTAATATTTCATATTTTTCTATTTGTTCAGGTTGTCCTTTAACTTTAGGCATCGCCAAAACTTCATTATATTGGTCATACTTGTCGCCATTGCTTTTTAACCACGAAAAATGGTCAAAAGGCGGCTGGGGGTAGTTTAAAACAAAAGGGGTTATCGCTTTCACTCTATTATCTTTTATCCAATAATCAAAGGCTTTTATAAAAAATTGAGAAATTTTTTTACTCTCAAAAAATGGTCCCTCTTTAGTTTCACCTTCACTATGAGGCCAACCAGTTTCAGTAAGATAAACATCCCAATTTTTAACCAAACTATGATTTTTTAACCAACCCAACTCCCATTCATAACCCTTAATACTTCCTCTACCTTTATCATCAGGATCACCAATAAAACCATGGTTAGGATAACTATGCGATGCCCAACCATCAAGTTGATTAAAAATATTTTTATTAAATTCAAACATTTTTTGTAAAAACAACTCTTCTTTCATTGTTCCATTTTTACCATCAGCCGCTTGGTCCAAACCAGCGTTTAAAATCACAAAATTTTCATTAGCTTTTTTAAATAAAGTAATCATTTTTTCTAAAATAAGGCTATATTCTTGAGGATTAATTTCTCCTCCCCACTCTTTACTGTGATTAGGTTCATTAAAAACCGCCACTACTTGCTGTTTTACCGGCCAGTTTAAACTATTTAAAAAATTAACCCATTTGTCTAATTCTTCCGCTTTTGGTTTTAGCCAAACGCCATTTTCTAAATGAGTAGCCACTCTTATAATAGGAATCAAATGAAGCCGACGGCAGTCGTCCATAAATTTTTGCCATTTTTTATGGTCAAAATCATCGTCTCTTAAAACAATGGTTACCCAACCCCAATCGCCTCCCGAAGAGTTAACTAATCTTCCCGCTTCTTCTACTTCTGAAGTTTCCAATATATGAATTCCCACTTTGTTGTTCTCTTGGGCAAAACAAACCCTGCTTTTAAAAAGGAATAAGAACAAAAAAACAAGCAAAATTTTGTTTTTAAAACTATCCATAGTTTATTTTACCGGCTAATCAAAAAATAAAGGAAAAACGGTTTATCAAACCCTTTCTCATTCCCTATACATTATATTAAAAGGCCATCTTATCAAAACCTTTATTTCTCTTAAAACTTAAAATTCTCTTAAAACTTAAAAACAAATTATTATAACAAATAACCAAAAAAATCTTAAAATTTGAATAATTCAAACGCGATCGCGTGCCATTTATTCTAAAATTAATAAATTGTTATTCTCTTGATTAAAACAAATCCTGTTTTTAAAAATAAGTAAAACAAAAAACCAAAAAAATTTATTTTTCACCATTGGCAAATCATTATAACAAATTAAGAAGATTTTTAATTTTGCTTGCCTAAAAAAACAGATCTTACATGCTCAATAATTTCAATTCCAAAATTAAGATAAGGAATCGTCCACTCTCTTCCTATTATTGTTTGGTTAAGATTTGGGCTTTGAACCATTTCCAACATAAACTGGTAATCATCCATTGCCTGTAAAGGAGAATAACCTAGTCTTTGATATTCTTTCCATTTATCTTCTACCCATTCCAAACCCCAGTTAATATGGTCAGCGCCAAAAACAACAAAAAAAGGAATATCCCATGCGGGGTCGTCCCTCAAAGGAACATTTTTTTGATTATGCAAACCCACCATTTCTCCTAAAAAAGGGTCGTCAATTCCCAATTCTTCCAAAATATCAACCGCTACTCTCGCTCCTTCTTTGGCATGGTCATCGCCCCAACCGAGCCAACTCTCAACATCATGAAGTAATCCTAATCGCCAAGCTCGCCTAACTATCTCTTCGCGCAAGGGACCGACAATTCCCCTTTGATCACACTCTTTTTCTGCTCCCCAAGCCGCCATTTTTGCCACCCATTCTAAATGCCCATAACGTCCGGGCGTTCTTACCCCTACCTTCTTTAAATGCGCCTGAACTGCTTTTACAAGATGCCAATCATTTGCCATTATTTTGGCCCAAAATAAAGACAATTCTTTTTCTGAAGGAAGAGGAGGCAAATCTTTTTGCCTTTGGGCAGCAAACTCTTTAGCCTCTGTTATAATACTTTCAAAAGAGGTGATTCTTCTTTTGTAGTTTCTGCCATTTGTCTGATATTATAACACATCCTATAATATATCTTAACCCTTGCTAAAACCTTTTATTTTCCTTTTATTAAATACTAAAATCTTTAAAATTGTTAAATTTTTATATCGTAATTTAAAATAATTTCTAACAAAAATAACTTTTGCCTTAAATAAACAATCTTTAAATTTATACAAGACAATTTATATATATAAGAATTTTTATAAAAGTTTATACAAGAACAAAAAGAACAAAATTTCTAAATTTATAAAAGTATAAAAGATAACCTCTTATACAGGGATAATTTCCTAAATAAAATAACCATTTTTCTAAAATAATTTTCCACTATTTTCTTATTATTTAAAATCTATCTTTTTTAACTTCCGATCGTATGTTAAAAAAGATAGATTTTTACAGACAAAAAAGCAAAAAATTTTATAAGGGAATAAATCGTCATTATTTTTAAAATAAACAAAATCGCCACATCTGCAATAATTTTCTGCCGCCAATGAAGTGTTCGGTTTTAATCTTTATTTTTTATTTTTCCTAAAAGCCAAATAATAATTCCCACAATGGCGCCAAAAAAGCCTAAAAAAATAGCAAACAAAACATATTCGGCCATTTTTATTAAAATAAATTATCA
>JAMWCT010000131.1 GCA_023819525.1 Candidatus Omnitrophota bacterium
ATTATGGCTAAAAGTTCTTGAAGAGATAAAGCCTCAACTCCATATTTTATCAACCTTTCTCTTGGCCGCTCTGAAAAAGGCAAATCATTTAAGTTAGACATAGAAAAAGTTTTAAATCTGTACAAACTATAGATTAATTATTTAACCAATATTTTTTATTGTCAACGGACTATAACCTACAAAATGAAAATTTTTGAAATTGATAAATGTAAAATCTGCGATCTTTTAAAAACTTCATTAAATAATTTCTATTAAATACCTCTTGTTTTAATAAAAGATTCTTGGACGAAAAAGTTATAAATACATTAAGTAATTTTTTTAGTAAAATTACAAACTGGATACTTAGGGCAACCCCAGAATTCTCCCCACCGTCCTTTGCGCTTGACCATCTCCAAATCGTGTTTTGGACAAATAGGAGTTCCTTCACTAATCATCTTCTTTTTCGCTTTTTGTTTTATTTCTTCTTTGTTTTTTATTTCTCTATCCAATTTATGACCGCAGGCCAAACAGAATGTAAACAAACCTCCGTAAATAATTTTATCCGTCCAATACCACGCTCCTGATTCATGGCAAAAATCGCATCTTTTTAATTTGTTTTCTCCAATATTGCCGATGTTTTTATCTAAATTCAAAAAAGCCATCATTTGTTGAGAGGTTTCTTTCCCTTCAAAGCGACGCATTTCTTCATGAGTATCTCTATAAGATAAAATATTCAAGCTACCCTCCCACAAAATATTTCGATCAATAATTGCAAGTTTTTGGTGAATCTTACTAAATGGCAAAACTATAATTCCCATATTCTCAAATTTTTTAATCTCAACCTTTGCTTGATATTCCATTTTATAATCATTGTGATCTTTTGGAGGTCTAGTCAAAATAAAAATTTTTATACCTTTATTTTTTATTAAGTGTTCAAAAATAGGTATAAGCATACGGACGCGTTCTGACGTAATGAAAGGGCTAATAATAATCACTTCCTGCTTAGATTTCAATAAATCTCCGATAAAGTTTTTATAAAAATCTCTTTGATTAAAAAGACGGGAGTTTTCAACTTCTTTTTTAACATTATCTATATTGTTAATTTGTCTCAACCATCGTTCCGTTTTTTCACTTACTAAAAAAGTTGGGAAAATATCTACTGATGAAATAATAGGAAAATTTTTTTCCCGACAATAATAAATAAATTTACGTAATAAAGATTTTAAGCTATGTTTTTTATCTATGGTTTGAACATCGGCAATCACAATACACTTCTCTTTTGCCCGCGAAAAAGCAACATTTAGTAATTTTTCATCGTTGGTTAATTTTGTAGGTTCTGCTGTTGTAGTATCAAAAATAATTATTTGTTTTTCTCCGCCTTGGAAACGATGAACAGTATCAATTTCAACACTTTTGCTAAGATTTTCATCAGCTGCAATTTTTTTTATTAGATTTGTTTGTTGTCGAAACGGAGAAATTATACCAATGCTTTTATAACCACTTTCAACAGCCTGATTAGCAAGTAAAACCGCTAATAATCCTTGATAAAGATTATAGTAAGAACCATTATTTGTCTGGACAGCTAACGACCCATTTTTACTCGTATTGTATATTCCAACATGTGCATTTTTTAAAGGAGATTTTGATAATAGATCTTTACCGAAATTAATTGTATTTTCTGCGCAATCAAGCTCAAAAATTTTTCCACTTCTTCCGTATACAAGCGTATTAACAACACCAGCAATATCAGGATGCATTCTATATTGAACTTTTAATTGTTCAAGCCATTGGGGTTTAACACCGGAACTGATTGCTGAAAAAATACCAGCAACCTCAAAAATATTTTTCTTCAACCACCTTTCTACTAAAATCTCTTCTTTTCTTATTTCTTGCTCTGATTTTTCATTACGCCTTAAGACTTTATGTTTTATAATAGGTGATAATTGGTAAAAATCTCCCACAATTACCACTTTTTTCCGTGCTATACCTGCTGCAAACCAAAGCGCAGGCAGTGGTGCCATTGAAGCTTCATCTACAATTAAACAATCATATTCGCGACTCAAAACAATTTTTGAGCTATAACTTTTTGTAAGTGTTGTAGCAATAACTTTTGCTTCTTTAATAATATCGTCAGATAACTCATCAAGTTTTTTAATTAATAAATTTCTCTGCTCTTCAAGATTTTTTAATTCATTATCGTTTTTCTTAACTAAATTTTTATGTTGCTCTAAATTTTCGCCTTTTAACTCCAATTCGAGTTTTTTTCTTTCATTAACTATTTCGTGCAATTTTACCTTTGCAATTTTTATGGTTTTGATATATAAAACAATCTTTCGTTCTTCCTTATCTTTTTGAATCAACAATAAGCTTTTCTGATGAATAAGTTTTTCTAGATTTAAGCCAAAAAAAAATCTCATCAAAATCCCTTTTGATTGACATTTTTCTATTTTAGCCTTGTTATCTGATAACTGATTTTTTATATAACTTAATAACATTTTACTAGAAGCTGTTTCTTTTTCTTTTTTTGAAATATCGACTTTAATATTCTCTTCTTTCTTTTTAAGCTCTTTTATTTTTTGAAACTTTTTTATAATAGTTTTTGATTTTGAGGTTTCTGAATAAATTTCTTCAATACGCTTAGTAAGCATATTAATTTCATTCTTAATTGGTAAACCCTTTTTTTCTAATACAATCTTAGGTATAACCATTTCATAAGCTTTAAGTTCAGGTTTTTGTATTAAACCCTCGCGTAAAAACTTTCCATCAAGATAATCTTCGGTATTTTCAAAGTGTTTTACTACACTTAAAAGCGCATTATCTGTTGCTATATTAGTATGTGAAATTAAAAGTACGCTTAAATTTTTCGACAAAAATCCTTCAATTAAATGAGCGATCGTTTTTGTTTTACCAGTTCCCGGTGGGCCCCAAATAAAAGAAACCTCGCTTCCCATTGCCAACTTTATTGCTTTTTCTTGAGATTGGTTTAGCAAGTTAGAGGTAAAAGAATATGGTATTTGGTATTCTTGTAAAGTAAAATTTGTAGGCTTCGGGTTAAAAGTTTTTTCCACTAAATCTGTAAGTTTTATCTCTCTATCATCAACTTTTTTTAGCTTCTCATAAAGAAGTTCTAACAGATAATAGCTTGAAACAATGATCTGGGCTTCTGGGATTGTTATCCCAATATTTTTATCAACCTCTACTTGAATATTTTTATCATTTATAGTAATAACTCTTCCATTTACACCTTTTTGTTGACCTTTTATTTTTACCTCAATACTATTATTAGGCTCTATGTCTTGAAAAAAATCTAATGTAAATTCATAAATATAAATATCACCAATATTATTTACTAATTTACCATTCTTTACTTTTAAATGTAAATTTCCTTTTTCCTTTAAATACTCAATATTTGCTTTAAGGGCCCAAAGCATTTCTTTAATATAGTTTTCCATAATTAAATTATATTATTTACTTGAAAGCTAAATACCTCAATAATTCCTTCAAAGGTAGCAAGTAGTAGACTGTAAGAATATTTTTTAATGTTATTTGTATATTATTTAAGTAAATTAAACCTTGTAATAACGTTTGCTTGTAATATTTTTTTTATTAGACATATCTCTTTTATTCTTTTAGTGAAATGTTTTAATAGAATATTGATAATTTTTCACACTTAAATATGATCGACGTTATATGACGTAAAAAAATCAATTTTTCGGGTTTAGATTTCTGTGGACCCGAGGGGACTCGAACCCCTGCTCTTCTGACTGCCAGCCAGATGTTTTAGCCAACTAAACTACGGGCCCAAAAATTTAATTATTACAATTATACAAAAATTGTTCTTACTTATATATCGAT
>JAMWCT010000020.1 GCA_023819525.1 Candidatus Omnitrophota bacterium
AGAAAATTCAGCTAGCATTACTGTTTTGCCATATCCAACTTTACGAATATCTTATGTTCTTAAATATGACAACCCAATCATAGGATCTGAATATGAAGAGATAATTATCCCTTCAGAAGATTGTATTTTAAGCAAAATCTATCAAGCAAGAACTTTTTGCCTTGAAGAAGAAGCTAAAAATCTTTTGGAAATGGGTTTAGGTAAAGGTGCTGATTATATTAACACATTAGTAGTAACACATAATGGCATAAAAAACAATCAATTGCGTCTTGAAAACGAATTCGCAAAACATAAAATTTTAGATTTAGTTGGTGATTTATATTTAATTGGTCCAATTAAAGCTCATATCATTGCAATATGCAGTGGTCATACTCTTAATATAAAATTATTAGAAAAATTATACAATTGTTACAGAAGTAAAGAAAAAACACAAAAAAAAGAAGTTTCTAGTCAACTACCAGATGATAAAACTTTATATATTGAAGAAATACTAAAAATTTTGCCTCATCGCTATCCGTTTCTTTTAGTTGATAGAATTACACATCTAGAAAAGGGAAAACGCGGTATCGGAGTAAAGAATGTAACACATAATGAATATTTTTTTCAAGGGCATTTTGCACAAAAACCTGTTATGCCTGGGGTACTTATTATTGAAGTGATGGCTCAAGTTGCAGGTATAGTTATAGGTGCCTGCAAAAATGAAAAAAAAATAGCATATTTAGCCGCGGCTAATAATGTCAAATTTCGTAAAATAGTTCAACCTGGAGATCAACTTGTAATTGAGGTGGAGGTTAAAAAAATTAAGTCTAAAATAGGTTTAGTTTATGCAAAGGCTTTAGTTATGGAAGATGTAGTTGCGGAAGCTGAATTGATGATTTCCATAGCTTAAAAATAAAATATGTAAATATGTCTAAAAATATTCATCCCACTGCTATAGTTAGCAAAAAAGCAAATATCGAAGAAGATGTAACTATTGGGCCTTTTGCAATTATAGGAGAAAATGTTAAGATTGGCGTTGGCACAATAATTGATGCTTTTGCGCAAATATTAGGTTATACCGTCGTTGGAAAAAATTGCCATATTTTTTCTTACGCAATAATTGGCAATACACCTCAAGATCTAAAATATAAAGGTGAAAAAAGTTATTTAATAATCGGCGATAATAATAAAATTCGCGAATTTGTTACCATTCATCCCGGAACTGAACGCAATTCAAAAACTATTATTGGAAACAATAATTTAATTATGGCATATTCTCATATAGCTCATGACTGCAAAATCGGCGAAAATAATATTTTGGCAAATGCTGCAACCTTAGCCGGCCATGTGATAATTGAGAATAATGTTGTAGTAGGTGGGTTGGCGGCTATACATCAATTTTGTAGAATTGGAAGTTTTTCGATAATTGGTGGCTGCTCCAAAGTTGTTCAGGATGTTCCACCATACTCAATGTGCGATGGCCATCCTGCAGTAATCCAGTCTATTAATTTAGTAGGCTTAAGACGTGCAAATTTTTCTTCCCAAAAAATACAACTTATTAAAAAAGCATTTAAAATTCTTTTTTTCCAAAATCATCCCTTTAACATCGCGAAGAAGTTAATAGAGAAACAATTACCGCCTTCCGAAGAAATCTCTTATTTACTTAATTTTATTTCCTCATCAAAACGCGGTATATGTTTATAATAAAAAATCATAGAATTGCAATAATTGCTGGTAATCGATTTTTCCCTATACTTTTCGCACAAAATTTGCGCAAAAAAGTAAAAAATATAGAAATTATTGGTATTTGTTTTAAAGGAGAAACTTCTAAAAAAATTTTACCTTATTTAGATAAAGCATATTGGATTTCTGTTGGAAAACTAACTAAACTTAAAGAGATTTTAAAAAAAGAATGCATTACCCAATGCGTGATGGTTGGACAAATTACACCACTTAAAATTTTTAAAAAAAATTATGTGGATGAAGAATTTTTAAAAATTATAAAGGATATTGATTTTAGGCCTCACCAGATATTTAGCAAAATTATAAAATATCTAGAAAACGAAGGAATAAATTTTTTAAATTCAACCCTTTATTTAGAGGAATATTTAGCTACTGAAGGAATTATGAATGATGTTGATGTAAGTGAGGATGTAGAGAAAAATATAAATTTTGGGATGGGTATAGTTCGTAATTACGTTCAATTAGATATAGGGCAAACTGTTGTTGTAAAGATGCGTAGTGTTGTAGCTTTAGAAACTATAGAAGGCACAGATAAAACACTTTTACGTGCTTATAAATTGGCTGGTCGTGGTTGTGTAGTATTGAAATTTAGCAAACCCGATCAAGATTTGCGCTTTGATGTTCCGATTGTTGGAATTTCAACTTTAAAAATTTTAAATAAAATTAAAGCAGCAACCCTTGTTTTAGAAGCTGGAAGAGTTTTAATTTTAGAAAAAGAAAAATTCTTTAGGTTATCAAAAAAATATAAAATCCCAATCGTAGGTATAAAAAATTAAATAAATAGAAGGGGGGGCGTTATGCAAGAACAAGAGGTTGGTATAATTACACATTATTTTGGCAAAATTTCAGTTGGAATTATCAAATTAACTTCACCACTAAAAGTAGGAGATACAATCCACATAAAAGGCAAACACGATGATTTTACCCAACAGATAACTTCAATGCAGATCCAACATATGGAGGTAAAAGAGGCTGTCGCTGGAGAAGAAGTTGGCATAAAAGTAGTTGGCAAAGTACATGAAAACGATAAGGTTTATAAAGTGATTGAATAATTTTAACTATCGCTATAATAAAAAAATGCTCAAAAAATGTGGTGTAGAACTATTTTTTCTTTTTAATATATTTTTTTGTGTATTAGCGACAGAAATTAATCATGCGAATTTAGATCATATAGCTGCATTAAAAGAAAAAATGCAGTATAAAGAAGCAATAAAATTACTTACAAGTTTAAGGAGTTCAAAAAAATTATTTGAAGAAAAAAAACTTTTAGCAAAATTATATTATCTCGACGGAGATATTGGTAATGCATACAAAATATTTAAGAAATTTCCAAATAAAGACTGGGAAATTTTTCTTTATTTAGGATTAATTTTTGAAGAAAAAGGATATTATAAACTAGCCATATCAAATTATTTAGAATCTATTAAATTAAATGAAAATACTATTTCGCTTTATAGGATAGGGAAAATATATTTTAAACAAAAGGAATATTTAAAAGCAAAAGATTTTTTTATGCGCGTTATTCAAAATGATGCGAGTTTTCGATTAGCAAATTACTATTTAGCCGAATGTTTTATAAAACTTGGTGATTACAAAAAAGCATATTCACAAATTTCAAAAACTTTTCAATTTTACCCACAAAACCAAAAAGTTAAAAATCGTCTTTTTGAGGTTAAAGCAAAATTAGGAGATAAATTTTTTGCCCAGATAAAAAAAACTATCGAAAAAACACGCAGATTAACAAAACTTCCTATCTATCGACGCCTAACAAATATCCCTACCATAAAAGTTGGGATAGCAAAAAATTTAACACAAATTACTTTGCGGTGTGGAGGAGAATTTGTAATAACTGACGGTCTGCAAACTTTTAATGCAAAAGAAGGGAATTTTTATACTTTTGTAATCAAGCAAAACTTTGTTTTCTTACGTGATTACTATACTGGTCAAATCTATAAAAAATTTAAATTGCCACTTGATATAAAATCAAATTTTCCATTTTATATTTTAAACCTTACTTATGGAAAAGATAACTATTGGTCTAAAACAATTGATAGAATATTTAGAGGAGACTTTCGCTTGATAAATTTAAATAACTTAATAACTTTAGTTAATATTATAAGCATAGAAGAATATTTATATGGGGTTTTACCTGCAGAGATTCCAGCAAATTCGCCGATTGAGACGCTAAAAACCCAGGCTGTTATTGCAAGAACAATTGCTTTCAAAAGTCTTGGAAAACATAAAATGGAAGGTTTTGATATTTGTTCTGATATTCATTGTCAAGTGTATCAAGGTTTATCTGCAGAGACACCACAAACTAATCGCGCTGTTGATTTAACTAAAGGGGAAATTTTAGTTGATAAAAATAATAAAGCAATTGAAGCTTTATACCATTCAAATTGTGGAGGGTGTTTGAGAAGAGACGCATTTAATAAAGATCTAAATCTTGAAAATAAATTTGATACAAAAAATCAAATATTTAACATTAAAAATCCAAAAATGCTTTCCAGTTATTTTGAAGACCGATGGTTTATTGATAAACCACCAACATTTTGCGCAAATGAAGATGGCAAATTTCGCTGGCAACGTGTTTACGACGCAGAAGATTTCTATTTAGCATTTGGATTTGATATTTCAGAACTAGATTCAATAATCCCAATTAAAAAGGGGGAATGTTTCCATTACGATGCTATTAAAATACAAAAAAACAATAAAGAGTTAATCCTTGAAGGTGATTTAAAAATCAGAAATTATTTTGATCAATTACGTAGCAACGCTATTAAGTTTGAGTTGCACAAAGCAAAGAATAAAAATTCAAAATTACTTTTTATATGGGGGGCTGGCTTTGGACATGGGCAAGGTTTATGTCAAAGTGGTGCAATATATATGGGGAAACAATACAATTATAAGAAAATCCTTGAACACTATTATCCTAACGCAAGATTAAAAAATATTTATTAAAAATTAAATATCTCTTTTTCGATTTTTAAAGTAGAGAAATCTTTTTTAAATAATTCTTGCCAAAGTTGACTGCTTTCCATGCATAAATATATTGGGGTTTTTGAATCGTATTTTCTTATCCAATTGATCATTTTACTGTAAGCCTCATAGCGCATAAATTTTGGATATCTTAATTTTTTATCTTCTCCAAGCAATAATTCTCCATAAAAAATTTTACTGTTTTCAAATCTTTGCTCCACAATTGTCTTTAACTTCCTATTTGAACGTAAAGTCCCCAAACTAATCCAAGCAAAAGAAGTTGGTAATATTTTGTAAAGTTGTTCAACTAATTTTTCATATAAAAGCTGCCAATTGTCTACTAAAATAATTGGGTCAAAATGAAACGCAATTGAATAACCTTTTCTTTGAATTTCTTTGGCCGCAAAAAGTCTTTCTTCTAGAGATGCTGTACCTATTTCTTCAGTTTCAATAATTATGGGTGGATTTAATGACCAAGAAATAATAATATTTTTTGCTCCATCTAGTTCTAATAAATTTTTTATATTCGCACTCTTTGTTTTGAACTCGAAAAAAACATTTTTGTTTTTAAAATATGGGATAAGTTTTTTTGAATATTCTGTTATGTGGTCTAATGCTAAAGAGTCACAAAATTCACCTGTTCCCAAACGGAGTGGTCTATTTAAATTTTTTAAAGTTTTCTCAAATTGTTCAAAAAAATCTTCTAAATTTGACGGTAGAACTATTCCTAATGAATTTGTATAATGTTGAAGAAAACAATACGAACAATCAAAAGGACAGCCAAAACCTAAATTGAATATCCAATAGCCGCAAGATATATGATATTTTGTGCAAGGACAAGGTTTAAAAAAATCAGCTTTTTCTTTTATTAAAAAAACAAAAGGTTTTTTAAATTCTAAAAGTGAAAATTTATTTTTTTGTAAAAAATCTCTATAGGAAGTAATTATTTGGATTTCTACTTGCGGAAATTTATTTATAAAATTTTTTGCCAAAAAGCTTTCTTTTACTTCATTTTCTATATATATTTTTAATGGCTTAAATGTTTTATTTGCTTTCCAAATGCCTTTTAATGGAGTGGGTATTTTGGGCAAATAGACAGTTTTTGTATCAATTTTCTGAAAACTTAAGGTTATAGGAAATCGACGTTTAATCAAAAGATCTTTTAAGATAAAAAATTTATTTCTTCCAGAAAATTTATTTATTTGTTGGTCATTTTTTAAATAATTAATTATCTTATCTAATGTTACATTTTCACGCTGCATTATCTCATAAATTAGCCTTTCTAAATCTGTTAGTTGATTGTTGTTAGGCGAAAAATTAAAATTTTTTTGAATAATTTCTTTTAAATTCTCAATCATTTTTTGGCGCTAATAAATCAATAAATTTTTGGTAATACGCAACCTCATCTAATTTTTTTCGTTTTAAAGCTCCTTCAATATAAATTTTGCATTTATTTTTTAATTCCTCAAATGCAATTTTATAATTTTTTTCATCTAATTCTTTGCTTTCTAAAATTTTTTTCAATGCATATATGCGAAAGCGATCTAAAGCTGGATATTTTTTTGATTGTTGATCAGGATGCCCCCCTTCCTTAATAGTTAGATATTGTGGTATTAAAAAAACTTTAAATTTAGAAGCAACGCGTAACCAAAAATCATAATCTTCGCAAGCGGGTAGATTTTCATCAAATTTCCCAACCACATCAAAAATTTCTTTTTTAATCGCAACGGTTGAGATACTTATACAGCACATTTTTACCGCATATTTAAAGACATAACCTGTAGGCTTTTTATGATATTTTTTTTGAGAAAGCAATTGCCCATTTCTATACCAAATTTCTTCTGTATGAAATATCTTATATGTTGGGTATTTTTTAATATATTGGAATGTAACTTCTAATTTATTCTGTCTATAACGGTCGTCAGAATCTAAAAAACAAATAAATTTGCCATTTGCTAGCATAACGCCTAAATTTCTTGCAAAACTTACACCTTTATGTTCTTGATAAATGTATTTTATTTTTTCTCTTGCAATAAAACTCTTTTTGATCAAATCTTTTATAAGAAGTTCTGTTTTATCAGTTGAACCATCATCGATTATTATAATTTCATAGTCCTCAAAGGTTTGTGATAAAATTGATTCTATAGCAATCTTTAAAAAAAATTTTCTATTATAAGTTGGAACAATTACGCTAAAAAACGCCATTTATTTTTATAAAGGTTGTTGATAATTAATAGTATTTTCATAAAAGTTATCAAAATTTGGCACTATATAAAAAAAATTTATTTCTGGATTTAGGATTTTTAATTCTAAAATTTTTTCTTTTAGGTTTTGTGTAAAATATAAATAAGCTTTAGGGTTTTGGTAAACTGCGATAAGTTTAAAATAGGCGTCATCATCAATTTTTTTATATACAGCCTGTAATATTTTTTGGAAATTGCCCATTTTATGGTGATACAGCTCAATATCTACTTCTTTTATTTTTTTTGGAAGTATATTAAAAATTTTATTAAGATCATCCAGATAGGGGATAAATGGTCCAATATGTATGCGCAGATTAATATTTTTTTCTAAAATATTTTCAATAGTTTCAAGACGTTGTTCAATAGTAGGGGATTTTTCTTCCAAAAGTTTTATTATTTGGTTAGACGCGCAATTAAATGTGAAATAAATTTTATTTTCTGGATTTTCTTTAATTAGCAAAAGATATTTATTTATTAAATACGACTTAGTTAAGATTGTATATGGTATTTTATATTTATTTAAAACAAGAAGAATTTGTTCGGTTATTTTGTATTCTAATTCTTTATATTGGAAACACTCTGTCGTTGAGCCTAATAGAACCCTTTTTGGTTTTATATAGTAAAGTTGATGTTCTAAAATTTCTTGCGCATTAATTTTTATGCCGAGTGAATTGAAAAATTTTGGATTTTGAAGATTTTTATTTTCTTGCGAATAGCAATAAAGGCATCCAAATTCACAACCTCTATAAGGATTAATTACATAATCAGCAAGATTTATTTGCGTTGTGGCTAAAATTTTTTGTGTTCTTATAAAATATATGTCCATAGATATCAAATTATACCATATTTTATTGATGATGTTGTGAGAATTTAGTAAGATGTTCAACATTGCTGCTATAAAAAGCTTTTTATAAAAACCTTCTATTCTAATTACGAACTGGAAAAACTGTCTCGCAAAGTGCAAAAACTAGATATTAAATATGACAAAAATTATTGCGTTTAGAAAAAAAATTGCTATAATACGTTTTATGAGACGAAGACCAATAGTTAGTGATCAATTTTATCCTTCTAACACTGCGCAGCTAAACGATTTTATTAATGAAAATAAACCAAAAGCAAGTTCAAGAATAAATGCATATGGTATAATTTTGCCGCATGCAGGTTATATATATTCAGGTAAAGTTGCAATTGAAACTGTCTATAGAGTTATTCCCAAAAAGAAAATAATAATTTTAGGTCCAAAACATACTGCGTATGGAGAGGATTACAGTTTATGGGCAAAGGGGAGTTGGGCGTTTTCTTTTGGCGATATCAAGATAGATGAAGAGTTAGCTAACCTAATATTAAAAAATTCAAATCTAATTAAAGAAGATTATTTAGCACATAAATTTGAACATTCAATTGAGGTTCAATTGCCTATACTATATAACATATTTGGAGAATTTAAATTTGTGCCTATAGCATGTGATGTTGCTCAATTAGATACATACATAAAAGTCGCAGAAGAGATTTCTTCAGTTACTTATCGGCTAAAAGAAGAACTTCTTTTTGTTGCTTCTACTGATATGACGCATTATGAGCCTGATGCAACTGTTAGACGAAAGGATAGGATAGCAATAGATGATATAATTAATTTTGATGTTAAAAGTTTGCTAAAGCATGTTGAAGAAGAAAATATTTCTATGTGTGGGGTGGCACCTGTATCAATTTTACTACTTTGTTTAAAAACATATGGTGCCCAGAAAGCACAGGTAATTTCATATAAGACAAGCGCAGATGTAAGTGGTGATTATAGTTCTGTAGTTGGATATGTAGGAATTTTATTAAATTAGCAAATATGGATGAAGAAGTCAAAAAAAAGATTGATGAAAATTGGAAAGATCAAGTAGAAAACGAAAAGAGGAAAGCTTTTCAGGAAAATCAAAAATATTATGAACCAACTTTTTCTATTTTTCTATCATCTTTAGTTATGCAGACAATGATTGCGCTTGGAAAATTGGAAAATCCTATCACTAACAAAATTGAAAAAAATTTAGACCAAGCAAGATTTCTAATTGATACCATTGCATTGCTTAAGGAAAAAACAAAAAATAATTTAACCAAAGAGGAAGAAAACCTACTTGAAGATTCGTTGGCTAATTTAAGAATGCTTTATGTAGAAGTTAGAAATCAGTTTTAATTTTTTTAAGTAAGGAGCAAAATGATAGATGATGAACTATTAAAAATTTTAGCGTGTCCAATATGCAAAAAAGATATTTTTTTAAAAGATAATTGGCTTATATGTAAAAATTGTAAAAGGCGTTACCCTATAAAGGATGGTATACCAATAATGCTTATTGAAGAGTCACAAATTTATGAAGAAAAGGAAGAAGAATAAAATTTTGGTTATTCATGGTCCTAATTTACATCTATTAGGTAAACGCCAGCCAAATATTTATGGAAAAGTTACTTTAAATGAACTAAACAAAAAACTATATCAAAAAGCAACCACAAACAATATTGATATAGAAATTATTCAATCTAATTCTGAAAGTAAAATTGTTGATAAAATAACAAATACAGAATATGATTTTTTAATTATAAATCCTGCAGCTTTTACGCATACTTCAGTAGCAATTAAAGATGCGATATTAGCTGTAGAAAAGCCAACTATTGAGGTTCATTTATCTAATATCTATAAACGTGAAGATTTTCGAAAACATTCAGTTATATCCGATGCTGTATTGGGCGTTATTTCCGGTTTTAAAGAAGCAAGTTATTTTCTCGCCTTAGATTATGCAATTTCGTGTTTAAAAAATTTATAATTCATTGTGAATAATGCAATTAAAAAATGTGCTTTTAGATTAAAAGATAGAGATTATGACGCTTTTCTTATATCTTCACCTCTGAATATAACTTATTTAAGCAACTTTAGAACCGCTGAAGGGTATTTGCTTATTACCTCTGAGGGTAAACTTACATATTTTACAAATTTTTTATATGAACAAGAGGCAAAAAAGACTAATATATGGAAAGTAGTTGTAAGTAATGGGAAAAATATATTTAATTGTATCGCAAATGAAATTAACTCACAAAAACTAAAACGCGTTGGATTTGAAGCAAAAAATATTCCCTTTTTGGAATATAAGAAGATATGTGAATTTATCTCAAATAAAAAAATTAAACTTATCCCAGCCAGTGATATTGTTGAAGAAATTAGATCTATAAAAAGTGAGGATGAATTAAGAAAAATAAAAAAAGCAATTTCAATAAGTCAAGAAGCATTCGAATTTATAAAAACTATATATCAGAACAAAATGAGTGAAAAAGATTTATGTATTGAAATAGAAAAATTTTTAAAACTAAAGGGAGATAATAGCATTGCATTTTCGCCAATTGTCGCATATGATGAAAATAGTAGTTACCCACATCATCTTCCACAAGACAAAATTTGTGCAAAAGAATATATTTTAATCGATCTAGGAGCAAAATATTTAAATTATTGTGCTGACTTGACAAGAATATTTCTAAAAGTTACAATATCACCTTTGTATAAAAAAATTTTAGATATTGTAAAATATGCACAGGATATGGCAATTAAAAAAATAAAGGATGGTGTCGCTGCAAATGAAGTTGATGCTATAGCAAGAGAGTATATTGAAAGTAAAGGTTATGGAAAATATTTTGGGCATGGATTAGGGCACGGTATTGGTCTTGACGTTCATGAAGCACCTTTTTTAAATCCATATAATAAAAAACCATTAAAAGAAAATATGGTTTTAACGATTGAGCCTGCTATATATTTAAATGGTAATTTTGGCATAAGGTTAGAGGATATAATTTGTGTTAGAGCTAATAAAGCTGAAATTTTAAGTAGAAAAACAGAATATTATATAATTGAATAATTAGAGGGGGTAAAATGGATTTGGAGAAGTTAAAAGAATTTATTACATTTATGAATGAAAACAATTTGTGTGAGTTAGAAGTTGAAGAAGAGGGAAAACGGATAAGATTAAAAAAATTTTCTGTAGATCAACCACCGATAATTTCGCAACTTAAACCTACAACTGTACCAGAAAAACCTCAAGAGACGACAACAAATTTAATTGAAATTAAGTCACCTATGGTTGGGACTTTTTATCGAGCACCATCTCCGGGTGCAAAGCCATACAAAGAAATTGGGGATATAGTTAAAAGCGGTGATGTTGTTTGCATTATAGAAGCGATGAAACTTATGAATGAAATTAAATCAGAAGTTAATGGTAAAGTAGTTCAGATACTTGTGGAAAATGGCCAACCAGTTGAATTTGGTCAAACATTATTTTTGGTAGAACCGGTATAAAATGTTTTCTAAAGTATTGATTGCAAATCGTGGTGAAATAGCAATACGGATAATTAGAGCTTGCAAAGAGCTTGGAATAAAAACTGTTGCTATATATTCCGAAGCCGATAAAAACTCATTGCATATAGAATTTGCCAATGAGGCAATTTGTATTGGTAAAGGTCCGCCTTCTGAAAGCTATCTAAATATATCCGCAATAATAAGTGCAGCTGAAATTACTGATAGCGATGCAATACACCCAGGTTATGGTTTTTTGGCAGAAAATCCTTATTTTGCCGAAGTTGCAGAATCTTGTGGTATAAAGTTTATTGGACCAACTGCAGAAAATATTCGTCTTATGGGTGATAAAATAAAGGCTAAAGAAAGTATGCAAAAGGCTGGATTACCTTTAATACCTGGTAGTAGAGGAACTATTAAAATAAAAGAAGATGCGCTTTCATTCGCAAAAAAAATTGGTTATCCAATAATTTTAAAAGCCAAAGCAGGTGGCGGTGGCAGAGGAATGCGAGTTTGTCATAGTGATGTGAGGTTAATAAGTGCCTTATTGACTGCTCAGTCAGAAGCAGAAATTGCGTTTGGCGATTCAGATATATATATGGAAAAATACATAGAAAACCCTCGCCATATCGAAGTTCAAGTAGTTTGTGATAATTACGGAAATGCAATATATTTCTGGGAACGCGATTGTAGTATACAACGCAGGCATCAAAAAATTATTGAAGAAACTCCGTCACCGGCGGTTGATAATAAACTGAGAAAAAGATTAGGGGAATTAGCAGTAAAAGGCGCAAAATTTATTAATTATAGAGGGGTTGGCACCATGGAATTTCTTTTGGATAATAAAAATAGATTTTATTTTATGGAAATGAACACAAGAATTCAGGTTGAGCATCCAATTACTGAAGAAATTTCAGGTATAGATTTAGTAAAGTTACAAATTCTTTTGGCTGCTGGTGAGAAACTTTTTATAAAGCAAGATGAATTAAATTTTAAAGGCGCAGCGCTGGAGTGCCGAATAAATGCTGAAGACCCAGATAATGGATTTTTGCCGTGCCCTGGTAATATTGAGTTTTGTTATATTCCTGGGGGGAAAGATATCCGTGTGGATACTCATATATACACAGGGTATAGGGTACCCCCATATTATGATTCTTTGTTAGCAAAATTAATATCAAAAGGCTCTACGCGTCAAGAAGCATTACAAAAAATGGAACGTGCTTTAGATGAATTTAAAATAGAGCCAATTAAAACAAATATTTCTTTTTGCAAAAACATAATAACAGATCCGGATTTTAGAAGAGGGAATTACAATACTTCATTTTTAAATAAATTTATAGGGAAGGAAGAAGAATGGGCAGAAGCATAAGTTCTGAATTTGGTCAAATAAAAATACATAGAAAAGCGATAAGGCAGTTAGTAGAGGCAGTTGCAGTAAGTGTAAAAGGTGTGCATAAGGTTGGTTGGAAATGTTATGGCAAAATCAACGGATTTTTCTTAAAATTTTTTGAAATCGGTGGAACGAAAATTACTTATGAAAAGGAATTTAAAATCGTTATACCAATTACTGTATTATTTGGAGAGAATTTAGTAGATGTTGCCTCTGAAGTTCAGCGAGAAATTGCAGAAAATATTAAAAAAAATTTAGATTTAGAAAATGTAATTGTTGATGTAAAAATTAAACGTATAGAGAAGGGGGAGAAATGATAATTATTGGAAATGTTTTGTATTTAGTTTTTTCTGTTTTAATAGGAGTTTTATTTATTGGTATTGCTCTTAAACCATCTTTTGTGTTTAATCTACTAAAACAAAATATCTCTCTCATCAGTAATAATTATATAATTTCAAACAATTTACGTTTGAAATTTGGGCTTTTTGGAATTTTAGTCATTTTGATATGTTTGAAATATTTTGAAACAATATTTTTGTCAAAACGAAAAGAAAAATTTATTTCTATAAACACTGGTAATGGCAAAGTGCATATAACACTATTTGCAATAGAAGATATGTTAGCAAAACTACTTGAAAGTAAAAGCGAGCTATCTCATATAAAACCAAAAATTCTTCTTGATAAAAAATCTATTAAAATTGTAATACGCGCTAATTTAACTTCTGAAGTGAATCTTGTTGAGTTCGTATCAGCAATACAAAATCAATTAGAAGAAAAATTGCAGAATATGTTGGGCAAAGAAAAAGAAATTAAAGTGGAAATTGAGATTAAAAAAATGGTATTTGATAAAAATAAAAAGCTTACACTTGAAACAGAACCAAAAATTCCATTTAGGGATTATTAATTTCAAAAAAAGGAGGTTATAGTATATGAGAATAGGTATTCTTACAGGTGGTGGTGATTGCCCAGGATTAAATGCAGTAATTAGAGCAATTGTTCGCAAAGCCATAAGTAACGGCGATGAAACGATAGGTATAAAGTATGGATGGAAAGGAATGCTTGAAAAAGATATTTTAAAGTTAGATTTAGATGCTGTTTCAGGGATTTTGCCAAGAGGAGGAACAATTTTAGGAACTTCAAGAACTAATCCTTATAAAAAAGAAAATGGTCCAAGTATAATAAAGAAAAATTTTGAGGAAGTTGGCTTAAACGCTTTAATTGCTATAGGCGGAGAAGATACTTTAGGGGTTGCAACAAAATTAGCGATTGATGGTTTAGCTATTGTTGGAGTTCCAAAAACAATTGATAATGATCTTGAAGCGACTGATTTTACTTTTGGATTTGATACGGCAGTAAATATCGCCATGGAATGTATTGATAGGCTACACACAACTGCTGAGTCGCATAATAGAGTCATAGCAGTTGAGGTGATGGGTAGACATGCCGGTTGGATAGCAACATATGCAGGTATTGCAGGTGGAGCTGATTTTATACTCATACCAGAAATTCCTATTGATATAGAGCAGGTGTGCGATGCGATAAAAAAGCGACATAGCCGTGGAAAAAAATTTAGTATTATAGTCGTTGCTGAGGGAGCCACATTAAAAGATTCTGACGTTATATTACAAGAAAAAAAATTAGATGAGTTTGGTCATGTGCGGTTAGGTGGAATTGCAGATGTATTAGCAAAAATTATTGAAGAAAGAACCGGCTTTGAGACGCGAACAACTATTTTGGGGCATATTCAACGTGGAGGCTCTCCAACTGCATTTGATCGTATATTAGGAACTCGTTTTGGAATAAAAGCATATGATTTGGTTAAAGAGAAAAAATTCGGTCGAATGGTAAGTTTACGTGGTACAGAAATTGTAGATGTTCCACTCCAAGACGCAACAAAACAACTAAAAACAGTTAATATGACTTTATACGAAGTGGCAAAGACGTTTTTTGGATAATTTTTGTCTATATATCAGTTTTGGCATATTCTTGATGAGACAACGATGTAAAATAATTTTATGGAAAAAATAATAAAACTTGCTATAGAAAAACATAAAGAAGGGATTGAATTTATTTCTTCAAATATAGAGAAAATTAAAGAGATTGCTTTACTTTTTCTTAAGACCCTAAAAAAAGATGGCAAAATTATATTTATTGGTAATGGTGGTAGTGCTGCAGATGCACAGCATCTTTCAGCGGAACTAATTGGACGATTTAAAACGAATCGTAAACCCCTTGCAAGTATTGCCCTTTCAAGCAATATCTCCTGCATTACTGCTTTAGGTAACGACTTTGGTTTTGATACAATATTTGCAAAACAAATTCAGGCTTTAGGCAGCAAAAAAGATTTGCTTGTTGGTATATCCACTTCTGGAAACTCAAAAAATGTAATATCAGCAATAAGGCAAGCAAAGAACATGGGAATGCAAACTGTTGGCTTTTTAGGGAAAGATGGTGGCGCCTTAAAAGATTTAGTTGATGTTTCTTTTGTTGTGCCAATAAACGATACTGCAAGAATTCAAGAAATCCATATTTTATTGGGCCATATTATTTGTGAGATTATAGATCAATACTATGCAGAAATTAATCACCCTAAATAGATTAAAAAAATTAATAGAAAAAATCCGCACAAAAAAAAGAATTGTATTTACAAATGGTTGCTTTGATATCTTGCACCCTGGACATATAAAATTACTAAAATATGCGAAAAGTAAAGGAGATGTTCTTATCGTTGGACTAAATTCCGATGAGTCTATTAAAAAAATTAAAGGAAAGATAAGGCCAATCCTAGATCAGAAGGCACGAATTTGTCTACTTTCAGCAATTTCGTTTGTTGACTATATAGTTTTATTTGACGCAGAAACTCCATTAGAACTTATCAAATCTTTAAAACCAGATTATTTAGTAAAAGGCGAGGACTGGAAAAAGGAAGACATTGTTGGAAGAGAATATGTTAAAGAAGTTTTTAGAGTTAAGCACTATCCGGGTTATTCAACAACGAATATAATTAAAAAAATTTCACAAAAGATAACAGGGTAAATGACAAAAGTTTATAAACACTTAATTTTAAGAATACTTGATGTAAATTTTAATCGTTATAAAGAGGGCTTAAGAGTCGTAGAGGATATTGTGCGGTTTGTTTTAAAAAATGAAAAACTTCAGAAAAAAATAAAAAAAATGCGTCATGCAATTGATTTTATTTTAAAATATGAGGATATGAAAAACTCTATATTTTACCGTCAAGCAAATTATGACTGTGGAAAAAAACTTGATTATTTAGAAATAAAGCGCAAAGACTATCGCGATATATTATTTACAAATTTTCAGCGTTCAAAAGAGTCTATTAGGGTAATAGAAGAGTTTTCAAAGATTATTTTTCCAAAATATACTGGTGTGTTAAAAAGATTACGTTACAATATTTATTCACTTGAGAAGGATGCATATATTTATTTTAAAAAGATTTGGCAAAAATGAAATTTCTAAATAAAAATTTGCTAAAAAAAATTGCAAAGCTTGAAAAAGTGGAATATAGATTTTTGGAAAAACAAATCAGCAAAGGTAGAGTAGTGATACCGTTAAACAAAAAATATGCTAATAAAAAATATGTTGCCATCGGAGATGGGTTAAAAATAAAAATAAATACTAATATTGGAACCTCAACAGAACATCTACAAATTCACGATGAAATTAAAAAATTGGAAACAGCCATTAAATATGGTACCGATACTGCTATGGATTTAAGCACTGCTGGGGATTTAGATAAAATCAGAAAAAAAATTATTCACGCTTCAACTGTGCCTATCGGGACAGTTCCTATATACCAAGCTGCTGTAATAGCAGAAAAAAAATATGGTGATTTTACAAAAATGAGATTTGATGATATCTGGGATGTGTTAAAAATTCAAGCTGAAGATGGAGTTGATTTTTTTACAATTCATGCAGGGATATTAAAAAAAGCATTAAAAATACTTACAAAAAATAAAAGAGTAGGCGGCATCGTAAGTAGGGGTGGAGCGATTTTAGCGCGTTGGATGTATATAAATAATGCTGAAAATCCTTTATATGAAAATTTTGATGCAATTTTGGAGTTAGCAAAAGAATACAATATTACATTAAGCCTAGGTGATGCATTAAGACCTGGAGCTATAGCTGATTCTACAGATAAATTGCAACTTTTTGAGTTAAATGTGCTTTCTGAATTGGTAAAAAAAGCCTTAAAAAAAGAAGTACAAGTATTAGTAGAAGGTCCGGGGCATATACTTTTAAATCAAATACCATACAATGTGTATTTGGAAAAAAAATTATGTTTCAGCGTCCCTTTTTATATTTTAGGGCCTCTTCCAATTGATATTGCTGCCGGGTATGACCATATAAGTGCAAGTATTGGTGGAGCAATAGCAGCACTTTTTGGAGCAAATTTTTTATGTGTAGTTACTCCAGCCGAACATCTTAGACATCCAACAATCGATGATATTAAAGAAGGAGTGATAGCCGCTCGTATTGCTGCACATTCAGTTGATGTTTTAAATTTTGAGGATGAATGGCGCAAAGACTACCAACTTTCTTTATATAGAGCAAAACGAAAATGGGCTGATCAATTTTCAATTCTTTTAGACAAAGAAAAGGCACAAAAATATCATAATTTACAAAATAAAATTGATGTATGTTCAATGTGTGGAAAATTCTGTTCTTTAAAAATTATTGAAACTTGTAAATTGCTAAAATAAAAATTATAATAGCTATTAATAATTATTACATGGCTATTTTTAAAGAAATATTGTTGATTGTGCGGGCGTAGTTTAATGGTAGAACATTAGCTTCCCAAGCTAATGGAGTCGGTTCGATTCCGATCGCCCGCTTAATTTCTAAAATATTTGCATATTTAAATTATGGAAAAAATTAACAAATTAGATATTTTGGATAAACGTATAAAGTCATTTTTGGAAGGCTATAGACAAAATATTGCTTTATTTTGCAATGATAAAGATGAAATTACTTACATATTAGATAATTATTTTTCAAAAAATCAATTCAATGATATTATCTTTATCAGACAAAATGGTATATATTTGACTGATAAAAATTTTTTTGCAAATGTTGCACTATCTCTGTTAACTGGATATTTAAACCGGCAGGAAAAATTAGATAATCTCATCAATATTTGTCAAGAAAAAACCTATTTGCCGTCAACAGTTGGATTTATAAAGACTACACTTCAGAAAGATAATATTGTTTTTGCAGAGGTGCTGGAGCTGATAAACAAATTTATAAACGAAACCTCCAGAAAATGTTTATTTATTCTTGAAGAATTTACACAACTGCAACATATTTTAAACATAGATTATGATAACTTTGCAAAGTTTATTCTTTTGCAGAGAAACTGTATGTTGATACTTACCTCTTCCTATTTAAAAGAAGCCGAGAAGATTCTTTCTTTAAAATTAGATCTTTTATTTGGCAATTTTGAAAAAATATATCTTAATGAGAGTATTGGTCTTGAAAACTTAAAATATTTAGAATCAAAATTGCAAATAAAACCATCGTTATTTTTCACTTCATTTTTTATAAATATATTAGAGGCAAATATTATTTATTATGATATTGTTGCAAATGTAATAAATAAAACCTATCAACTCAACAATAGTGAAGAGGATACAATATTATCGGTTCTTAAAAATTCTATCTATTTACCTCAAACATATTTATTCGAAAGATTTATTGGAAAGATAAATTTATTGAAGGAATATTTTAAAAATTATCCTGATGCAATTAAGCTTCTTATGCTTATAAGTGAAGGTTATTTTCGTAAGAATGATTTGCTATCGTTAGGAATTTTTGATACAAAAAGTTTGTATAACTTATTAGAGAAATTAAAACAATTGCAGTATATTAATGATTATGGTAACATATATAAAATTAAGGATAAATTGTTTTCATTTTGGCTTTCGTCAGTATTTAAAGTGTACTATTTTTACCCATTTTGGAGTTTAGAAAACCGTTTATATTTTTTTGAAGCAAAGATAAAAAGTGAAATAGCAATCTTTAAAGAAGAATTTTTTAAAGATAAAATTAAGCGAATTGTAGAATTATTATCTTTATTTAAAAACGACGTTATCTATGTAGACAATGAAAAATATATTCTTCCAGCAATACAAAGGGCAAATTTTTTATCATATGCAGATAAAAATTATCATCTATTAATTGCAGAGGGTAAAGAATTGGTCTTTGCAGCTATCAAAGATGCTATGGTAGAGGATACAGATATTTTAAATTTTATTGAAAGAAGTTTGCGGATAAAAAATAAGAAAATAAGAAAAATATTTATATCAACTGAACAATTTACTCAACCGGCAAGATTGATTGCAAAAAATAATAAATTGATTTTGTGGGATATAAATGAAATCAACAGATTATTAGGGATTTATAATAAACCATTACTCCCATTTCACGATAAAGACCAACGCCGGTTAATTTAACAATGAAAGTGATAGTCATTTCAGATACTCACATTCCCACGTGTGCAAACGCACTTCCTTCTATTGTTGAGGAAGAAATCAAAAAAAGTGATTACTGTTTGCATGCTGGCGATTTTGTCAGTTATAAATTTTTCGAAAGTTTGCGCAAATTTACAAAAATTTCTGCAGTTTGTGGCAATATGGATGAGGCTATAGTTATGGGTAACTTGCCAAAAAAACAAATCGTAGAACTTGAAAATGTAAAAATAGGCCTAATTCACGGTCGTGGTGCCCCAAATAATTTGATACAATATATAAAAGATGAGTTTAAAAATGAATATAATAGTATTGATATTTTTGTCTTTGGGCATTCACATTTGCCAACCGATGAAATGATAGAGGGAAAGATTTTTTTTAACCCAGGTTCGCCTACAGATAAGATATTTGCACCATACTGTTCATATGGAATTTTGGAAATTAAAGATAAAACTATACATAAAAAAATTGTAAAAATATAAATTATGGAAAATATTTGGGCTCCCTGGAGAATAAATTATGTTACACAAAAAAAATTTGCCAAATGCATATTTTGCTCTTCATATAAAAGTCAAAACGATAAAAAAAATTTTGTTCTATTGCGTAGCAATGAATGTTTTGTAATGTTAAATATTTTCCCTTACAATAATGGCCATTTAATGATAGCGCCAAATCGACATATAGCAGAATTTAAAGAATTAACTAAAGCAGAAATAATTGATATACATCAAACTTCATCTAAAATTCTATCAATTTTAGAAAAAGCGTTAAAACCAGATGGTTTCAATATAGGGATTAACATTGGGAGAGCGGCTGGAGCGGGTATTGTTTCTCATCTACATATTCACATTGTGCCTAGATGGGTAGGGGATACTAACTTTATGCCTATTATTTCTAATACAAAAGTAATATCACAGAGTTTGGTTGATTTATATAATTTATTAAAAAAGGAGCTAAAATAATAATCAATTATGAAGCCTACAGTTTTCACACAAAATGAATTGTTTAAATGGGAAGATAAATATTATGCTTCTTATGCTATGAAATCAAGGTATACTAAAGGTAGAAAATATCCGGAAAAAGAACATTTATATCGCTCAATATATCAGAGAGATAGAGATAGAATTATTCATAGCGCAGCATTTCGTAGATTAGAATATAAAACACAAGTATTTGTATATCATGAAGGGGATTATTATAGAACTCGTCTTACCCATACTTTGGAAGTAGCTCAGATAGCAAGAACAATAAGTAAGATTTTGCGTCTAAACGAGGACCTCACAGAGGCTATTGCATTAGCTCATGATTTAGGACACACCCCTTTTGGCCACGCAGTAGAGAATGTTTTAAATAATTTGATGAAGGCTGATGGTGGATTTAATCATAATTTGCAGGGTCTACGAGTTGTAGAGTTACTCGAGGAGCGATATCCAAATTTTAAAGGTTTAAATCTATCGTGGGAAACATTAGAAGGAATAATAAGAC
>JAMWCT010000132.1 GCA_023819525.1 Candidatus Omnitrophota bacterium
GATACACAGAAGCAACAAGAGCATGTATAGAAAATTCCATGTGTTTAGGAATTCAATGGGATAAAGTCTTACCGGAAAATAATAAAGAAAATGAACTTTTTGTTCTGGTTAAGGATAACGCTTTTCCAGATCAAGATTATTATGCAGTTTTGGCTGTTTTAGTAGGAAAATAAATTTAAAAAAATTTTTTCCATAGATAATAAAGAAGATTTGAAAAAAATGAAGATGAACAAAATATCTATCCCAATTTAGCATTAAATAAAAACCCATAAATAATATAA
Organism: Candidatus Omnitrophota bacterium; assembly: GCA_023819525.1. Classification (GTDB taxonomy): domain Bacteria; phylum Omnitrophota; class Gorgyraeia; order Duberdicusellales; family 4484-171; genus JAMWCT01. Next base: position 282 of record JAMWCT010000132.1, read on the forward strand.
TAAGCGCAAAAGTAACTAAAAAATACCAAAACAACTTAATCTTTTCTTTTATAAACAAAAATAACCCTCCTATGAAAGACAGCAAAAAAAGATAAGAAAAAATCTTAGGATGTTTTGAGATTAAATTTTTAAATATAAAGTAATTGTTGTAATAAATAATTTCTTTTTCTGAGAAAAAGTTTTTATAAATAGCTAAAATCCTATCTTTAAAACTCCAGAGAGCGGTCTCCGGTAACTCATATTCTGCTTGATGAAGCGCTGTATTATACCGATGATTAAATAATAAAATTAATCCGTTTAATGGATTTTTAATTAATAAAGGATGGTGGAATACAAAAACAAAGAAAAATAAAATATTTCCAAATAATAATGTTTTCAAAATCTTAGTACAAACTTTATTTTTGTTAAAAAATTTATATATAAATATGAAAAATCCTATCAAATTAAAAATTACCGGCATCATTAATCCATTTAGCTTGGTTGCAGTTAAGAAAGCACTTACAGAAAAGAAGGCTAAACCAATTTTAAATGAATTTTTATCGTTTTGAAAAAATAAAATTAACAAAAGCAGGCTTAAATTAAAAAGAAATAAAAATAAACCTTCAGATTGCGCCCGTAATGAAGCGTTAACTATTAAGATATTTGTTCCATAAAATATTGAGGTCAAAATAGCTACTGCTTTTGATTTACTAAGGATTACTGATAATAAATAAACAATAACTACTGTTAAAGATAAAATTAAAATATTAATTTTTCTAGCTGCATAAACTAAATTAATGGTCTTTTTTATTCCAGAACCAAATTTTTTAATTAAAAACTCAGGACTAACATCAAATACTTCTCGTGGATTCTTACCCCAATTAATAAATTCATTTTTGCTATTTTTATAATATTCATATTCTTTTGATGAAATTTTATAAAAGTTGTGGTCGATCAAAAATTTTGCAAAATCATAATTTTTAAGTTTTTCTTCTTTTTTATAACTTAGATATTTGGGGTATAAAACAAAACCATATAGGTATTCAGCGAGTTTTGGCTGATTATAGGAATAATAGTTATTCCATAAATCATTTTTAAAATCTCTTTTTAGATATAAATCAAAATAGTAGCCTCTACCTATCCACCCATGTTCATCCCAGTATCTGATTGGAATCTTCTTATATTCCTTTGAGTAAAAAATAAAAAAGAAGATAAATATTAAGATGGATATTAAAATGTTCTTCAAATTCCTAATTTTCATTTTAGGAGATCTTTTGTTTTACTAATAATTCTAAATATTTAAATGAATAAACAAGATACCTCCTCCACACTCTCCTCGGTTCTTGCCATAATCTCCACAGCCACTCCAATCCTCCCCTCTGCATCCACTTTGGCGCTTGTTTTTTTGCACCTGAGATAAAATCAAAAGCAGCGCCAACTGGGATTATTATTTTTGGCTCTTTTATGTATCTTTTTAATCGATAACTAAAAACCTCTTGTTTTGGACTTCCTAAGGATACAAAAATTATATCAGCCTTGCTTTCTTTTATCTTTTCCTTTAATTCTTTCCACTCTTTCTTTGTTAATTCTCTAAATTTTGAAGGCTCTTCTCCCACAATATTTACCCTGGGAATTTTTTTTCTCAATTTTTCCTTTAATTTTTCTAAGGTCTCTTTTTTATTTCCATAAAGAAAAATTTTGTAACCTTTATCTTGGGATAATTGACAAATTTTTATCATTAAATCAGGACCATAAACTCGCTCCTTCAGTCTTTTTCCATACAAAAACCAAATTGATCTTTTCACCCACTGACTGTCAGGCAATAAATAATTAAAATTATCTAAAATCTTTTTTAAGATTGGATCATAATGGGCTTTCACTAACGTATGAGAAGCTATGGGTGATATTAGAAGATTTTTCTTCTTTTTAATTGCTTTCTCTATCGTATTTAAAATATATTCGTAGTCACAAGCAGTAATTAAATTATCAATAATTTTAAACTTACCCAGATATATCATTTTTATAAATATCTAAAATTATATCATCGACAGACTTGGTAATTCCCCATTGAGGATATTCTCTTTTAAATTTAGAAAAATCGGTTATCCACCATTTATGATCTCCTTTTCTTTCTCTTTTTTCATATTTTAATTTCAATTTTCTACCGGTTAATTTTTCCACCTTATTAATTAGCTCTATTACCGAAAAAGCATTTCCTCTTCCTCCCCCTAAATTATAAACTTCACCTTTTTTTGGTTTTTTAAAAACCTCCCAAAAGGCAGAAACAACATCAATTGAGTGAATTATATCTCTCACTTGTTTGCCTTTATATCCAATAATTGTAAAAGGCTCATTATTTTTCATTTTTTTAATCATAAAAGATAAAAAACCTTGCTCAAGAGCGCCCTCTTGACTACTGCCTGAAACCACTCCTAATCTAAAAACAGTTGTTTTTAATCCAAAATATCTTCCATACTCCTGAACCATTAAATCAGCCGATGTTTTTGATACTCCGAATGGTGAATGAATAGATTGGTCTATTGAAAAGCTTTCAGGAATTCCATTATAAAATTGATTATTTTTTTCAAGATCAAATCTGGTATTAAATTCTTTCAAGGGTAAATAATTTACTCTATCTCCATAAACCTTATTGGTGGAAGTAAAAATAAAAACTGAGTTGGGACAATATTTTCTTGCTGCCTCAAGTAAATTATATGTTGCAAGCGCATTTATATAAAAATCGGTTTTGGGATCTTTTGCTGACCAATCGTGAGATGTTTGAGCGGCGGCGTGAATGATTAAATTTATATCTTTTCCATAATTTTTAACTAAATCGTCTAAAAATTTTCCATCTCGAATATCATTATTAAAATGGGTGTATTTTCCTTTAAAAGAAGTTTTCAAATATTTTAATTTTGTTTGATAATTGGTTTTTATGCCAAATATTTTCGCTCTTAACCCATTATCTATTCCTACTACAGGATAATTCCTCCCTAAGAAAAATTTAACTGTCTCAAAGCCAATCAAGCCTAATGAGCCTGTAATCAACACAAAAATTTTTTTCATAAAGGAAATTTGGTTAATTTAATAATCAAAACTCTCAAAAACCAAAATAAAATTATATATTGAAGGGTTATTGGTGGATTAAATACACCAAAAAGAAATAAACTCCAAAATGAAACAATCATTAAATTACAGGAAATATTTTTCTTTCTAAAAACTTCAAAATCTTTTTTTACAAAATAACCTAATAGCAGTGTCAAAGAGATAATCCCCAAAAATCCTGTTTCAGCAAAAGTTTGGAAGAAAATGCTATGAGGATGGGTAGCTGTTATTTGAGGTAATTTATTTCTCGACCCAAATAAAGCATTGGTTATTTTTATTTTTGGAGATAAATATTCATAGAAATTGTTTAAACCTATCCCAAAAAAAGGTGAACTTAATCCCATTTCTATAGATTGTCTCCACCAATCAAACCGTGTTGTTATTGTTTTTGTTTCGGTCTCTGATGGCTCTATAATTCTTTCAATTGTATTTAAAGGAATAGAACTCCTTAAAATAT
>JAMWCT010000133.1 GCA_023819525.1 Candidatus Omnitrophota bacterium
TAAAAAGTATCGGTATAAAAGCTGTGTTGAATTTAAAAATAAAAGGATTATCCATCTCTTCAGGGATATCGGGTAGAAGACGTTTTGCAAGCTCAATCCTATCTCTAATATCATTAGTTGCAGTATTTAAATTTGTTCCCCAGACAAATTGTAAACTTATTACTGAAACGCCCTCATATGAGCGAGAAGTAATTTTTTCTAAACCAGGTGTGGTTGCAAGTTGGTTTTCCAAAACTTCTGTCACCTTCGTCTCCACATCTTCAGGGCTTGCGCCAGGATAATTTGAAATCACACTAATTATTGGTGGTTCTATTTCAGGCATAAGGTCTATCCCTAAATTAAAAAGACAATAAAAAGAAATAACAATGATAGCCAAAAAAATCATTAAATTTGTAACCGGCCTTTTTACTCCAAAAACAACTAAATTCAATTTTCCTCCATGCTACTTTCTTCGTGAGTAGAAACAGGTGCATTATCGTAAAGTTTTTGTTGCCCCATTACCACTACTAAATCACCTTCCTTTAAACCTTCTTTTATTTGATAATAAGGACCTTCTTTTAATCCTAATTTTACTTTTTTAATAGAGGCTTTATTATTCTCTACCACATAAACAAATAAATCAGGCTCTTTTCCTAAAATTGCTTCTTTTAAAACTACCAAAGCATCCTTGTATTCTTCCAAAATAACGGTTACCTTTGCAAGCATCCCAGGTTTTAGAAGATAATCAGGGTTATCGATTAAAATTTCTACAAGGAAGGTTCTTGTGGTTAAATCTATAACAGGAATCACTTTTATAATTTTACCAACAAATTCTTTATCCGGATATGCATCAACCTTTACAATTGCAGATAACCCTATTTTTACTTTATCAAGATATTTTTCAGGGATATCTAAATTTACTTTAACTTTGTCTATATCCACAACTAAAGCCACTGGACTTTGAGAATTAACTTGTTGGCCTATATCAACAAATACTTTGCCAATCATTCCTTTTAAACTGCTTGTAACCGGAGCTAATTCAAAAGTTAATCCCACCTCATCTCTATCTATATATGCAATAATATCGTCTTTTTCCACCAGTTCAGTTTCTTCTTTTATTTTTTTTATAATCTTTCCCGTTACCTTTGGATATATTATTGCCTCTTCTTTCGCTTTAATATTACCAACATAATCTAAAACATTTCTTATAGTTGTTGGTTTAACTTTCATAACTTTAACAGGTATTTCTTCTTGAAAGCTTTGAGAAGGTTTTTTATTTTTATCTATAAATTTACAACTTGTAAAAACAAAAATTATCAGGAGAACAAAATACTTAAATCTCATATAGCCCCTCCGGTAGCTTTGTCAAACTTTGCCTTCTGTATTATATAGTCATAAATGGCTTGTTTTCTTTTAAACAACGAAACTTTATAACTTAAATATGCATCCTCTAAATCTAATAAACTTGCTATACCGACTTTATATTTTTGTCTTATGCTTTTTAGAATATCTTTATATTTATTAACCTCTGAAACTATTGTTTCTAAATTATAAATAGCGTTCTGTAGTTCTAAATATGCATTTTTTAGTTCTAATTCTATATCCTTAATTAACTTTTCTTTTGCTATTTGCGCCTCTTTTAAATCAATCAAAGCCTCTTCAATCTTTGCTTTAGTCAACCATCCATCAAAAATTGGCCAACTTATACCTAACACTATCTGGCTATAATCGTTCCAATTTTTTGACAAACCGCCAAAAGATACATTATGAGAACGCACATAGTAATCCCAGGAAGCATAAATTGTTGGCTTTGCATCTGCCTTTGCGATATCTACTAATTTTTTTGAAGCCTCTATGCTAAGAGAATATTGTTTTATCTCTGGTCTATTATTTAATGCTTCTAGGTATGCTTTCTCATATATAAGTTCTTTTGGGGTATAAACAAAATCCCCTTTTGCTACTATATCGACATTGTCTTCTAAAGATAAAAAATTTTTCAAAACAGCCTCGGCTACTTTTTTTTGATTTATTGAAACCTGATAAGCTTCTTTTACTATTGCGAGAGATTCTTCTAATTTTAATATATCAGAGCTAGATGTCTCGCCGTGCTTGAAACGCTTTTTAATCACCAAAAGATGACGCTTTGTGTTTTTGTATATAGCTTTATTTAGGTTAACAAACTCACCGGTTAAAAGTAAAGTATAAAAAGCTTTTTTTATATTAAAAATAACTTCTAATTTTGTTTTATCTAATATAGTTTGGGCTATATCTAAGCCATATTGATTATATTTTATTGTATTAATTATTTTCCCACCTTTATAAAGATTTTGCTTTAAAGAAATTTGTGAAGATGTCTGGGTAGGTTCTTTATCTTGATAAAGATTAGTTGTCTTTGAAACCACTCCAGTTGCAGTTATAGATGGAAAAATGGCTGAATAACTTTCTTTTAATTTATACTTTGCTTTCTTTAAATCTTCATATTTTAATAAAATTTCTTTATTCTCTCTTAAACCGATTGATATTGCTTCATCTATTGTTAACTGTATCGCCTCTGCCAAGGCATAAAAAGAAAACAAAAATAAAAAAAATAATAAAAAAATTATTTTCATAAATGAATTAATCTTTCTTCTCAGTATTTAAAGTCAATATTTTCTTAATCTCTAATAAAATTCTTAGATATTGGTTTCTATCCTCTTGATTTAATTTTGCAAAAATATCTTTAAGTGTCTGTTTCCTTTGTGAATTTATTTTTTCGATAATTTCTTTTCCCTTTGATAGCAATCTTACTTTAATTATGCGTCTGTCGCGCTCTGGGTAAACTCTTGTTACATATTTATCCCTTGCCAACCTATCAATAATGCCCGTTAGAGCAGCGGTGCTTACTCCTACATAATTTGCAATATCACTCATTTTGGTTTCTCCATATCTATATAAATAATCTAAAATAAAAAATTGAGCTACAGTTATTTTTCCTTTGATAAAAAAAGCAAGCCTCTGTTTTATAAAACTATTCATAATAACAGGAAAAATCTCACAAATTTTATCAACAAATTCTTCTAAAGAAAGATTTTTCATTTTTCAAAATATTTAATATTATTAAATATTAATCCTATAAAAATTATATAATATTGATTTTTAAAAGTCAAGAAAATTAAAAATAAGTCAAGTAATAGTATGTCTGGTTGATTTTAGAGGGTTATATCTTTTAGTTTCTGATAAATAAGTTTTGTTTTAAGTCAAGGATATATTTTAAGCCGAAAATCTATTCTTAAAGCAGCCATTTTTTTAATCCGTTCTATCTATTGTTGTAATTCAATCTCACAAGAATTCTCAATAAAATTCTTTCTCATTTTCCACTTCGTAAGTGGAAAGTGGTTTAAATTTTCCACGTCGTAAGTGGAAAGTGGGTTAAATTTTGTCCTTTAAAGGTGAAAATAAATTTAAGGAAGTTTTTTGAGGAGTTCTTCAACTATTTGTGCGTTTTGATAATCTCCTTGTGTTTGATATAATTCCTTTGCTTTAAGAAAATTCTTTTTCGCCTCTGGATAATTACTTAACTTATAATAAGCATAACCTAGATTATTGTAAGCTCCAGCAAGATTAGGGTCTAATTGGATGGCTTTTTGATAGTATTCGATTTCTTTTTGGTATTGACCTAAATTACCATAAGCATAACCTAGATTATTGTAAGCTCCAGCAAGATTAGGGTCTAATTGGATGGCTTTTTGACAGTATTCGATGGCTTTTTGATATTGACCTAAATTACCATAGGCATAACCTAGATTATTATAAGCTGCAGCAAGATTA
>JAMWCT010000134.1 GCA_023819525.1 Candidatus Omnitrophota bacterium
ATATTTAAATATAGAGTTTATGAGAAAAAGAGAACTTGTGCTTATAGAGGCGCAAGGAATATACGCAATAACAGGACCATTTCATCATTATAACGATTTAGCAGCATATTTAGTTTTTATTTTAGGTATACTTTTAGGAACATTGGTAAACCAGAGAAAAAATTTTTTTCTATATATAGAGTTTTTTCTTATTCTTTTCTCATTATTATTTAGTTATTCAAGGGGTGGATGGTTAGGGTTTATTTTTATAATAATTTTACTATTTATTTTAACTAAAAAATATAAATTATTAGGGCTGATAAGCCTTCTTTTTTTAATAGGTTTGTTTTTAATCCCATCTGTTAAAGAAAGATTTTTATTTACATTTACAAGCCAAGGAGATTCAGCCAGATTTTTACTTTGGAGGTATACTTTAAAGATAATCAGCCAAAATCCTTTTTTTGGGAAAGGTTTAGGCACTTATATGGATTATTTTTCAAAAGCTTCACCCTTATTAGAGGTTCAATACGCACATAATTGTTTTTTGCAAATCTGGGCTGAGACAGGAGTTTTTAGTCTAGTAAGTTTTTTTATTTTTGTTTTTGGCATTTTTTTAAAAGCAACTAAAAAATTTTTCATTACAAAAGATAATTTGATTTTAGCGCTTCTATTAGGTATATTTGGTTTTTTTGTTCATTCTTTTTTTGATGCGCATCTATATTCATTAAAGTTGGCAACTTTATTTTGGTATAATTTAGGTTTATTGAATGCATTAATTAACTTAGATATAAAAAACAATTAAGGTTAAAGAACGCACTAAAGAGGCAAAAATAAAACAAAAATAAAAGATATTTAAAAACCAATAGATAAATTTAATTTTTCTAAAAATCTCAAAACTTTTTATAATAAAATAAAAGGAAAAAGGGGCAAAAAATAAAGTAATTCTTTCACCTGTAAAAGGATATTTTTTAATTATCCCAAAAATAAAAAGTTCTAAAAAAATAACAAATCCTATACTTATTAAATCAATTTTAAATTTTTTAATTGAATTTATTCCAAAGCCAAAGAGCGATATTGCAAAAAATGGGATAAAAAACGAGGCTATTTTTCTAAATATTCCTAAATCAGAAAACCACCATACAACCAACTTTCTTATTCCTTCACCGAATGATTTTAAAAAGCAATAGAGATTGGTTGTGCATAAAAAATAATCATTCCAATAATTAATTAATCCTTTATCTTTGAAAGAATATTGTAGGTCAAGATAAAAAACGAAAGCAAAAAACAAAAGGCATAAGAATATATAAAGTAAAGCTAAAGTGCGATTTTTTCTATTTTTAAACAAATTTACAAAGACTAACCAGAACATAAAAAAACTTGCATAAGAAAAAAGAATTGTAAAAGGTAAGAGGAGGGTGAGAAAGATAAATAGCTTTTGATTTTTTGTATAAAGAGCTTTTTGGTTGATTAAATAAAGAACAAAACAACCAACTATTAAAACATCTAAAGAATATGGTTTAAGTTCATTTGAATAATAAAGTATTCTCCAACTGCCTAAAAACGACAATACCCCTAATAGGTAAGAAAAATTCAGATAAAATTGAGTTTTATAAATTCTTTGCCATATAAAAAATGCTACTAACATGCTTATAAGAGGGAAAAATCTTAAAACAAGTATATGATAATTAAGTTTTTGAGCAAATATTTTTATCAAAATAAGATAAACTCTTGGAAAGGCTTGAGAATTTTCTAATGGACCTAAAAGCAAAAACGTTGGTTTTTTTATGATATTTTCTAAAATAAGTTTTTCGTCTAACCATAAGGGTCTTTGTGAAATATAAAAAAAGACACATAAAAATACAAAAAGTAAAAATGGCAAAAAATCAAGTTTTTTAAAGTTTATTGAAACTGTCATTTTAGTTTTAAATTTATTATTTTAGTATATCGTGCCTTTTTATTTTGTAAATAGTAAGAAGGGCTATAAAATTTTTATTGGCTTTAAACAAATTGGATTTTATAATATGAAGTGTGTTAAAATTATTGGTTAAATTTTAGATGTTAAATTTAGATATAGCAAAAAATAGGCAGATCAAAAAAATTCTTATAGTAAGAAATGATAGGTTTGGGGAATTTCTTTTAAATATTCCTGCTTTTAGGGCTTTGGAAGAAAGTTTTCCACAAGCAGAAATTTGGGCAGTGATAAATCCTTATGTAAAAGAATTAGCAGAATTAACTCCTTATATTGAGAGAATAATTGTTTGGGAGAATAAGAAACATAATTTTTTTGAAATTTTAAAGTTCAGTTTTAAACTTAAAAAGGAAAAATTTGATCTTTGTATAATTTTTAATCCTTCTAAAGAATTTAATATAATTAGTTTTTTAGCTGGCATACCTATAAGAGTAGGTTATGCAAGAAAGTGGCCATTTTTGCTTACACATAAAATAGAGGACAAAAAATATCTTGGTTTAAAACATGAGATAGAATATAATCTAGAATTAGTTGGTTTAGTTGGCGCAAAGACGGAAGATAAGAGTTTAAGTTTAAAAATTGATATTGAATTTGATCCACCTCAATTTAGAGAATACAAAGGTATTGTTGCTATACATCCTTGGAGTTCAGATATAATAAAAAATTGGAAGATTGAAAATTTTGTAGAATTGGCAAAAAGAATTTCTTTAGATAAGAATTTAGGCATCGTAATTATTGGAGGAAAAGAAAATTTATTGGTGAGTGAAAAATATTTCGGTGATATTAAAGAAAAAAACATAATTAATCTTGTAGGCAAAACCAACTTAAAAGAATTAGCAAGTTTACTTAAAAGATGCAAATTGTTAATTACCTCTGATAGTGGACCAATGCATTTGGCAGTTTGTGTGGGAACAAGAGTAATTGCGCTTTTTAGAAATGACATAGCCACTAAATCTGCTAGAAGATGGGGTCCGTGGGGAGGGCAGCATATTGTTATTGAAAAGGAAAAACTTTCAAAGATAACTGTAGAAGAAGTATTTGATAAAATTAATCAGTCTATAAAGATTAAAAGGGACAGGCTACTTTTTACGATGGAGTAAAGTTAAAATGCCAAGAATAGCAAGAGGTTTAGTGGATGGATTTATTTATCATGTTCTAAACAGAGGAAATGCTCTCCAGAAAATTTTTCATAAAGACAAGGACTATGAAGTATTTATTAATCTAATGAAAGAGGCTAAAGAACGATATCCTGTAAAAATTTTTGCATACTGTTTAATGCCGAATCATTTTCATATGGTTTTAATGCCACAGATAGGTGAAGAATTGAGCAAATTTATGCAATGGTTAATGACAAGTCATGTTCGTCGATATCATGTACATTATGGAAGTAGTGGCCATGTATGGCAGGGAAGATTCAAAAGTTTTATTGTTCAGAAAGATAATCATCTATTAACAGTTTTGCGATATGTAGAAGGTAATCCTGTGAGGGCGGGTTTAGTTAAATGCGCAAAGGATTGGTTATGGTCTTCACACAACGCACGAATAGGTAATGGAGAAGATTATTTTATTGATGAACCTCCAATAGAAATACCAAAATTGTGGGATAAATATGTAAACGAACCTTTGACAGACAATGAATTAGAAAGATTGAGACAAAGTGTTAATCGCCAATCTCCTTATGGAGATAACAGATGGCAGATTAAGATAACACAGAGGTTTGGATTAGAATCTACCTTGAGACCTATAGGTAGACCAAAGAAGAAAAAAGATGATGATAAAAAGTAGCCTGTCCCCTTTTTTAAAAAGAAGGTATTTGATGTTT
>JAMWCT010000021.1 GCA_023819525.1 Candidatus Omnitrophota bacterium
AACTAATCTAAAGCCAACCGAAAAAATATATCCGTAAGAAATCAAAAAGGCGGATAAAAAAAATGTAAAAAAAGAAAGATTAAAAATAGACTTCTCTAAAAAATCAAGTTTTTTATAAAAATTAAACCTAGATAAAAATAACGCTGGTAAAAAATAAAAAATTAATGGTAAAGTAAATATTGATACTATCTCATTTAACATGATTTTTTACTGAAAACTTTAACAATAATCTGCTTTCGTATTGAGGGCTTCCCGCCTATCGAATTACCATTAAGTCATAAAACAATATTAACTATCTAAAGTCAAAAGCTTACAACAACGATCACAGGCAGGAATGAGATTGTTCGAAATTAATTTATACCTAAATTCTTTTAACTTATTTGAATTCCAAATCTTTCTTAAAGAATCATTTTTAATGTTCCCAAAACTTTGGTGGAAAAAGGAGCAAAAGGTAACATTTCCCTGATAATCTATTCTTAAGCTTGAAATATCTTCGCAAAATAATAATTTAAATTTTTTTCTTGCATTTCCATAATAAACTAATTCGGGAGAATCATAGAATATCGAGGGGGCAAAAGTGATAGGAATTCCCGATTTTCTTGCTATCTTTTTAACCTGAAAAATTTTATTTAATAAATTTTCAAGTGTGTACTTATAATTACCCTTTTTATCATCCCGGTGTAAAAGATTATTATTTTTATATTTTAATATTTTTAAAGATTCTTCTTCAGTTCTATTACTAATAAAATTTTCCAGCTGAAACCCAATTCCGTCAACCCCAATTCTGGAGCAAAAAATAACTAATTTGTCAATATATTCTATATTTCTTTCAGAAACAACGCAATTAATTCCCACCCAAAAGTTTTTTTTAACAATAAGTCTTAACGCTTCTGTCACCTTATTAAAGGAATTTTTTACGCCAGTAATTTCTTCATGAATATTTTTTGGGCCATGTAAGGATACAACCAAACCATCCAAAAACTTACATTTTTGTAATTTTTTTGCCTTTTCTTTATTAATTAATACTCCATTGGTAATTATATTAAAGAGGATTTTTAATTTATCACAACAGTCAAAAATTTCAAAAATATCTTCTCTTATAAATGGTTCGCCGCCTGTAAAACCAATTCTTTTGATTAGTCCTCTTGATTTTTTTAAAAAATTTATCCACTCTCTAGCTGACAGTTCTTTTCTTTTTAACTGTTTAAAATATTTCTTACGAAAACTTGACTGATAACACATAAAACATCTTAAGTTACATCTTAAACTTGGTTCGATGGTGATTGAAACCGGAAAATCTAAATTTTTTCTTTTAAGAATATTTTCCCTAAGAACAAAGTAATTTCTCTCCCTTATCTTTTTTCTAAATTTTAGAAAATAATTATCAATAGAGGTAAAGCTAATAATTTTTGCTAAAAATCTTTTTAAAGTTATATTCATATGTCATTTAAAAATAAAATTATGAAAACTTTTTAAAAAACATAAAACTCATGTTCCCTAAAAATTTTAAAAATGGAGAGTAATTTAAAAATTTATTTCCCCCTCTGTCCATTTTAAAAATAAAAAAATTCTTATTTTTAACGAGGCTTGGAGAAATCTAAATCTTTAAAAAAATCCGAAATTTCTCTTTATTATATATAATAATCTACCTATTTAAATTTAAATTAAAATCTTTTTTATTTTCTTTTTTTAATGGCCAAAAAAAATACTCTTTTATTAATTTGGTCTCATATGAACAATTAAAAAAACTCTCAGTTAAAGCACTCTTTTATTTCTTCACAAATATACTTAATAGTCACTGAAGGTAATTCCGGGTAAAGGGGCAGAGAAATTATCTCTTGGCAAATTTTTTCCGTTATTGAAAAATCTCCTTTTTGGTAACCTAAAAATTTAAAAGCCGGTTGTAAATGGAGAGGTATTGGATAGTAAATATTTGTCTGAATGCCATTTTTTTCTAAATATTTTTTCAGTTTATCCCGATTTTTTACTCTTATCGTATAAACATAAAAAACATGCTTGGTGTTGCTATCTTCATATGGAGTAATAATTCCGTATCTTTTAGAAAGAAGCTTATTATATAAATAGGCTTTCTCTCTTCTTTTTTCATTCCACTTATCTAAATAATTTAATTTAACCCTAAGGATTGCCGCCTGGAAAGTATCTAATCTTTCACCATAACCCACGATTAGATGCTCATATTTCTCTTCCCTACCATGATTCCTTAAAAGCCTGATTTTATCAGCAATTTCTTTTTTATTTGTCACTACCATTCCCCCGTCACCATAACAACCTAAATTTTTTGCCGGGAAAAAAGAAAAACAACCAACATCGCCAAAACTCCCAACTTTTTTCTCTTTAAACTCTGCTCCATGCGCTTGGGCACAATCCTCAATTACTAAAAGGTTATATTTTTTGGCAATTCTCATTATTTTATCCATCTGACAAGGCTGACCATAAAGATGGACCGGCAAAATTGCCTTGGTTTTTTTAGTAATTGTCTTTTCTATTAAATCCGGATTTATGTTATATGTTTTTTCATCAATGTCAACAAAAACCGGTTTTGCCCCTAACCAGATAACTGGCTCAATTGTCGCCGCAAAAGTATGAGGGGTAGTAATAATCTCATCGCCGGGCTTAATCCCTAAAGCAACCATTGAAAGGTGAAGAGCGGCTGTTCCCGAAGCAACACCAACAGCATATTTAACTCCACAATATTGAACAAACTCTTTTTCAAATAATTGAACATCTTTGCCGTTAATAAAATCTGCCCTTTTAATTACATCTTTAACCGCCTTATTAATTTCCTTTTTGATTTTTTTATATTGAGCTTTTAAGTCAACTAATTTTATCCTTTTTGCCATAAAAAAATTTTGTTAATAAATAAATTTTTTTCTCTTTATATTTAATATAGGCAGGTTCAAATGGAGGAAATTCAAGACCGCGGACAAAATTATAAATTTTTTCCCTTGGCCAATTTAGATTAACTTCTTTATTCTTTAAGGAATCACGGCTAAAATATCTTCCCTTTTTTAAATCCTGTCTTATCGCATTATATCTTTTCCCCTTTTTTGCCTCCTCTATTATTAAAGGAGCAATTTTTTTAAAAAGTAAAAAACCATATTTAACTGTTTTCTTATATAAATCAAAAGCGGTATCATTATCTTCTATTGGGAATCTCAAAACATCAATTATATCCCCTGAGTCTATCCCTTCATTAATGTAATGAAAGCTTACTCCGTAATCTTTCATTCCCAAAATAATCGCCCAAGAAATTAAATTACAGCCTCTCAAATCAGGTAAGGGGGCGAAATGAAGATTAATTGCCCCGTATTTATAGTTTTTAAGATGTTCTTTTTTAAAAAGATAAGAATGGAAGACAGAAAAAACCAAATCTGCCTTTAAATTTTTCCACTTTTCCCAAGGAATAATTTTAAGATTAAGTTTCTTTACTTCTTCTTCGTCAATAACATCCTTCCACCAAACTTTTCTTTTTTTTGAAGGAACACAAACCGCAATAATTTCTACCCCCTTAATATTTTTGAGGAATTTTAGACATTTAATTCCTACTTTTTTTGAGCCGGCAAAGGCAACTTTTAATTTTTTAACCATTGATTTTTACCTCTTTTTTTTCTTTTGCTGATTTATAAATTGCTAAAATTAATTCTAATGATTTCTTCCCTTCATAACCGTTTGTTTTTGGTTCGCGACTATTTAGCACTGCTTTTATCATATCTTTAATAACCTCTTTATGGGAAAAACCATAAACTGATGGCGGTTCTCCCTTTTCTTTTTCTAATATTTCTTCTTCTTTGTCCAATTCTCCTTTTATTTTCCAAAAAATTTTTCTGTTTAAGGCAGTCCCCCCGACTTTAACCGAACCATTTTTGCCAAATAAGGCAATTGAACCTTCTAAATTTTGAGGGTAAGTAAATGTTGAGGTTTCTAAAACCGCTAAAGCCCCATTTTTATATTTAAAAACTGCTGTCGCCACATCTTCAACTTCAGTTTTATGGGCAAGTGTTCCGGTATAGGCAAAAACCGATTTTGGCATTCCCAAAAGCCAAACTAAAGCATCTAAATGATGAGAGGTTTGGTTTATAACCACACCGTCTCCTGTTCCTTTCTTTCCATGCCATTCATCCTCATAGTAAGATTGAGGCCTAAACCAGCGAACACAAACACTTGCTAAATAAATTTTCCCTAATTTTTTACTTTCTACTAATTTTTTTAAATCTTTCATTGCCGGATTAAACCGGTTTTGTAAAACCACAGAAAGCTTGACTTTATTTTCTTTAGAAGCAGAAATTAAGTTATTAGCATCTTTTAAATTTAACGCCATCGGTTTTTCCACGATTATATGTTTACCTTTATTTGCCGCCTGAATTCCCATTTCGGCATGGAGATAAGAGGGGGTACAAATATCAACTATGTCTATTTCTTTATCCTTAAGTAGTTTATTTAATGAATAATAGATTTTTGCCCGATATTTTTTACCAAAGAGGTCGGCCCGCTCTTTTTTTATATCGCAAACTGCCCATAACTTGGCGTTTTTTAAAGAGGCAATTGAATCGGCATGTCTTGGAGCAATCCTGCCGCAACCGACAATAGCAAACTTTAAAATTTCCATTTTTAATTCTTAATTAAAGATAAATATTTTTGAGCTATCTTTTGCCAAGAATAATCTTTTCTTATTAATTCTTCTCCTTTTTTACCCATTAATTCTCTCAGGTTCTTTTCGTTTAATAAAGTTATTATTTTATCAGATAACTCATTAAAATTTTTTCTTTCAAAAGAAAGGCCATTTTTTTCTTTTAATAAATGATCGCTTTTCTGATTTCTTGAGATAAATTTTGGTAAAATAACTGGCAAACCGCAAGCTATTGCCTCTAAAATCGTATTTGATAAATCTCCCGGCCAAATACCAATATCAGAGGCATTATAGAAATCGGCTAATTTTTTGTTTTCAACCGGCGCCTGCCAAATAATTTTGGAAGAAAAATTATTTTGAATAGCAAAATCTTTTAACTCGTCAATAATTTTCTTTTCTCCGCCGGAAATTACCAACAACCGCCAGTTATACTCGCTTTTTGAAATAATTTTCAAGGCTTTAAATAAAATATCTACATCTTTATTTTTAGTGATTTTACCCGCATGGACAATTAAAACTTCATTTTCTTTTATGCCTAATTTTTGCCGCATAAGTTCTCTTTTTCTTTTATCCGGATAAAATATCGAAGTATCCGCACCTAAAGGAATTAACTTAACTTCATTATCTTTTAAACTATACTCTTTGCATAAAAGCCATTTTTCTGACTCGCCAACGGCTGTAAACCCATCAGCATTTTTTTTAATAAAAGGCATTAAAAATTTCTTAAAGAAAAACATATAAATCTTTTTTGGCAAAGTATTATAAAGATTAGTATTAAAAGTGGAGGCGTGATTATCATAAAATAACTTATAGCCAATTTTCTTTTTATAATAGGCTACTTGAAAAGCCAAAGGGGTAAAAACGCCGTCGGAAAAAACTACATCAGGTTTAATTTTAGAAAGAGTTTTTCTTAAATTTTTAAGCATCGCGACAGCACTATTACCAAATTCAAATAGAAGCGGCAAGCGATAAACCCTAATTCCTTCCTCTATAAATTCACCAACTTTTCTTTTTCTTTCTCCTAAAATTTTATACACCGTATTTTGATAATCAGGAAAGGGGAAATAAAAATTTGAAGTTAATACAAAAACCTGATGCCCTAATTTCTGAAATTCCCGGGCTAAAAATGTCTCCTGATACCCCAATTTTGGCTGAAAATAATCGATTAATATAATAATTTTCATTGATTATGGTTTTCTTGCTTTAATAATTAAATCTCCAGACAACAAAGATGGCCACCAGTTACGTAAATTAGCAAAAATTCCCGAACCGGTAACTTTTTCAATTTTGAAACCATATTTTTTCAGCAAATCTATTAGGCTTTTCTTCGTAAAGTAATGAAGTCTTCCCCCATCCCATCCCTTAACCGCAGTCGATGTCCAAGGCTGTAATCCAAAAAATAAAGCAAGACGTCTAGGAAGGAAGGCTAAATTGGATTCTTCAATAATTAGAATTCCTCCTCTTTTTAAAATTCTTTTAATCTCCTCTAAGACAAAAAATATGTCATAAAAAAGCCCAAATGAAGCTATAATAGTTACGATGTCAAAATAGGATTTTTTAAATGGTAAGCCATTATCTACGTCTAATACTTTAAAAAAGATATTTTTTAATTTCTTTTTTTTAATTCTTCTTCTGGCATTGATTACTCTTTTATTAGAAATTTCAACTCCCCAGGCCTCTTTAAACCTTGAAGCGTTATTAATAAGAAAATCACCATTTCCACATCCAATATCTAATATCCTCCCAACCGTTTCTTCAGAAATAAGTCTTAATATCACCTGATCCCGATATGTCTCAAATCTTTTCAACTTGTTGTACCAAAAAGGCATCATTTTTAATCTTTTCTTGGTTGTATATATCTCATTTTGGACCTGTTGTTTTCGATTTTTTCTCATTAAATAATCTTAAAATAAAATTCTTCTAATTTATTAATAATTTTTTTAATATCAAATACCTTTTTAACCATTTCTCTTATAACTTCTCTACTTATTCTGTTTTTGCAAAGAATAACTATGGATCTACTTATTGCCTCTTGACTATTATCTTTTAATTCTATCCCTAAATTTAACTTTTTGAGAAATGGCGCCTGATTTCTTTTATTAATTATTATTGGAATCCCGCAAGCAAGCGCCTCTATAGAGGCAAGAGAAGTTTCTTCGTAAAAGCGGGGCGTAAGAACAAAAATATCGGCGTCTGTGTAGGCTTTTATTCTTTCTTTTTCATAAATTGGTCCTATAAATAAAACTTTACTTTCTAATCCTAAATTAGCTGTTATTCTCTTAAGTCTTTTTAAATCACCATCATCTCGTCCTACTATAACTAATTTTGCCTTGGGAATTTTTTTTAAAATTAAAGGCATAGAATTAATTAACAAATCTATCCCTTTTAAAAAATGGATTCTGCCAAGAAAGAGTATTAAAAATTCATCAGGTTTTATTCCATATTTTTCTCTAAAAGAGCCTCTTTTAGGTAATTTTTCAAATTCTGAAAAATCAATAGCTAACGGCAAAAGTGTAATTTTTTCTTCTTTCACTCCAAAATTTAATAAATCTTTTTTTTCATGATCGTTTTGGGCAAAAACTAAAGAAGCATCTTTTAAAAATTTTCTCCCCCAAAAAAAGTCATAAAGTGATTTTACTAAACTAAGAATTCCCGATCCCCGATTCATTTGTCCAAAAACAGAAACCACATAAGGAATCTTTGCTTTAATCGCTTCGTTCCTTATCCAAATATTTTGAAATGTCCGAAAATCAAAACAGTGAATAATATCAAAATTTTTAACGGTCTTTTTGAAAATTTTAGGAAAGGAAAGGGGAAGATAAATGCGTCGACACGCTAAAAAGTTACTTAAATTTGCTAAATAAAAAATCTCAATACCGCCAATGAATAAATGGTTTTTTTTTATTCTTTCTTCTTCGTATTTTACATCTGAGGTATAAACTGTAACTTTATGCCCTCTTTTAACCAACTCCTTAGCATAATTGAACACTATCTTTACAGGTCCCCCTCCTCCCCAAGCAGGGACAAAATAAGGAATAACAAAAAGAATATTAAGTTTTTTCTTCATAAAAACTTTTTATTTCCTCCGTTACATACTTAATCTTTTCGCTATTAATTTCGGCATAAAGAGGTAGAGAAAGAACTTCGGCACTTAGCTTTTCAGAAACCGGAAAGTCGCCATTTTTATATCCCAAATACCTAAAGGACTCAACCAAATGAATTGGCAGGGGGTAATGAATTCCTGTAATAATTCCTTTTTTTTCTAAATATCTTTTAAGGTCATTTCTTTTCTTTGCTCTGATAACAAAGAGATGATAAACGCCTTCGGAGTGCTTTATTTCTAAAGGAACCTTTATTTCTCGGATTTTCTTTAACTCTTTTTTGTAGAGAATAGCTTTTTTTCTCCTCTCTTTGTTCCATCTGTTTAAATATTTAAGTTTTATTCTTAAAATTGCCGCTTGAATCTCATCTATCCTACTATTATAACCAAAAGTCACACTCTGGTATCTTTTTTTTTCACCATACATCCTTAAAGCTAAAGTTTTTTCAAAAATCCTTTTATTATTAGTTACGATCATTCCCCCATCTCCATAAGCTCCTAAGGGCTTTGTCGGGTAAAAAGAAAAACAACCAACATCCCCAAATGTCCCAACTTTTTTCCCTTTATATTCTGCTCCGTGGGCTTGAGCACAGTCTTCAATAACAAAAAGGTTATATTTTTTGGCAATACTTAAAATCGAATCTAAATCTGCCGGTTGACCGTAAAGATGAACAATTATAACAGCCTTAGTCTTTTCAGTGATAGTTTTTTCTAATAAATTTAAATCTAGATTATAAGTATCTAAATTAACATCAACTAATTTAATTTTTACTCCTGCCTCCCTTACTCCAAAAGCAGTTGGGTACACATTTGCCGGAAGAATTACTTCATCTTCGGGGCTCAATCCTAAGGACTTAAGGGCAATTTTTAGGGCATCTGTTCCCGAAGCTAAACCGACAGAGTATTTGATATTAAGATATTTAGCAAACTCTTTTTCAAAATTTTTTACTTCATCCCCTAAAATATATTGACCCTTATTTAAAACCTTTTTAATAACGCTGACTATTTCTTTTTCAATAATTTTATATTGTCCTGTTAAATCGAATAAAGGAATCATAAAAATGTTCCTTTTTGCCAATAAAAATTTTTATATTTTTTATAAAAATCGATTGTCTTCTTAATTCCTTCTTCTAAAGTAACCTTTGGTTCCCAACCAACGGTTTTTTTAATTTTTCTCCAATCAGCTATATAATCACCCGGCTCAATTATTCTTCTTTCTTTTGGAAAAGGGACTATTTCATATGAGCCTTTTCCGTAAATTTTAATTACCTCTTCTACAAATTTTTTTAAAGATACCGGTGTTCCTCCTAAATTAAAAGCGCTTCCCCAAACTTCATTTGAAGCGCCAACCATTAAAAATGCGGTAACGACATCATCAACGTAATTACAATCTCTAATTTGTTCTCCAGACCCATAAAGTTTAATTTTCTCTCCATCTATTACCTGTCTTATAAACCAATTCAAAACACCTTGCCGGGGGTGTTTCATTTGATGTCTTGGGCCGTAACAATTAGTTAGTCTTAATGAGCAAGCTTTAATTCCATAAATATTGTTATAAAGAATGTGATACCATTCTCCAGCAATATTGTTTATTCCGTTAATATCAACCGGCTCCATCGGATGGCTTTCATCAACCGGCAAATATTTTGCTTTGCCATACTGATTTCTTGTTCCGGCAAAAATGATTCTAACTTTAGGATTATATTTCCGGCAGGCTTCTAAAATTGTAAGCTGTGCTCGGCAATTAATATCAAGATCGGTAAAAGGATCCTTCATACTGTCTACATGACTTAGTGTCCCTGCTAAATTAAAAATAATATCCTTATTTTGCACTAAATAACTGATACTATAAGCGTCTCTAATATCAGAAAAATTTATCTTAACCTTTTTCTCTATTCCTTTAATATTAAAAAGATTACCTCCGTACTGAGGAATCATGGAATCAATAAGGGTAATATCTTCGCATCCTATTTCTACTAATTTTCTGGCAATTGTTGAACCAATAAACCCTAGTCCTCCTGTAATTAAAACTTTCTTTTTTAAATAAAATTTCTCACATTTTTTTATCATATCAACTCAGAAATTTTAATTTCTTTTTAATTGTCCTAATTGCATTTTTAATTAAGAAGAACCTAGTATTTGAAGGAATTAAAAGTTTTATATATTTAAAAAAATTTTTATATAAAGAAAAGAGCCAGGTTTTTGTCCATTTACTTTTGTAAAATTCAATTTCTTTTTCTTTTAGAGTGTCGAGTTTTAAAGGTTTAATATCCCCATAGTAACCAAAATCTGCAGATGTTTTCAGATTTAAAATTCTCTTTTTTTTTGCATAATCATATAGGGCCGACCCCGGAACTGGGGTGGTTCTACTAATTGATATTATATCGGGGTGAATCTTGGCAATTAATCTATTTGTCGCTTCCAAATCATTCACAGTTTCGGTTGGGGAACCAATCATTAAATAGGCCAATGTCAAAATCCCATATTTATGAGCAATTTTAAAGGCTTTCTCTGTTTGTTCCACTGTAATACCTTTCCTTAAAATTTCACTTAAAATTCTTTGCGACCCTGATTCCACCCCAAAACTTACCCCTATACAACCAGCATTTTTAATTGCCCGAGCAATTATTTCAGTAAAGGTGTTAACCCGGCTATGGCACCACCAAGGAATTTTATCGAATTTATTTTTAATCATTAAATTACAAATCTTCTTAACTCTTTTTTCGTCAAAAGTAAAGGTATCATCGTTTATAAAAAGGACAAATTTCTTTTTTCCATAATTTTTAACGATATTTTTTATTTCCTCAATTACTCTTTCTGGACTGTTAGCCCGAACATTTACCCCAAAAAGCTTTCTTTGTGTCGGCTGGCAAAAAAAACAATTAAAAGGACAGCCTCTAGTGGTTAGCATATGAAGCGAACCATTAACATCAATATAACGGTTAATATCCAAAAGCGACCTATCAGGAATTGGTAAACTATCAAGGTTTTCAATATAGCTTATACGGGGATTATATTTAATCTTTTGACCATCGCGATAAAACGCGCTTTCCACTTTTGAAAAGCTTTCTTTTCTCTTAAATGAATTAATAATTTGGACTAATGACTTTTCTCCCTCTCCAATCACGGCAATTTTCACTCCCTTTTTAATAACAGAAACCGGGTCAACGGTTGGGTGTGGTCCGCCGGCAATAATTAATGCTTCAGGACAAACCTTTTTTGCTAATTTAATTGCCTGATAAGCATCATCAGCTAAAGGTGAAGAAAAGGAAAAACCTAAAATGTCAGGACTCTCTGTTTTTACCATTTTTTTGAATTCTTTCCAGCTCCGCATAAAGGTGGCGTCAATAACACTTATTTTAATATCAGGCATTTCTCTTTTTAGATAAGAACTCAAGGCCAAGATTCCTATCGGGTAATCCAAACTCCCGCTCCCAAAGTCAGATTGTTTAATTCTTGGGTAAACAAAAGTTATTTTCATTTAATTATTTTTCATAAAATTATTTAAGACCGTATATATTCCAATAAAAGTTCAATCTTGAAAAACTATAGAGACTACTTAAAAAAAACCTAGGTTTAAATATTATGGTTGGAAAATTAAATATTGTTTTTTTAATTATACAAGAAGGTGGACAGATAACAACTTCTGCTGGTTTATGACTGAAATTTTTAATTTTGATAATTCCGGATAAAGTAGAAATTTCCTCTTCTGAATATCGCGGAAAAATATCTCCGCTAACAATATAATCGCCTTTTTTAAATTTTTGTCTTCCTAAATCAAGATAACTAAATTTTAAATCATTACGATTGTAAAAAAAAGAAAGGTGTAAGGGGATTTCATAAAAATACTCTACTGTATCCTCTATTTTTTTAAAATTCAAAAAAACCTGGCTGTTTTTGGGAAGAGTGGATAAGAATTTTATCATTTCCTTATTATGTTGAGTAACGGTTACCCCAATATGATTTTTAATAATTAAAAGATGAAAAGACAAAGTTAAAAATAAAAGAAAAACAAAGAAGTATTTAAATAAAATTACAAACTTTCTATTTAAAATAGAAAGTTTTTCCTTAATCTCAAGTCTCCTTAATAAATTTAGGGTCTCCCCAGTTTCGATTCCCATAAAAATTGAAAATCCAATCATCGCTGGAAGCAAATACCGTGTCAAGACTACTTTCCATGGTAATAGAATAACTAAATAAAAACCGAATATTATAAGAAAAACTAATTGAGGATAATAGTCTTTTAAAAATTCTCTTTTTTTTAAGGCTGATAGGATTCTATAAAAAAAGAGACCAAATGTTATTAAAAGAAGGAGATTATAATAATCAAAAAAGATTTTTAAATAAATAAAAAAATGTCTAAAAAGAATGTCAGGATTAAATTGATATCCTCCAGAATAGGCATTTATATACCTCTCTTTTGCCCTTAAGATAAAAAATGTCGCTACAACGCCAAAAAAGAGATTAAAAATGAAATACTTGAGAAAATATCTTTTTTCTTCTTTATTTTTGCGAGTAAAAATCGAGAGAGTATAGAGAACAAAAGTAAAGGGAACAATCACTATAGAAGTTTCTTTTGTTAAAAAAAGTAAGATATTAAAAAATAAACTTAATAACATTTTTTTTCTAAATAAAAAGAATAAAGAAGCCGATAATAAAAATGCCAAAAATGGTTCCTGTGGTCCTAAGCGGTATATATTCTCTATATTAATGGCGCTTAAAATAAAAAAAACAGAAGAAAGGAAGCTTTTTAAAGAAGAGTGAGTTAGGGTATCTACTGTCTTAAAAATAAAAAATACAGTAAAAGTAAAAAGAATAATATGAATAAAATGGCAGAGAGCATAATTCTTTCCGCTAACTGTAAGTCTTACCCAATGAAAAATAAAATAAAACGGCATAAACCTACCATGCCCTATAGGAGCTCTTGAGGCATAATCTAAAAAGGATAAAAGACCTTTCTCTTTTAGTAGCCCTGTCATTTTCTGCGCTTCTATATGATTATATCCGTCATCAATGAAAGACCAAGGAACGAAAAGAGATGGTAATCCCACAATAAAAGTTATTGAAAAAACAAATAAAAGTAAGGAGTTCTTTTTTAATAAAAAAAATAACGAATTTTTTCCTTTCATTTATTTTCTTTAGTTAAAACAGCGACAATAGAAATTCCCCATGGATATTTTATAAACTTTAGAAGGGAAATCTCAAAAATAAATATTTTTTCTAAGAGCAAATTAAATATAGGATAATAAATAATATTATAATTAAATCCGTTATCATAACTTAATAAAAATTTAAACAATCTTATTTTCCCTAATAATCTAATCGCAATTATAGGAAAACTAAAAATGAAATTAAAATAACTAATAAAAGAGGCTTTTAAATTTGCATTTCTAGCTAATTTTCTAATTTCTCTTGGGGTATAACGTCTATGGTGTCCTTGCATTCTGTCATGGTCTGACCAAAGAAAACTTAAGCTAGGACTAGTGATGACAATCTGCCCTTTATTTTTTAAAACTCTTTTTGCCTCATAAATAACTTTTTGATGATTTTTAATATGTTCCAACACATCTAAAATCAAAATTGTATCAAAAAAATCTTTTTTAAATGGCAATTTGAGGGCAGAAGCACGAAAAATTTTTTTATGTCCCCTTGATTTTGCATATTTCACTGCTACTTGAGATAAATCTACTCCGTAAAGTTCTGCTTTTGGAAAAGTTTTTTGTAAAAAAGAAAGGGTTTCTCCGGTCCCGCAACCAACATCTAGAATTTTTCTTGATCTCTTTTTAGAAAGTAAATCCCTTAATAATTTCCTTCTTCCTTCCCACCACCAATGTTTTTTTTCAACTTCATTAAATTTTTTTAGCAATTTTATATTCATTTTTCTTTTTTCATCTATCCTTAAAGAATAATCTTAGAAAATTAAAGATATATTTTGGTCTAAAATAATAACTTACCCAAGCTTTTTCTTTAAGACTCATTAGTTCTTTGAAACTTAAACTCTCATGCCTAAAAACTGGGTGATACTCGTCAAATTTCTCCCAATCTTTCTCAAAAATTTTATCTTTTATTTCTTCATAAAATTTTGTCCCAGGATATGGTGTACAAAGGGAAAACTGGGCAATCATCGTATTAAGCTCTTGGCTATATTTAATAGTTTCTTTAATAGTCTCCGAAGTATCAGATGGTAGACCCAAAATATAAAAGGCAGCAACGCTTATCCCTAAGCTCTGGCAATAATTAATAATTTCCTTTTGATGTTTCTTATTAGAGTTTATTCTTTTGGAATTTTTTAAAACCTCCTCATTGCCGGACTCAATCCCAACATTAATATTTCTTAAACCTGCTTTATAAAGGATTTTTACTAAATTTTTATCCAGTGAATTTAAATGAGTCTCACAAGACCAATATACTTTAATATTATTTTTTATTATCTCTTTAGCTATATTCTCTACTCTTTTTTTATCCAAAGTAAAATTTGGGTCGCGAAAATCCAAGGCTTTAATTTGATAATCTTTAATTAAGTATTTAATTTCGTTAATTACATTTTCAACGCTTCTTTTTCGCCAGATTTTCCCTTGAAAATTTGGATAAGGACAATAATAACCGCAAGAAAATGGACAGCCGCGGGAAGTTAAAATTGTTAAAATCGGTTTTTTCCTGATAACGGGCCAATAAGAATAATCTTTATAAGGAAAAATCTCCCAACTCGGAAAAGGTAAAGAATCCAACTCTTGAATCGGTGGACTTATTATTACTCCTTCAGGTATAGTCCTTCCTTTTGCTATTTTATAAGCGGCGTTTTCTGGTTCACCAACAATCACAAAATCTCCATATTTTAAAAAAAGCTCAGGCATTGCCGAAGCAAAGGCGCCGCAAAAACCAACTTTAATTTTCCTTTTTCTGATTTTTCTTACCCATTTTAAGTCTTCATAAAAATCAACAATTGAGGACTGAATTATTACTACGTCTGCCTTCCCGATTCTATTCTTCCAGAATTCTACCTCGTGTCCATATTTTTTAAAAATTGAAACTAAATAAGCAAAGTTAACTATCGGAATTTTTACACTTTTCTTTTTAATTTTTTCAAGAATTTTTGCCAAAAGCGAATTACCAATTATTGTCCTTGTTCCCATTGAACCAGCTAAATCTTTATTAGCACAACCTCTTTTATTTGATTCGCTTAAGAATAAAGCAATTTTCATAATTAACACTATTTCAATATTTCTTTAACCAAAGACTCAATCCCTCCTTAAACTTTATTGGTCTAAAATTTAAATCTTTTTCTGCTTCTTTATATTCTAAAAAAGAAACTTTCTCAAATTTACTTAAAATCATTAATTTTTTTCTTAAAAAGGGAGGTAAAAAATCTTTAACATTAATTAAGAGTTTTAAAAGGAAATGGGGAAAGTAAATTTTGATTTTGGGGTTTTTTATTTTTTTTATCATTAATTTCTCTATTTCTTCTAATTTTAAAATCTCCGGGCCTCCAAGGTTATAAATTTTTCTTTCACTGGATTTATTGTTTAAGCAGGCCGTAATTGCTTTAACAACATCATCAACATAAACAGGTTGGAGGAATAAATTACCAGAAAAAATTGGAACAACCGGGTTTTTCTTAATAAAGTTTAAAATCCAGCCAAAATTTTTTTTATCGCCTAAACCATATGTTTGTGTCGGTCTTAAAATTGTCCAAGATAAATTACTTCCCAAAACAATTTTTTCACCTTCTCTTTTGCTTTTAACATAAGGTGTTTCTATATCTTTAAAATTAACTAAGGCGCTGCTTAAAAAAATAAAATTCTTAACTTTTAATTTTTCTGCTAGTTTTACTATTTTTTCCGTTCCCTTAATATTTACTTTAAAAAGATTTTTATCACCATCATCTATAACTGCTGCCAAGTGAATAATATTATCGATAGGAACTTTTATATCTCTCTGCCAGTTATCTTCCAAAATATCTCCATAAATAACGTTCCTTCCTTTTAAATTTTTCTTCCTTACTAAAAAAAGATAATCAATCTTTTCTTTTTCTAACTGTTTTAAGAGATGATGTCCCAAAAATCCTGCTGCTCCAGTTATTAATATCATAAGTCTATACCAGTTGCTTCTTTACTAAATTAAAAAATATAGACCTCCAAGCATAAAGCGTGTGGCTCCCCTTTCCTCACCTTAACGTGCTTTGCGCGACTTATTATATGGGGGCTCAAACGGACAGAACCCATGGTTTTCGCGCTCTTGAAATAAATTTACTTAATTTTATCACAAAAAATATTTGTTATAATAAGAAAGTCTATAAGACAGCTTTTTTATTCAAATGGGGAAAAAATGAATTCAAGATATTTAATATGTATTTGGGAAAAAAATTAATTTTAATAACGATTAGCTTCGCTTTCTTGTTTTTTCTGTTTCTGGCGACTAAGAAAATTTTAATAGAATTAAGACAATCAATCAACAATTTTCATCTACTTATAAATACGACCACAGAGGACAGAAAGAATATTTACTATGGTTATTGTAATAACTTTGGCTATGGTTATGTAAAAGAAATCGTCTCAAAGATACCAGAAAAGGGGATTATCCCTGAAATCAGATATAAAGATTACCAAAAATTTATCGATTTATTTTTGCCTTTAAGCCGATACAAAAAAGATGATCGCCTTAAAATAGGCATAAACCTTTCAGATAATGATATTAAAGAAAGTAAAATAACTGAGGCTTTTCTTATAGGGAAGCATAATATGGATGGAAAAGAAGAAACGGTATGGAAATTTAATACAGAAAATGATTACGATATAATGACAGGAATCAAATTATCTCTTGAAAAAAACGACAATATTAAACCTCTAATAGTAAAATTTAAAATTACTCTTTATCCTTCTATTTATGAGACTACCCCTTTAAATCATTGGGTAATTGAAAATATTCCTTTTAGTTCGATATTAATCTACCGATTCCCTAAACCAATTATAAATTTTTCTTATAACCGCGGCTGTGTCGATTTCATTTTAAAAATAGAGTATCCTTCTGGGAATAAAAAGGACATAAAAATTAATAGCGTTGAGATCCTCGGGGTGAAGGTTGATATTAAAGATTATAAAATTATAAACCGTAAGGAAAAATGTTTTACCGCTATAAAAAAAACATTTTATAAAAAAATCTTAGAAGAAAAGATAAGTCCTTGGATTTTATTTTTAAAAGAAATAAATAATGTCAGAGATAATTAAATTATCTTTTTCTTTTATTGCAATTTTTATACTGCCAATAGTAGTAGGAGGAGTATTCTTAAAAAACCACGTTTCTTTAGTCTCAAAATGGTGGTTAGGACTAATTTTAATCGGTGCTTATTTACTCATCTGCCACTCCTTAAACATTAACCAATCTTTAATGCTTATCTTTTTGTCAGTTTTTATAATCTTTTCGATGGTTTTTTGGGGCTTTAAATATCTTAAGAAATGGAAATTTGGTAAGAAAAAAGGGTTGTGTTTTTATTTTACATCCTTATTTAATTCTTTTTGCAATTTTCTTTTTTCTTTCTCTCCTTCAATTATAATTCTTCTCTGCGGTTACATCTCAGTTTTAAGTTCTCCTGTATCTGCAAGCGATGCTGTTGGGATTTGGTTTAATAAGATAAAAAGTCTATATTTTGGGATTCCGCTTAAAAGTATTTCATTTCCCACTTACCCCAACCTTCTTCCTATTTACGAGGTGTTGATTATAAAATTTACAGGAGGATTAAATGAGTGTTACGGAAGACTTATTTTCCCAACTATTTATTTTTTCTTTACGATTGCTTTATTGGAACTTTTGAGAAAACACAATAAATTTTGGCAAAAATTTTTTGCTTCATTAATTACCGTATCTTTTTATAAAAGCTTTTTCTTCACAAGTGGCTATATGGACGGAGGGGTAGCAATTTTTACTGCTGTCTCTACAATTTATTTTCTGAAATTATTAAATAGGCTCCCCAAAAAGGAAAAAAAAACAACTTATCTCATTTCTTTCATTTTAGCCGGAAGCATTGGATTAATTAAGTTAGAAGGTTCCACCCTAGGATTAATCCTAATTTTTAACTTCATCTTTCATTATCTACTCTTAGGGGGGGTAAAAAAAATTAAAACTATTTTCCCTTATTTATTTTTATTTTTTCTATTCCTTTTCCTTTGGCCTATAATGCTTAAGATAAATAATGTCTCTCTCTGGCCTATTCAAGGAGCTTTTGCTAAAGAGGATATCCCAATTATTAAAAACCTTAATCGTTTACCGGTTATCGGTCAATTTTTAATCAACGATTTAAGAGGAAATTTTTTATTAATAATTTTTTCTTTATTTCTCTCTTTTATAACAATAAATTTCCGCTTTAAAAAGATCTTCCAAATTTTATTTTTATGGGAAGTTATTATCTTTCATACGCTATTTGTAATCATCACTTTTCTTTTGACTAAAACACCACTTCAATGGCACTTAGAAACGGCTTTTAATCGTTTAATGTTTCAACACTACTATATTTATGCAGTTTTAATATACTTCTGTGTAGCTTCTTTAATGGAAGAGATTAGTAAGGAAAATAAAGGTAATAAATCACCTATTTTAAATTTACCATTTTAAAAATCCAGAAATAAGTTTTTCTTAAACCTTCTTCTAGGCTAATTTTTGGCTGCCAATTAATCACTTTTTTCGCTAAGGAAATATCCGCATTTCTTCCCCTAACTCCTTGGGGTTTATTTAACTGATAAGTTTTTTTTAATTTCTTGCCAGCAATTTTAGAAACAATATCTACTAACTCATTAATGGTTACTTTTTTATCAGAACCGATATTTAAAGGCTCTTTATAATCTGACTCCATCAAGCAAAAAGTTCCCTCAAGACAATCATCAATATATAAAAAGGATCTGGTTTGTTTTCCATCTCCCCAAATTTTTATTTCATCACCATTTTTTGCTAAGGCGACTTTTCGGCAAATTGCCGCCGGTGCCTTCTCTTTACCACCATCATAAGTCCCCTCTGGCCCAAAGACATTATGATACCGGGCAATTCTTACTTCTAATCCATAATCTAAATAAAAATTATTAAAAAGTCTTTCTGCTAAAAGTTTCTCCCAACCATATTCATTATCTGGATCTGCCGGATAAGCGTCATTCTCTTTTAAACCTTTAATACTGGGAAGATTTTGTTTAAAAGTAGGATAAACACAGGCAGAGGAAGAAAAAAATAACCTCTTAACCCCATTTACCCTGCAAGCCTCGGCAATATTAGTATTAATCCAAAAATTATCCCTCATTATCGCCGCTTTTATCTCGGTTATATAGCCTATCCCTCCCATATTTGCCGCAAAATGATAAACTTTATCTATTCCTTTTGTCGCTCTTAAACAATTTTTTAAATCTCTTAAATCTAAAATAATAAACTCGTCAGCTTCATCTTTAGGAGAATACTCTGGGTATTTTATATCAACCCCTCTTACCCAATAATTTCTTTTCTTTAAAAAAGAAACCATATGATGCCCGATAAAACCACCAGCCCCGGTCACCAAAATTTTTTGTTTCTTCATAATTTATTAGAGGGAAGCGATTGATATAATCTCTATATCAAATCATCTCTTAAATAATTTTAGAAAACTATATACCAATATTATAGCCAAAAAATTAAAAAAATGAAGATTCAGAATTAAAGGATTTTTACTAAAACGGCTGGCAACGACTAATTCCTGCCAATAATGGAGAAAAAAAGAACTGCCGCTTTTGGCTTTTTGATGAACCCTAAAAGAAGAAAGATAATCGTCTATATACCCCGGCTGATATTTTTTTCCGATCCTTAACCAGTATTCATAATCAAGCTCATAAAATTCATCTTCTTTAAAATAACCAACAGTCTCTAATATCTCCCTTTTCCAAAAAACTGCCGGCTGAGAAATATAATTTAAAATTAATAAAGTATTATAACTATATCTTTTAAGAAAAAAATTCTTGTAGGCGGTAATTAGCTTTCTTACTTCTTTCTCTTTCTCATTAATTATTCGGCATTTGCCAAAAACCCAGAGTTTATCCGGATTATTTTTAAAAAACTCTCCAACTTTAAATAAGGCGCCTTTTTCTAATAAATCATCAGAATTAAGATAAGTAATTATTTCTCCGTTTGATAACTTTAATCCTTTATTAATCGCCTCTGCCTGCCCCCTATCTTTTTCAGACCTCCAAATAATTTTTTTGCCATAGCTTTTCAAAATACTGATTGTGCCATCAGCTGACCCACCATCCATTATTATATATTCAAGATTTGGGTAATTTTGCGATAAAACGCTATCAATGGTTTTCTTAATAAAATCTCCCTGATTAAAAGAGGGGGTAATAATTGAAATTTTTGGGAAATTACTCATTTTATACTTTTTAAAGCCTTGCCCCTAACAATTTTTTCAATCTTTTTTTGAATTTTTCTAATTGTCACGAAATTTGAATAAACAAAGATAGTCAAAATCATAAAAGCGATAACCATTAAAAAATCCATTACTCTGGTAAAAA
>JAMWCT010000135.1 GCA_023819525.1 Candidatus Omnitrophota bacterium
ATCTTTGTTGGCGCAAGACCTAAAGAAGCTGTTAAAGAAGTTTTACTTTTTATTTTTTCTTTAATTAAGCGACAAGTATCTAGCGGTGTGCCAAAAAGATGATAACTACCACTTATATCTAAAAATGCCTCATCGATACTTACTCTCTCTATAATTGGAGTAAAAGTGTATAAAATTTCATAAATTTGTTGCGAAACTTTAGTATACTTTTCTATATCTGGTCTTAAAAAAATTGCAAAAGGACATAACCGATATGCTTCTCTAATTGGCATAGCTGATTTTATCCCATATTTTCTTGCTTCATAAGAACAGGTTGAAACTACCCCTCTTCCTACTTTTGGATCTGCTCCAACTATTATGGGCTTACCTCTATAAGAAGGGTTATCACGTTGCTCAATAGAAGCAAAAAAGGCATCCATATCTACACAAACAATATAATTCTGCCTTTCCATAATTACTTTAATTCTTTAAACTCAGCATCAACCACATCTTTAGTATCAAAATATTTAAAATTAGTTGTTTTTTTCTTATAGCAAGTTTTTTTCAGTACATTTATATCTTTTAACAAATATTTAGTAAGTTTAGAAATTAACTGAAAAATAAAATAAATCAACGTTAAATTTAAAATAAAATAAAAAAATCTTCTTTTTACCACGACCTGCCTCCGCCTCCACCAAAACCACCGCCAGAAAAACCACCTCCACCAAAACCACCGCCACTATAAACTGTGCGAGGCATAGAAACAAAAGTAGTGCTCATTATGTTTATTGAATGATTTAGATCTGCTATAAAATCAGCCATTAAAAATTTATCTTGGTAACTTGTCAAAAACCAATTTGGAGAAGTGGTGTATACATCAGAAAATATTTTTGCCCATTTGCTGGATATACCCAAACAAATTGCATAAGGAAGCATCTTCTCAAAAATATTTCGCCTTTCAGAAACAGCAATCTTGTCTTTATCTGTGCGCATTAAAAATTCCTCAAAACCCAATATTTTACCATATACCTCCACGCCTAATTTGGTTTTTGCTGGCATATATTTAGAAAATAAAATACAAATTATTCCACTTAAAGCTATAGATAAACCAAAGGATGAAAACATCGTTAATAAAATACCTAAAGTTAAAAAAATTATACCTAAATTTCTATAGAAAGAAACTACCTTTTGTGGATTTTTTGCATAAAAACCTTTTTTTATAAGTTGCAAAAATACGCTTTCTTTAATACTATTTAACTTGGTGTAAAAATTATTTTCTAAACTAGAAAGCTCTACAAAACTAGTATATGCAGGATTAAATCCGCCTCCTAAGTTTTTTCCAAAATCTACAAAATTATTTTTGCCAAAACTTTCCTCAAATAAAGCAGAAAGTATAATTTTTTCATAATCTTTTAAAGAATTATCGCTCTTATACTCCTTTAATTTTTCAAATCCATAATTTTTTCTAAAAAAAACTTTTTCAGTTTGAACAATTCGCAAATACCCTCGAATAGCCAAATCTATAATTGTAGCAGAAATATCTCTTATATCTACTTTATCATCAATTAATGTTCCCATTTCTATAGGCGTAAGATCTTGGGGGACTTTATATTCTACTACAATACTTTTCCTTAATTTTGGATCTTTGCCATATTTATACCAAAGCCTAAACATTATTACAAAGACAATAATCGGAATTAGAAATGAAATGAAAAAAGAAAAATTTATTGCACCACCCCTCCTCTCTGAATAACTATAAAACATATGATCATTTTTTTGATAGTCTTTATCGTAATTTTGAAAACTATCTTTTCGGCTATGCCCTCTTTCCTGATAAGTTCTAATTCTCTCTTCAACTATCCCTTTTGGAAAACCTACAACTACAGTTAAACCTTCATAAGGTAAATAATGTTCGCCTCTAAAAATAATATTTTGACCATCAGTTTTGGCATTTAAACTATCTTGTCTTAAACCATATCTACCACTATAACTTTTTATTAGCAACAATTCTGATTTTACTACCACAGGTAAACGCACATTGATAGTTACATTATTTATAGGAGCATCCCATTCAGTCCCTATAGCATTCCAATATAACTGGTCATGATTATCTAAATAAAGTATCGCACCTTCAA
This sequence comes from Candidatus Omnitrophota bacterium, assembly GCA_023819525.1. Classification (GTDB taxonomy): domain Bacteria; phylum Omnitrophota; class Gorgyraeia; order Duberdicusellales; family 4484-171; genus JAMWCT01. Next base: position 2,115 of record JAMWCT010000135.1, read on the forward strand.
CTCTATATTTAATAATAAAAATTTTTTCTGCCTGATAAGTTTTATAAGGTGAACCAATTTTAAGTGTTAAGTATTCTTTAGAATAGATTTTGGTATAGGTCCAAGGATTTCCTTCTTCATCATAAATACCTAAAATTTGCAAATTGAAATTAAAATACCTTCCTGTTTCGTCGCGATACTTGATGGGTATATCTCTAAATATCCCGTGTTTAGGAGTGTCAGAAAAGTTAGCAGTTATCTTTTCAGTAACAACAATACAGCTATCGCGATTAATTTCAATATCTACAGTAAAATCACTAATCTCCCATGAATAAACTTTTCCAACAAAAAGAAAAAATAAAATAAAAAGAAAAATTTTATATTTTAACACCGTTTTGTGTGCTTTTAAATTAAAACTTTACTTCTGGAGCTTTTCTTTCTTCTTCTGGCACATCAAGTTGGAAAAAGTCGCGTTTTTTAAAAGAAAAAATATTGGCTATCATATTACTTGGAAAAACTTCAAGTTTGGTATTATAATCGCGAACAACAGCATTGTAATAACGCCGCGCTGATTGTATATTATCTTCAATTTCACTTAAAGTTGACTGTAGCTTTAAAAAACTTTCATTTGCCTTTAGTTGTGGGTAGTTTTCAACCACAGCAAAAAGAGATTTTAACGTGCTACTTAAAAAATTTTCAGCCTGACCTTTTTCAGAGATAGTAGTTGCACCGATAGCTTTTGCGCGCGCACTAATTACTGCCTCCAAAGCACTTTTTTCATGTTGCGCATATCCTTTTACAGTTTCTACTAAATTAGGTATAAGTTCATAACGGCGTTTTAATTGAACGTCAATGTCGGACCAAGCATTTTCTGAGCGAACTTTTAGTTCAATTAAACTGTTATAAACTGAAACTATCCAAAGAAATATAACAATTATTACAACAAAAAATAAACTAAAAAATAACATCACACCCCCCCTTTTTATAAATCACCTATATATCTGAAAACCCGGAAAACGTTCATTCTTTATTTTTTGAAAACGTTCATCTTCAACGCTCATCAATAATTTTATATAACGCCAAGGAATAAGTATATTTGTCTTAACTTTTTCCTTTACTTGCTTATGAGGTGGTATTAAATTCCCATCTTTATCCCACCAAACCCCAAGTTCATATGAAGGATTTTCTATCCACACCCCTTCTGTATCTATCCCTGTTACCACAGCCCAAACTTCATCTTTATAAATCTGAAATAAAGAAAGATCTTCTCCTCTTAATTCCTCTGAAAATTTAAAAAGAACCAATTTTCCTTTTAGCTCTGCTACTTGCATACACCACCCCTTTTTTTATTTATATTTTACTCTTCTTGTTAACACTTTTCAATTAAATTATTATCCTTAATTTAAGGTTTAAAATAGTTAACTTTCCACTTTGTAAATGGCATGTGTTTTGCACCCTTAAAGTCCTTTTCTTGAAAAAATTAATTTTTATGTTATATTTATTAGAGAAAGATATTAAAAAATATTTAAAAACAAAAAAGGAGAAAATTAGATGGATTCAAGGCAGTTAAAAATCTTTTTGAAATTATATTGGCTAAGAATTCTCATAATAAGTATACTTACCCTCATAGGTATTTCTTTAAT